>JAAEPH010000078.1 GCA_024232855.1 Gammaproteobacteria bacterium
ATATTGGTAGCTCATTACGTCGGCCATAATGTCGCTAGTTAGCATTACCTCACCAGCCAACAATGAGTTATTTTCCGCGTATGCCTCAAACTGCTCAGGGTTGCCTTCGCCGCCAACCTCAAACGAGCGCTTATTCTCGAGCAAGGTCTGCAAAGCATTGTTTTCTGTCGTGTGCTTGGCCCTCAATTCTGCAAGGGTAAGCGCACCCCGGGCTTTCGATTGACCGGTGAATACATCACCGAACCCTTTAGCGGCCTTCTCAACAACACCCGCCCATTGCGCTGATGCAGCAGCCTCGGCATTTGCAACGCGCAGCGGTGCGTTGATATCGTGCCGCCCGAGGGATTGCACGTTATTTTGAAGTACGGCGCCGGGTCTCTTCCTTTATTCCCACCAGTCATTGGCGTTGCCAGTGCTGATAACCTGCCCGGCAGCCGAACCGATACCGGTTGCCCGGGTAGACGATGCCTGCGCATAGCCTGTCTGCCGGCTGTAAGCGCCACCAGCCCGCGTGATATCCGCCCGCGACTTGGTTGATTTAGCCATC
>JAAEPH010000080.1 GCA_024232855.1 Gammaproteobacteria bacterium
AAATACCTTAGAGTTTACATTAACTATCCATCAAAGCAAAATTGTCGGAGTACTAGTGGTCGAACAACCAAGAATTGACCAGGACAGTCACTGTCCGGATGTACACACCTGATCCAATCGGCGCTAGCCCGCATCGCGGCGTGCAATGCCGACCAGCGAAAAGGGATGGACCACGGATTTCCCCGTTAGAGAAGTCATAGTATTGTTAGTCATTGTCGAACTCCGATCCTTGATCCCGATTGCGTCGTAATCTCACGGACTCTATGGTTGCCAATTTAATGCCAGCGGTACATCACCCAAATGGGTGAAATTCGGAGTTAGTTTTGAAAAAAATCTAAAAACATCGAGGAGTGGGGGCACATTTGCGCCTTCGCGCCTGAATCCGAGTCACTATGCCGTAGCCCTGTGCACCGCGGGAGCGTTGGCAATTCATTGACGTCAAAGCCAAAACGCCAGCCTGCAACGGGGACATATTAAAGCCATTACTATAAGATGTCGCTCGCTATCCGCGACACCAGGCGCAATATTGCGCATCGAGAAGATTGAATGCAACCCCGCTTATACCTTTCCAGAGAACAGATTCCCGGCGCCCTGGTGACGACCCTGTTCGCGCTGTTCGTCGTCATGCTGCCGCGCTATACCGATACCGCCAAGACCTGGTTTGTGCTGCTGATTCTCGGCGTGGCGATATACCTGGCCCGCAACTGGCGCCAGCTACGGCAGACCAGCCGGCTCGAGCGAGTGTTTTTTGCCGTACTGGTCGGCAATTTCGCCTGGATCGCATTCTGTTACTACGCCAATGGCGAACCCGGTCGCGGCAGCTCCTTCCTGTGGGGACGGCATTTTTACCTGCTGTTCCTGATTCCGCTTTTTTACTTGTTCATGCGATTCGAGATTTCCGACAGAACGGTCGTGCTGATACTGTTTTGCAGCGCTGCCGTTTCCTTGACCGATATCAGCGTAGACCTGCTGCGCGGGATCGATCATCGTCTGCAGGGTATGAATCCCAATGCCTTCCGTCCGATCCAGCTCTGCCTCTCCGGCATTCCTTTTTTCTACTTTCTCAAGTTACCGCGATCGGCGCTCAGATGGATCGCCCTCGGCGGCGCAGCCATCGGTGTATCGACGGTCTTTCTCAGCCTCTCCAGAACCACCCTGATAACGGCGATGGTACTTAGCGTCTTCATTGGTTTTTACCTGTCACGCTCACTACCCGCATGGAAAAGGGGTGCTATCGTCGCCGGCATTCTGGTGCTGTTCGTCAGTTCCTATTCAATTCCTGTAATCAATAAGCGGATCGATGACGTCACTGCAAATGTTTCCACCTACTTTGCCAGTGACGACCACCGTGGCCGCTCGCGCCTGGGATCCTTTGGAAAGCGCATGGAGTTATGGAAAACCGGGTGGAAGATATTCCTCGAAAACCCCGTGACCTGGGTCGGCGTAGGCGGGTTCAAGGTAATGGCCAAGGCAAATTTCAGACGCTACGAGGTGAATCGCTACGTGCAACGGAAAAAATATGCACACAACCAGTATATTGCCGCGCTCGCCACTCGCGGCATTCCCGGGTTGGTTTTATTCCTGCTGGTATTGTCACTACCGCTTTACATTGCATTATCGCACCGGGCGGCTGACTGGCAGGCGGAAACGGCGCGGCTCGCACTGATGTTTATCTGCCTGGTTTATCTCATCGGTTGCCTTGGCGAGGATCATTTCGAAGGCAAATCGGCAACCATGTTCGTGGCTGTTTTCGTCGCGTTGTTGCTGGCCAGGCTCGGCCCCGGCGAATCAGGCCAGGCCCGGGCCAGTCCCGCATGAGCGTCGCCCGCAGCAGCGCGGACGAGCCGATGGTGTCGATTATCGTTCCGGTATTTAACGTTGCAGCCTACCTGCAGGAAGGTCTTGAGAGCCTGCTCGCACAGGATTTTCCCCATCCCTGCGAAGTCATTCTCATCGACGATTGCTCGAGCGACGATAGCCTTGCGATCTGCCGCGAGTTTACCAGGGACCATCCGCACAGGTTCCAGTTGATCGAGAGCACGGTTAACGGTGGTGTCAGCGTCGCGCGTAACACCGGCCTCGAGCATGCGCGTGGTCGCTACCTGATGTTCTTCGACCCGGACGATATCCTGCCGGTGACGACATTGAGCCAGCTGTACCAGGCCGCCGAGCAATATTCCGCGAACATCGTCAAGGGAAACCTGGTGCTGTTCAATGACGATGATCGACGGCCGGCGCCGGATCGCGTCCAGCGTGCCGAACTGATTACGGGCGACGCGGTTTTGACAACCCTGTTCGAACATGCCCGGGGCCGCGGTCACATCGGCGGCAAACTGTTTCGGCGCGATAAATTCGGCTCGCTTCGTTTCCAGGTCGGCGTGCGCATGGCGCAAGACCTGCTGTTTTTCAGCGAGATGTTCGCCGCCGCCAATTCGTTGCTGTTGCTGGCCGATGACGTCTACCTGTATCGCAAACATCCGCACGGATCCACCGGCGGCAAGTACCAAAGGGGTTCCTATATCGACTGGATGGGCTCCGTCGAGCAGTCCGGCAAGTTCGCCGAGAGCAACGCGCAGATCAGGGCTCATCGAAGCCTCCTGCTGCGTACCATAAATCAGATTGCGCGCGAATGCCGCAAGATCGAGCCCGCCAGCGCCGCACCGGTGCTCGACGTCATCGAGCAAAAATGCGAACAATGGAATATTCGCCTCGGCGATCTCCTCTTCGGCGACAAACTGCCCCTGCGCGATATCGGCCGATATGTTAAATTGCGCATGGCCCTGCGGCAAATTCGCCGCAGCCTGGCCCATTCCTGACGGGGCCGGTAGCGCCCCGCCAGAATATCGATCCGCAACCTGAACAAACGATATTGACTTCGACCGTCGCCCTCTTCCGCAAACGCCTGCTGTCCTACTCGGAGACCTTCATCGCCGACCAGGGGCGCCTGCTGCCAACTTACCGGCCGGTTTTCTGCGGTTATCGGCACGACAACTCCGGCCTGCATTTACTCGAAGGTAGCGACAAGCTCCTGCTCGAAGATCACAGCAGCCTGGGTTCACTGTCCAAGTTTCTGCTGCGTCACGGGCTCGGCGGCGGTAAACGCTGGATCAGGGCCATCGCCAGCGAGACCCCGGCGCTGATTCACGCTCATTTTTTCAACGACGGTATCGACGCGGTGAAAATCGGCGCTCGACTCGACCGGCCCGTCATTACCACCGTGCACGGGCACGACATTACCAAGCATGAAAACGCACGGACGGGGCATTCGATCAGCCGCCGCTTTTTCGAACAGGTCGACGGGGTCGTCGCGGTTTCGAACTTTATTGCCGAACAGGCGCTCGCCAGGGGTTGCCCCGAAAACAAGCTGATACAACACTATATCGGCATCGATCTCGACAAATTCAGCCAGCCCAAAGAAGAATCCACACGGCCATCGCTGTTATTCGTCGGCCGCCTGGTCGAGAAAAAGGGCTGCACCTACCTGCTGCAAGCCATGGAGCGGCTCAAGACGCGCTTCCCTGAGCTAATGCTGACCATCATCGGCGCGGGTAACCTGGATACGGAGCTGCAACGGGAGGCCTCGGTGCGCGGCCTCAACGTCGTCTTCGCCGGCACCGCCAGCGCCGCCGAGATTCGTCAACACCTGTCGCGAAGCTGGTTATTCGTAGCGCCCAGCATCACCGCGCAAAGCGGCGACGCGGAGGGGTTGGGCATGGTGTTTCTCGAGGCCCAGGCCCTGCAGACGCCGGTGGTCAGCTTCCGCAGCGGAGGACTGGTCGAAGCGGTCGAGGACGAGGTTAGCGCGCTGCTGAGCGATGAGAAAGACGTGGCGGGGCTTGCCGAGAATATCGCTACCCTGCTGGAAAACTCGAACCTGCGCCACGATATGGGATTGGCGGGACGCAAACGCGTCGAACAACACTTCGACCTGCGCAAGCAATGCGCAAAACTGGAAACCATTTACGACAAGCTAAGCTGATGTTTGCCTCGGTCATCTTCACCACCTACAACCATCCGAAATGGCTGGAAAAAACCCTGTGGGGATTTTCCGTCCAATCCTTTCGTGATTTTGAAATCATAGTCGCCGACGATGGATCCGGTGACGAGACGCGCGCCGTCATCGAATCGCTACAATCGCAGATCGACATCCCGATTCGCCATATCTGGCAGGAGGACGACGGTTTCCGGAAATGCCGCATCATGAACAAGGCGATTGCCGAAAGTCGTGGTGAGTACCTGATTTTTACCGATGGCGACTGCATCCCCCACCCCGGCTTCGTCAGCAACCATGTCGAGTTGTCCGCCGAGAACACGATGCTGTCGGGCGGATACTTCAAGCTTCCCCTCGACGTATCGCAGGCGATTACGAAGCAGGACATACTGGCGGGAAACAGCACTCGCCTCGGCTGGCTGCTCAGGCACGGCGTCGCCTTTACGCCGAAGATATCGAAACTGTTTTCGGATCCGCTGGTGGGCGCGATCCTGGATGCCTTCACCATCACCCGCGCCACCCGGAACGGGCACAGCTCATCCACCTGGAAAAAACACGTCATCGCCACCAACGGTTTCGACGAACGCATGCAGTACGGCGGCCAGGATCGCGAATTCGGCGAGCGCCTGGTGAATATGGGGATCAAGCCCCGCCAGGTTCGTTACCGCTGCAGTTGTGTGCACCTGGATCACGGCCGCGGCTACGCGCGTCCCGAGTCCATCGCCAAAAACCGCGCCATTCGCAAGCACACTCGCGAGCATAAGATAACGCGTACCGATTACGGCATCGAAAAGGCGACCGAAGTCAACCGGGAATCATCCTGAAGCATGTCGACCGGGCAACTCAAGCCATCCCAGATTGCGCAATTGCGCGACCAGTTGGTGAACCGGCAGCAGGAACTCGCTGATTTACTGAGCAACGCCGGCGATTCTACCGGGCCGGTGACGCTGGATCAGCAGTCGGTCGGCCGCGTGTCGCGCATCGATGCGATTCAACAGCAGCAAATGGCGATCGCCAGCCAGCAACAGGCGAACGATATGCTGAAACGCACCGAACTCGCCCTGCGTCGCATCGACGACGGTGAATACGGTGACTGTCTGCACTGCGGCGAGCCGATCGCGTATGCGCGCCTGCAGGCGCAACCCTTCGCGAACCTGTGCATCGACTGCCAGTCGGCCAGCGAAGCCGGCTAGCGCACGCAGTTCAGGGTCCCGGCTGCTGCCTTCTGTAAGCGGCCTCCAGCTTTCTCGGACTGCCTTCGTGCCGCCGCATGGTTTCAGCCGAGTAATTGTGCAAGCGTCCGATGAAGCGTTGCCAGCGCCGCCGGATCTTGCGCCGCGCGAAAAAACCGATGTTGTCGAGCCAGTTGATTGCGGTATGGTTGCCGAGGCCGTCGATCACGACCAGGCGCGCCCGGCTCGGCGAAAGTTTTTGCAGGAGGATATTGTAGCGCCCCATATCGACGCTGAAGACGATGCGCTTGTCGAGAAGGTAACGCCGCAACTCCTCGAGGTAGGGTAGAAACTCCGTCACCGGGTAACCCCGCTCGAAGTGCCACCACAGGGAGCGTGAAACAGCGCCGTCGTGGTCGGCGATGCGATCGACCACGAAACCGTTACCGATGTTGGTTTGCACCTTGCCATGGTAGCGCGGGATATGTTCGAAATCATTCATTCCACGCCGCGCCAGGCTTGCGTAAAGCGCCAGTTCGCGCCGGGTTTGCGTGTCGTTGTCGCCTTTCTGGATCTTGACGACCTTGCTTTCGTCGTCGGGATGCTGGTAACAGACCCGCTCCTGGCCGGCGCCGATCGGTTCAGCGCTGATATGTAAAATGGCTGGATTCATCGCGCAGGAAAGATATCACGATTCGGCGCACCTCGCTGTACCGCTTTGCCGCTTTGTAATATGCTCCGGCGATGCCGCTCAGTGACCACGAAATCGGAACCTGCCGGCGCGACGGGCTCGTCATTCCGTCGGCTTACCAGGTTGCGCGGCGAGCACAAATCGAGGCTTAATGAATGGCACTTACTCAAGCCCCAAACGACCGTCATTGCGAGCGCAGCGAAGCAATCTTTCTGTCTCGTATTAAGCATTTGGAGATTGCCGCGTCGCTGGCGCTCCTTTATGCCCTTTGGGTATCGCAATGACGATCGTTTGGGGCTTAAGGCAGTACCATTCGGGGCGTAATAAATTCTCGGTGAGACACGAATGAAAACTATTGGTTTTATCGGCGTTGGAGAACTGGCGCTATACACCATCCGCGGCGTCCGCCGCGGCGGGTATCGCGGTCCCGTGCTGTTGAGTCCGCGCAATCGCGATAAGGCCGCCATGCTGGCGGAACAGTACGATTGCGCGGTACAGGTGGATAATCAGTCGGTGGTCGACAATAGCGAATGCGTCGTCATCGCGACTCGGCCCGCCGATTGCATGGCGACCCTGGCGGCACTCAATTTCAAGCCGGGCCAATTGTTGCTCAGCGTCGTTGCCGGTGTCGAAATCGAGCAATTGCTGAGCGTTCTCCCCGACGGAATCGAGGTGATACGCGCGATGCCGGTCAGCAGCGCCGAAGCTGGCGCCAGCCCGACCCTGATCTACCCGGATAACGAGTTTGTACGCGCCTTTTTCGAGCATTGCGGCAATTCCATTCCGGTCGACAACGAAGCTTATTTCACCCAGGGCAGCGTGCTGGCCTGCGTTTACTGCTGGTTTTTCACACTCTTCGACAATCTCATAGAGGCGACCAGTGGACCCGATTTGCCGGCGCCACTGAGTGCCGAACTGGTCATGGGAATGGCGCGGGGGGCTGCCGAGCTGGCGCTTGCAAAATCCGAAACCCCGCCCGCTGAAATCGCCGCTGGCATCGCTACCGAAGGCACTTTTTCAAAGCTCGGGCTCGATCTGCTTCATCAAAACAGGGCTTTCGAACCCTGGCGCGAGGCCTGCGAACTATTGCAAAAGCAACTGACTGCGAGTAAACAGGAGTAGTCCTGGCGAAAAATAGTAAGCGACCGTCGCATGCAACATTTAAAATTCACCCGTTGGCATGAAAGACAGCTCTTCATGAGCTTTGCATGGCTGGTGAGTTGCCTGATGTGCGGTTTCCTGTTCGTCACCATCATCGAATTTGTCGGCGTTAATTTCTCCGGCATCTTTTCGATCCTGTCGATCTTCGCGCTCTACCTGATCGGCATCGCCATTATCGAATTGTTCCGGCGCTTCTGGATGCGCTTTTCGTTCGCGCAAACCTGCGCCACGCAGGCCACCTGCAGGTCCTGCGGCAGTTACGGCGCCTTCGAGGTTCGCGTCGGCGCCCGGCCGATATACGCCCGCTGCCAGAACTGCGATCACCACTGGATCATCGGGCAATCGAAGAAACGGGGCTAACCCGCATATCTCACCAGGATGACGGGCCCTCGCTTGTTCTTTGAATCCACAAGGTAGTTATTCAGGCGGGTTACGCACTTTTATTCCGCTCCTTCAGAAAATCCCTTGTGAATCCAAAGCCCTGCGCAATGATGTGCAAGGAAGCACGAATGCGGTGGAGGCAGGAGCCGAGAACCGCCATCCCGCCCCCTGGTGAGATATGCGGGCTAAGCCTGCGCCGGGTTAATAGTATTTGACCTGTTTGCCGGGCTGTTCTTTAATAACCTGATTCTGTCACCGGTGGTTTCTCATGTCTTCCAAGGATACCTGCATTTATCTCGGTCAGGCCCTCGCCGACTACGGTTTCAAGGATGGTCATCCTTTCGGTCCGCAACGCCACGATGCGTTTCAGACCGAATTACTGCGCCTGAATCTCGACAGGGAACTGGTCATTCAGACGCCCGTGGCCGCAAGCCACGATCGCCTGCAGCTGTTCCACACCGACGACTATATCGAAAAGGTTCGCGACTATTCAGTGAGCGGGCACGGATACCTGGACGGCGGCGATACACCTTCCTTCGTCGGTATGTTCGAGGCCGCGAGCCATGTTGCCGGTTCGGTTACCGATGCCATCGATCGCATCATGAAAGGCGAATTTCGGCGCGCATTTTCTCCGATTGCCGGCTTGCACCACGCGCGCCGCCACGTCGCCGCGGGTTTCTGCGTTTTCAACGACTGCGGCATCGCCATCGAGTACCTGCGCGCGCAGTACGGCATCCGGCGCGTCGCCTATATCGATATCGACGCGCATCACGGTGACGGCGTATTTTACAGCTTCGAAGATGATCCCGACCTGTTGTTTGCCGACATTCACCAGGATGGCCGCACGCTTTACCCCGGCACCGGGTTTGTCAATGAAACCGGTAGCGGAGAGGCCGAAGGCACCAAGCTGAATATTCCGGTTCCACCCTTTTCCAACGATGCCGTGTTCCAGGAGGTATGGCCGCTGGTGGAAAACTACCTGCGTGAAAACGAACCCGAGTTTATCCTGCTGCAATGCGGCGCCGACAGCATCAAGGGCGATCCGATCACAAACATGGAATTCAGCCCGGCCGCGCATGCCCATGCCGCCGCGAAACTGCGCAAGATCGCCGATGACTGCTGCCAGGGTCGCATGCTCGCCATGGGTGGCGGCGGTTACAATCATGAAAACATCGCGCAGGGCTGGACCGCGGTCGTCGACGCGATGGTGAAAAACTAGCCTGCAGGGCCACGACGCAGGACTACTCAAAAAGATTCTCGCAGAGGCGCGGAGACGCCGGGATTCGCGGAGATATTTTTCGTGGTGCTATTGGTGAGACTTTCACCAATAGCACCACCTTAACTAATCCTTCGCGCACCTCTGCGTCTCGGCGCCTCTGCGAGAACCTCCCCGGGGAAGCGCCCGCGGACTAACCCGCCTGTCTCAGCGAATTACTCCCAGCGCACCGCGCTTTCATCCGCAATCGCTGCCTGCAGTAATTCAAGCAACGGCAGCGCGCGCACGTGCAGGCTGGTGCTGGGTTGATCCTCGTCTTCCGCGCCTGCAGCCTGCAGTTGATGCGGCACCGTGCTGAGACCCTGCTCGAGATTGTCGAGCGCCTGCGCGACATCCGCGGCGCTTATCGCACCGGGCACGGCCGTGCCAAAAGCCATCATCTCTAGCATTTTCAGGCCGACGTCGCCGAACATCGTAATGTTGGCGTATGCGCGACTCTTAAAGGTGATCAGCATGGCGATCGGGAAGGCGGGCTCTGGCGGTTACTCGCACAGAAAATGGATTACATTCGGATCGCCGAGATCAACCTTTTTACCGAGGCTGATGTAACCCGACTCGAACAGGGTAAACTCTTCACGGCGTAGAAATATGAGCTGACCGCCGGTCGTCCTGACAAAGGTTCCGTTGGTGCTCTGATCGCTAATGATGAACTTGCCGCGGCGATGTTCAACCTTGGAGTGATGACGTGAAATCAGGTCGCCCTGGATAATAAGATCACAGTCCTTGCCGCGGCCAAGAATATAAGACGTGGTATCGACCGGGATCGCGTGGGTAATGCTTTCGTAGGTCAGGGTAAGATTTTTTGCCTGTGCATGTTGCGCCGGATTGGTGAAACTGCTGGCGGTCGCCATGTTGGTGATATCGCCCTCCCCTTCCCAGGCAAACAGGTAGACATCGAGTTGATCGTGTTTACCCTTGACCCGCAGACGATCATGATGACGCATTTTATTGGAGAGTTCTACGTTCCTGACCATGAACGCGATTTCCTGGGTGCAGAGAATCTGGCGTGCCTTGGCCATGCCGGCGACTCGCGCGGCAACGTTAACGGTGTCGCCGAAAATATCGTCGCTTTCAAGAATGGCACTGCCGTATTGCATGCCTATGCGAATCGACACACCGATAGTCTCCGGCGAGCGATCATCTTCCATCACCTCCTGAATTGTTTTTGCAGCGGTTACGGCCTGATCGATATCGGTAAAGTAGACGAGGATTTCATCGCCGATTGTCTTCACCAACACACCATTGTGACGCCTCGAAATAGAAATCAACGCATTCAACGCCTTGGAGATTCGCTCCCTGGCGAGATCATCACCCATGTTTTCGTACATGGCCGTGCTGCCTGCCACATCGGCAAACATCACCACGCAATTGATTGTTTTTCGCGCCACTAAAAAGGTTCCTTCACGATAAGCTGGCTGGGTCGTTGAGACTCAATCGGAAAAGTTTCCAGCCCACGCGAAATGCCTCAACGACAAACTGATCTGGGAACCTTTCTAAAACCGGACCAAGTCTATCATGCCTGACCCGATTTTCCTTAAGCTTATATAGCATGTCACTGAAATATAAAAAGATTTACACCCCACCTTTTACCGAAACATATTCGATCGCGCGCTCAATCCGGGCAATACTGCGATCTTTCCCCAGCAACTCGACGGTCTGGTCGATCGGTGGCGAAAACGAACCGCCAGTGACGGCTACGCGCAAGGGTTGGCCCACCTTGCCCATACCAACCTCCAGTTCGACGGTAACGGCTTCGATCACGGCATGAATTTCCGTCACATCCCAGCTTTCGAGCGCCTGGAAGCGATCCAGCAAGCGCCGCAATGGCGCTAGCGCAGATGGCTTGAGGACCTTTGCGGCCGCCTTCTCGTCATAGCTGGTAAAGTCCTGAAAACAATACAGGATGCTATCCACCAGTTCGTTGACCGTCGACACGCGCTGGCGGTACAAATCGACTACCGTGGTTAAATCAAGCGTCTCGTCATAGGCAAGACCAAGCCGTTTGAGCCTCTGTTTAACCAGGCCAATAATGTTGGTCAACGGTTCGCTCATCAAATACTGCTGGTTGATCCAGTTGAGTTTTTCCGTGTTGAAGGATGAAGCCGATTTGTTGAGTCCGTCGAGCGAAAACAACTCGATCATCTGGGTGCGCGTGAAAATTTCCTGGTCGCCGTGAGACCAACCCAGGCGCACCAGGTAGTTGAGCATGGCCTCGGGCAGGTAACCGGCTTCGAAGTATTCCATCACGCCGACCGCGCCATGACGCTTTGAAAGGCGTTTTCCGTCGTCGCCCAGTATCATCGGCACATGCGCGTACCCGGGCACCTCGGCGTCGAGCGCACGCAGAATATTGACCTGCCTGGGAGTATTGTTGACGTGATCATCGCCCCGCAGTACATGGGTAATACCCATATCCATATCATCCACGACAACCGACAGGTTATAGGTCGGACTGCCGTCACTGCGCGCGATGATCAAGTCGTCAAGTTCCTGGTTACTAACGCTGACCTCACCCTTGACGTGATCCGTGAAGCTGACCACGCCCTGTCGCGGATTGCGAAATCGCACTACCATCGCGACTCCCGCTTCGGGTCGCAGGCCCAGATCGCGACAACAGCCGTCGTAGCGTGGTTTCTGCTTGTCGGCCATTTGCCGTTTACGCAATTCCTCCAGGCGCTGCTTCGGGCACTGGCAGAAGTAAGCGTGACCCTGCTCCACCAGCTGGCCGATGACTTCGCGGTAGCGATCAAAACACCGGGTTTGATAGTAGGGACCTTCGTCGTAATCGAGGCCCAGCCAGTCCATGGCCTCGAGAATCGCCTGCACCGATTCCGGCGTCGATCTTTCGAGATCGGTGTCTTCGATACGGAGCACGAACTTGCCGTTCGTTTTCCTGCTGTACAACCAGCAGAATAACGCGGTTCGAGCACCGCCAACGTGCAACACTCCGGTCGGACTCGGGGCGAATCGGGTTTTAATCATTGATACTGAACGGGCATTGAGAAGTGCCGTATTCTACCGGAATAATGCCGCCCGGGCCTGAAAATAATTTGGCTTTGGCTTGCAAATCTCACAGATTTCCTCGGCAATTGCTCCTGCATTGCTCTACCTCCTGCGTCCATGCAGTCGTGCTCGGCAATTGCCTGAAGCGTCGGACCGCCGGGACGCCGGACCGCGGGATCCAGTGCGCCCGATATTTCCCTTTGCCTCTGGATACCGCGGTCGGAGCCGCGGTATGACGGCATTAAAAACAATCGCAAACTTCGTTTTTTAATCCGTCGCCTAAAGGCGAGGGGTTTACGGATCCCCTGTCGGGGACCCTAAAACGGTGAGATTTGCGAGCTAGAAACGTTTACTGATCTGGAGTGTCGATCCCGCTTTCTCGATCTGGGTATGGCGCAGGAACGAGTTTCCGAGCAACACTTCGGAAGGGTGATCACCGGTGATAACGGTTGCTACGACATTGTTGAGCCTGATGCCGCCCAGATCGACCGTATCGAGCTTGATCTGCCAGGCCTGCACGACCGCGGAGGCAGTTTGCACGAGCGAGCGGATGCCCTTTTTGAAATCGATGTTGAGACTCTTTGCCTTGCGTCCGCTCATTGTGACATTGGTTGCGCCGGTGTCGACCAGGAAACTGGTGGACTTACCATTGATACTGCCTTTGGCGTAGTACATTCCATGTGCATCCGGGACTATGCGCAGCTTGATTTTTTCGCGTTTCTTGAAATTTCCGGCAATCGACTGGTTGACCCCCAGTTTCATGGTCTCGCCGCCGATCACTACGACCGCACCCCGCCCCGATGCGGATTGAAGTAAAACACCGCGGAATGTCTCACCCTTGCTGATAATCTTCTGCTGACCATCAACCTTGATCAGGGCCTTATCGGTGAACAGCGCAATCACCCGGACCGTGGTATCGCCCGCCACCGCGCTAGCCGCAATCAGCAAAAACGCCAATCCCAGAACCGATTGAAGCCGTCTCACTCCAGGGCCACCAATTGTATGACCAGGTGCAGGCTGGCAAGCGCGTATATTCCCGCAAGCACATCGTCGAACATGATGCCGAAACCTCCTTTTAGCTCTGCGTCTGCCATTTTCACCGGCCAGGGTTTTACAATGTCGAATATTCTAAATAGCACAAATCCGGCCATAATCCATTGCCATGTGGCGGGTACCGCGATCATCGTAATCCAGAAACCGACAAATTCATCCCAGACGATTCCGCCGTGATCATGAACCCCCAGCGCCGCGCTGGTATAGCCGCACAGAAAGATACCGGCGCCGAAGCCGAGCAGGACCGCCAGCAGGTACCAGGGCAAGGGCAAAGACGCCAGTAACAAATAGGGTGGAATTGCCAGCAAGGTTCCGCAGGTACCGGGCGCAAGCGGAGACAGCCCCGACCCGAATCCGAGCGATAGCAAATGCAGGGGGTTACGCAGCAACGCTGGTGGTATTTTATTCGAAATGACGATATCCCCGTGCGTCCGAAAGGTCGGTGATCTGTTTACCGATTCGCAGATCAAACCCCGAGTCGGTTATTTCACCGATGGTACTCAAACGGCAGTGTGGATGCAGGCGGTTCCAGTTCTCGATTTCGGCCCGATGCTTCGGCGGCACGATACAACAAATCTCATAATCGTCGCCCGCGCCTAGCGCAAAGTGGTACAGGTCCTGATGCTCGATCCAGGGTATGACCGGAATCGCGGCCAGATCGATTCGCGCACCGCAGTGACTGGCCTTCAATATATGCGCCAGGTCACCCTGCAGGCCGTCGGAAATATCGATGGCCGCGCTCGCGAACTGACGCAGAAAATCGGTCAATTCGAGTCTGGGTCGGGGCCGGTTAAGGGCCAGCAGACAATTGGCGCGTAATTCTTCGGGCAAGTCGATGTGGCCCTGTAAATGCGCCAGTCCAAGTCCCGCTCCGCCGAGTTCTCCCGAAACCAGGATCAGGTCACCGGGACTGGCTCCCGCGCGGGTAACGAATTTACCCGCCGGCACCAGTCCGGCAACCTGTATCGAAATCGACAAGGCTCCGTGACAGGTATCGCCACCGATCAGTTGCAGGTCGAATTCCGTGGCGGTTTGCCGCAATCCATCGGCAAACGCTTCAAGCCACGACGGGTCGGTGTGCGCTAAACTCAGCGACAGCAAAAACCAGCTCGGCGTCGCGGCCATCGCAGCCAGGTCGCTGAGGTTGACCGCAAGCGCCTTGTAGGCGATATCGGCCGGACTGGTATCGGTCGGGAAATGAACACCGGCGATCAGGGTGTCCATGCTGACAACCTGCTGAAACCCCGCGGGTACCTCGACTACAGCCGCGTCGTCGCCAATACCCAGCACCGTGCTCGCGGCCGGCACCCCGATAGCCGAGAAATATTGCTGAATGATCGCAAACTCGTTCTGCGCCATCGTTGCTCCCGGCAAATGGCTTACCTGGCCACTTCGAGTTTGCGCAACTCTGCGCACAGGGGGTCGAGCACACCATTGACAAACTTGTGGCTGTCGTCAGCACCGTAGGTCCTGGCCAGGTTGACCGCTTCGTTGATCACAACCTTGTAGGGAATCTCCAGGTGATGCTCCAGTTCATAGGTTGCGATGCGTAGTATGTTGGTTTCGATCGGATCGAGGTGATCGACGAAGTTGGTGACGTACTTGCGGAAACGATTGTCGAGCGCTCCCACCTGCGGCGGTATCTGGTACAACAGTTCCAGGAAATACGCTTCATCCCCCGCGGCGATGCCCTGCTCCTGTTGATAATGATCTCTTATCCAGTCCAGTTCTTCACCGGACAACTGCCACTGGTACAGCGCCTGCATCGCCTTGTCGCGAGCATGCCGTCGTTTCTTGATAAAGCGCGCCTTGTCATTCACGGATAACCTAACCGATCTTGCGCAACAGGCTGATCATTTCCATCGCACTCATGGCGGCGTCGGCGCCCTTGTTGCCCGCCTTGGTTCCGGCGCGCTCGATTGCCTGCTCGATGGTATCCGTGGTCAGGATGGCGTTAATCACCGGCAGCGAATGCGATAATGAAAGGGATGCCAGCGCCTTTGCACTTTCGCCCGCGACGATATCGAAATGCGGGGTCGAGCCGCGGACTACCGCACCCAACGCAATTACCGCATCGTGCTTGCCACTGGCCGCAAAGGTCTGCACCACGAGCGGAATCTCGAGTGCCCCGGGCACGTGACTCACGGTGATATCACCGGCGTCTATTCCCGCCCGTCGCAAGGTATCGAGCGCCGCGCTCAGCAGGCTTTCGACGATGAAACCGTTGAACCTGCCGACAACGATCGCAATTTTTGCGTCACTGACGACAAGGTCGCCATCGATGTGCTTGCTGTCCGTCATTCTGCTAACCCTCTTCCGAATAATAATCAACTACCTCAAGGCCGAAACCGGCGAGCCCGTGGAAAACCTTGGGCGCACTCAACAGCCTCATCTTGCGCACCCCGAGATCGGCCAGTATCTGCGCGCCAATACCGTAAGTGCGCTGATCGTCACCATGATCCCCGGAGCCGTGCCCGAGCAACATCGATTCCACCAGATTGACCATGTCCTTGGGTGTTTCCGCCTGGCGCAGGAACACGATAACACCCTCGCCGGCATTATTGATCGTTTCCATGGTATCGCGTAACGGCCAGCCTCGCCCATGCGTTCCGGCCAGCGAATCGAGCAGCGTATTTTGCACGTGCACGCGTACCAGCATCGGCTTATCCGGGTCGATCTTGCCCTTGACGAGGGCCAGGTGCAACTCCTGCGCGGTACTGTCTTCAAAGGCATAGAGCTGGAAGTCGCCGTAATCGGTCGGGAATCGCGTTTCGACGATACGCTCGACGGTATGTTCGTTTTCAATGCGGTAGCGGATCAGGTCTTCGATGGTACCAATTTTCAAATCATGCAATGCGGCAAATTTTTCGAGATCCTTGCGCCGCGCCATGGAGCCGTCGTCATTGAGTATTTCGACGATGACCGCGGCGGGTTCGAAACCGGCAAGCCGCGCCAAGTCACAGCCCGCTTCGGTGTGACCCGCGCGAAACAATACGCCACCCTTGCGCGCCATAACAGGAAACACATGCCCCGGTTGCACGACGCTGCCCGGAGTGGCGTCAGCCTTGATTGCGGCCCGTATCGTGGTGGCGCGATCGGCGGCCGAAATTCCGGTGGTAACGCCCTCGGCAGCTTCGATCGAAACCGTGAAATTGGTCTCCATGACTTCGCGGTTATCACCGACCATGAGCGGCAGGCGCAACTGCTTGCAGCGTTTTTCGGACAGCGTCAGGCAGATCAGGCCGCGCCCATACTTGGCCATGAAGTTGATGTGGTCGGCATTTACCGCCTCGCCCGCCATCAGCAGGTCGCCTTCGTTTTCACGGTCCTCATCATCCATGATGATGACCATTTTCCCGGCCCTGATGTCATCGATGATTTCCTGGGTTGAATTCAATTTCATGTCAAACTCGACTGGCTTATTCATGGTTGATAAATCCTGATTTTATCAGGGTCTCGACGAGCTGCCGGTCTTCAAGCGGGGCATTGCCGGCTCTGCCCCGCAACAGGCGCTCGAGGTAGCGGGCAATGATATCGACCTCGATATTAACTCGCGAACCGACCTGATAATATTGAAAAACGGTTTTCTGCCGGGTGTGCGGCACTATGTTAACATCAAACCGGTTGCCTTCGACGTTGTTGACGGTCAGACTGGTGCCATCCACCGTCACCGATCCCTTGACCGCAATATAGTGCTGGATGCCGGGCTCCACTTCAAACCGATAACGAATCGAGCGCGCGTCGGCCTGCATTTCGACCAGGGTCGCGAGCCCGTCGACGTGTCCGCTCACCAGGTGCCCGCCGAGAGCGGTGTTCAGGGTCAAGGCGGTTTCGAGATTAACCGGGCTGCCGAGAGCCAGTTGCCCGAGACTGGTCTTTTCCATGGTTTCGATGGAAACATCGGCGACGAAGGATTGCCCGCGAAGTTCGACCGCGGTCAAACAGGTTCCGTTGACGGCGATGCTATCGCCGATCTGTACCTGCGTCATGTCGAGATCGCCACAGGCGATGGTGAGACTGATATCGCCATCGCTGGGTTCATTTCGCTCAATCTTGCCGAGCGCCTGGATGATTCCGGTAAACATCAGCATACCTCCAGGCTGTAATGGGTCATCGGCAATGCGCTGCTGCTGTCAAAACAGGCGCCCGCCTCGATGCCGGCGTGGGCGATGGCCTCGGCGTCATCGAGCAGGTTATAGGCTACCCGCATCGCACCCAGCGCGAATTCGGCGCCCGATCCGACAGCCCAGAAGCGACTGTACTGGTCGACCTCGCGCAACGAGTAGAGCCCGAAGATGCCGTTCTGATTGATGATCAATGCGTCTACCCGCGACGATTCGTAGGTGTCGTCATTTTCGTCCTTGCTGTTGAGGAAATACTCGTCCTTGAGGACTGGATGCACTTGCCGCATCGACTCGAAGATGCTGAAGCGGGTCGAGAAATCGATTTTATCGCCGTGTTTTTCGAGCAGGTCTTGCATCACCAGGTGATGGGCCGCACTACCGACGATGCCGATGTAACCCTGCTCCGCCAGGGGCAGGATCTTGTCGTAATCGGTGACAAAATCGGCGGGCTGCCGGGTGTCGCCAAAGCTGGTCAGGCTGTCGGCCGCGATACACGCGATATTGTGCTTCAAAACGGCAACAATGGTAGACATCTATAATTCCTAATCGACACTCAAGGTAAGGCGCAGATCGTCGCCAAGCTGGCGTATATCGCGAATGCTACAGTTTTTACGCTGTCCCATGTCGGTTATTTCACCGAGGTCAAATCCACCCCTGGCCTCACTGCCGAGCAAATGAGGCGCCAGGTATAACACGATCTGGTCGGCCAGGCGCTGACTCAGCAAGGCGCCCGCCAGGCGTTGCCCGCACTCGCTGTGTACGTCGTTGATACCACGTCGGGCCAGGTCCCGCAGCATCGCGGTCAGGCAGATGTGTGCCGAGGGATCGGCTTCGAGCCGGATCACCGTCGCACCGCGCGCGGCCAGGCGTTCCTGCCGGTCTGCATCCTCGCTCAGGGTATAAATCAGGATTTCGCCATCAGCATCGAACAGCTTCTCGCTGCCGCTCAGACGCAATCTCGAATCCACCAGCACGCGCGCCGGTTGCCGCTGTTCGAAAACCTGTTTCAGATCCTGCCGCGTGAGACGCAGGTTCAGCGACGGGTCATCATCCAGCACCGTCTGCGCGCTGCTCAATATAGCGCCGGCCCCGGCGCGTAAAAACTGCACGTCGCGACGCGACGCTTTCGACGTAATCCAGCGGCTGCTGCCGTTTTTCAGGGCACTACGCCCATCCAGTGAGCAGGCCATCTTTATACTGACGAAAGGCAGGCCCTGCTCCATTCGCTTGATAAATCCACGATTGAGTTCGCGCGCCTCGGCCTCGAGCACACCGCTGACGACGTCGATACCATGCGCGCGCAGTTTCTCCAATCCCCGCCCGCATGCTTGCGGATTCGGATCCTCCATGGCGACGATGACCCGCGCCGGCTTTGCCTCGATTAATGCATCGACACAGGGCGGCGTCTTACCGTGATGGGAACAGGGTTCGAGCGTGATATAGAAATCGGCGCCGGTCGGGATTTCAGCCGATTGCAGCGCGTTGACCTCGGCATGCGGGCCACCGCTGTAGCCATGCCAGCCGGAGCCGATCATTTTGCCGCCATCGACGATGACACAGCCTACGTGCGGGTTCGGCGGCGTAGAGTAAAAACCCCGGCGCGCCTGGCGCAATGCCTCGGCCATCCAGTAGTGGTGGGATAACGGCATCAGCTATCCTCATCGATTAACGGCACCTGCCTTTGATGCATCTCCGGGGTGGGTTCGGCGGCCAAATTGCGAATCGCCTCTTCAAACGCCTGGATATCCTCGAAACTCAGATAGACCGAAGCGAAGCGAATATAGGCGACCTGGTCGACACGCCGCAGTTCGTGCATCACCATCGCGCCGATTTCACGCGACGAAATTTCCCGCGCCTCGATACCGACCAGTTGTCGCTTGATGTGGTTGATCGCATCTTCGATCTGTTCGGCGGTTACCGGTCGCTTCTCGAGCGCGCGCATCATGCCGCTGCGCAGCCGGACTTCATCGAACGCGTCCCGGCTGCCATCGTTCTTGATCACCATCGGCATGTTCAGCAGCGGCGATTCATAGGTTGTGAAGCGCGTTTCGCAGGAAACGCATTCCCGCCTGCGGCGCACCTGCGCCGATTCCGACGCAAGGCGCGAGTCAACCACGCGCGTGTCAGGCGTACCGCAGAACGGGCATTTCATCGCTTACCCGATCAACCCCGGTAAACCGGCAGACGCTTGCAGATTTCGCTAACCTTATCGCGTACCGCCGTGATGGTATCGTCGTTGCCCATGTCTTCGAGGATGTCGCTGATCCAGTTGGCGAGATCGCGTGAATTCTGTTCGTCGAAACCTCGCGTGGTAATCGCCGGCGAGCCGATGCGCAGGCCCGAGGTGACAAAGGGCGATTGCGGATCGTTCGGCACCGAGTTCTTGTTGACGGTGATATGAGCCTTGCTGAGTGCAGCGTCGGCTTCCTTACCGGTCAGGCCCTTGCTGATCAGCGACAACAGGAACAGATGGTTGTCGGTACCGCCGGAAACCACGTCGAAGCCGCGCTTGACGAATTCTTCCGCCATCGCATTGGCGTTGACCAGGACCTGCTTCTGATACTCAACGAAATCAGCGCTCATGGCTTCCCTGAAGGCGACCGCCTTGCCGGCGATGACGTGCATCAACGGGCCGCCCTGGGTACCGGGGAAAACCATCGAGTTCAGTTTCTTTTCGATTTCCGCGTTGGCGCGCGCAAGTATGATGCCGCCACGCGGTCCGCGCAGGGTCTTGTGAGTCGTGCTGGTGCAGACATCGGCGATATCGATCGGGCTCGGGTATACGCCCGCCGCAACCAGCCCGGCGACGTGCGCCATATCGACGAACAGGTAGGCGCCGACCGAATCCGCGATATCGCGGAAGCGCTGCCAGTCCATGATCCTCGAGTAGGCCGAGAATCCGGCAACGATCATCTTCGGTTGATGTTCCTTTGCCAGGGCTTCAACCTGGTCGTAATCGATTTCGCCGGTTTCGTTGTTCAATCCGTATTGCATGGCATTAAAAAGCTTGCCGGAAAAATTGACCTTGGCGCCGTGCGTGAGGTGGCCGCCGTCCGACAGGCTCATGCCAAGAATGGTGTCGCCCGGCTGCAGTAGCGCGAAATATACCGCGGCATTGGCTTGCGATCCGGAATGCGGCTGCACGTTGGCGTAATCGGCGCCGAAAAGTTTCTTCACCCGTTCGATGGCCAGCGCTTCGGCCACATCGACAAATTCGCAACCACCGTAGTAGCGTTTCGACGGGTAACCCTCGGCATACTTGTTGGTCAGCACCGAACCCTGTGCCTGCATGACGCGCGGGCTGGTATAGTTTTCCGACGCGATCAGTTCGATGTGATCTTCCTGGCGGACCTCTTCTTGCTGCATCGCGGTCCATAAATCCGGATCGAAATCGGCAATATTCATGGATTTTTCGAACATCGGGTATTCCTCGGGAGAAAAAGAAGGCGATGATACGAAAAAGTCTCCCAAGTATCACTAAAAAACACGACAAATAAGTCAGTTATAACGGCATTTGGGCTTGTATTCGCATCGCTGCAACCCATTTACGAATCCTCGAGGTGGAATTCACGTAGGTCCCGAAAATCGTGTCGAATCACAGGACTCGAGTGTATAATCCGATCCATCGAACAAGCAGGTAGTTATCATGGAAAACGTAGGCATTTACACCCCTCCGCAAAAAGCCGGCGCGGTTAGCGGCGGCAGCTCCGCAAGCTTTCAGCCGAGCCTGAGCGTCAGCGATCTCGAAGTGACGCCATCGGCGCAGGACAAACTGCACGAAATTATCAGCCAGACCGACGAAGACGTGTCCGCGATTCGGATATACATCAGCGGCGGCGGCTGCGGTGGACTGTCCTACGGTATGACCTTTACCGACGAGAAAAGCGATTTCGATACATCGCTGCAATTTGACGGTTTCAAGATCCTGGTCGATGTAGTCGCGCTGAATTACCTCAAAGGTGCGCAAATCGACTACATCCAGGAAGTCGGGCGCGAGCGATTTGTGTTCAACAACGTCTTTGCGGAAACCGGCGGCTCAGGGGTCTGCGGTGGATGCGGCGCTGCCGGCGGCGGTGGCTGCGGCTAATCGCCATTACTGATTAACACCACCCGCCAGTGTCAGGACGGGCCCGCTTCCCACCCCGGCCTGGTTCTGCTGGTAGCCCCCTCCGGTAGCTACCGCATCGCAGCTTATACCCGGGCCGCACACGCGCTCGGCATGCCCATCCTGGTCGTTTCCAACAGCGCGCACTCGCTGGTTTCTGAAGTGGCCAGCGGCATTACCGTCGATTTCAGCCGACCCGAATTAGCCTACTCCGACATCGTCACCGCGATTGCCGGCAAGAACATCGCCTGCGTGCTGGCGACCGACGATAGTTGCGTTGCGCTATGCAGCCGCGTCGCACGGCACCTCGGCCTGCCGCAAAACAGCCCCGCCGCGGCATTGCTCACCCAGCGCAAGGACCTGTCGCGCGAGGCACTGACGGATGCGGGTTGCAATACACCCTCATACCAGCTGATCGAAATCGCATCCGCAACCGCGGCATCGCTTGCGATCGATTACCCGGTCGTCGTCAAACCGCTGGCGCTGGCCGCCAGTCGCGGCGTCATCCGCGCCGATAACGATGCTGAATACCAAGCCGCGCTGAAGCGTATCGACACCATTCTTGCGTCGAGCGGGCAGCAGGGCCACGTGCGCGATCACCTACTGGTGGAGTCCTATATCGATGGTGCGGAATACGCGGTCGAAGGTTTCGTGGTCGATGGCGAGTTCCGCCTGTTGACGATATTCGACAAGCCGGAACCGCTCACCGGTCCCTATTTCGAGGAAACCTATTACCTGACCCCGAGCTGCCTGGATGAAGCCCGCAAAACGGCGTTAATCGGCGAGGTCGAACGATGCTGCGGCGCCTATGGACTCGAGCACGGCCCGGTACATGCCGAGGCGCGCCTGGCGGATTCAGGACCGGTACTACTTGAACTGGCGGCGCGCACCATCGGCGGGCAGTGTGGACAATTGATCGAATTTTCGATGCGGCAGAAGCTCGAGGAACTGGTAATCCAGGGCATGTGCGGCATCACCGTGCCGGCTGATGCCGAGGCTGAATCCGCGGGCGTATTGATGATCCCGATAACCGATACCGGTATCCTGAAACGAGTCGAGGGTTTAACCGAGGCACTGCAAACCGAGTACGTTCGCGATATCGAAGTTCACATCAAACCGGGCTACGAACTGACCCCCTTACCGGAAGGCGCCAGCTACCTGGGCTTCATTTTTGCTCAGGCTCCCGGGTACGAACAAACCCTCGCGGCGCTCAAAAGCGCCTACTCGAAACTTCGATTTGTAACCCAGCCGCGCTGGGAGCTGCAAAACCTGGGTGACGATTAATCCGGTGGTAATGCCCTACTTCTTCGCGCCGGGGGCGCGGAAACCTTGTGGTTGCTGGCCCAGATCGCCTTCCTTGAAGATAAACCCGAGCATATGCTGTTCGAGAATCGCGAGGCTCGCCGGATCTATCGTCGACAGCCCGTTTTCATTGATGACCATGGTCTGTCGTTCGATCCATTGACCCCAGCCTTCGGCGGACACGTTTTCATAGATACGCTGCCCCAGTTCACCGGGATAAGGTACTCGCTCAAGACCGGGGGCTTCCAGGCCGAGCACTACGCAGTTAACAACTCTTGGCATTAAATTTTCCAAAGAAGCAGCCGTTAATCGGCTGCGCGCCATGATAGCAAAGTTAATCAGGATCAGAACGCATAATTGGCGCCGATTGCGAGGACCGGCAAATCTGAGCCGTCATCGGGCACGCCTTCATCATGATTTGGAACGCTTCATTAAAATTTTCATCAAGTTATGCGTGATTCTTCACGTTATACATATCAATTTGCTATTAATTTACTATTATAATTACAATGCCAAAATAATGCGTAAATCGGAAGGAGTTGCGTTGTCCAGCTACACAGCAAATATCGATCAACAATCCCCAATCAGCTTCCAAATATCCAGTCACGGCGTAACCGATACCGGTCATGTCAGAACAAAAAATGAAGATTCGATACTGGTACATGAGGACGAGAACGTCTGGATCGTAGCCGATGGCATGGGTGGTCATCAAGCGGGTGATTTCGCCAGCCAAACCATAACCAATAATTTAAGCCTGTTTAAACAACACGCTTCATTGGATGACAGTATCCTGTTGCTGGAAGAAAACATTCTTAATTCAAATGCAATTATCCACAAAAAGTCACACAAACTGGGCCCTAACGCCACCATTGGCAGTACCGTTGTCTGCGTGTATGTCTGGCGTAACCTCCTGTTCACCCTGTGGGCGGGCGATAGTCGCCTGTATCGCTTCCGCGACAACCGGCTGGAACGATTGACCGAAGACCACAGTTATGTTGAAGAGCTGGTGCGCATGGGGAAACTCGAAGCCCGTGATGCCGAGGAACACCCCGCGGCCAACGTGGTGTTAAAAGCGGTCGGAATCGATGATCACCTGTGCATCGATTTCGACTATTTTGAGTTACGGGATGGGGATATCTATATCATTTGCTCCGACGGTTTATACAAAGATCTGGAGGAAAGCAAAATAGCGCCTATAATCGAATCTCACCCCGAAAATATGAACGAGTTATCGGAAGCGTTGCTAGAGGCTTCGCTCAATGCCGGCGGAACCGATAACACCTCGATTATCACCATGAAAATCTGTCAAAAGGAAGCCGATGTCTGAAGTCAGTGAATCGTTGATTAACGATTACTTTGCGGGGTCGCTGAATATCAACGACCTTGAGCAGGGATTGGCGAACATTTTTGACGTCACGCCGGACGGTCATACTGAGGCGCAAACGTATCTACAGGGACTCTATACCAACGAATCCATTGACTCGAATGGATTCTCGGAAATTTCCCAGATCATTTCAAAGGCCAACATCCAGTCCACGTTGAAAAACAGCCAGAAAACCGATATTTCCTATTTCAACGATGACAGGACCATGCATCTGACCGATATTTCCTATTTCAACGATGACAGGACCATGCATCTGACCGACATTTCGGATGAAATCGACGATGACGATGAAAACGGTAGTGACAAGACCGTGATCGTGCGCATGGGTACGGCTGCCGGTGATATTCATATTTCGGAATCCTTGATGGACTTCAGCGAAGACGTCTTGCCGACAGAACCCAAGATTGTTGAAAAAACGAGCAAATCCTCGCGTTATGAAAACCTCGGTCCGGGAGTAACCCTCAAGGAACGCTTCGTACTGCTGGAAAAACTTGGCCAGGGCGGCATGGGCGTGGTTTTCAAGGCCAAAGACCTGCTCAAAGTGGAGGCCCAGGACAAGGATCCCTACGTCGCCATCAAGGTGCTCACCGACGCATTCAAGAAGTACTCCGGTTCTTTCATCGCCCTGCAACGCGAGGCCAGTAAAGCTCAACGCCTGGCGCATCCGAATATCGCAACGGTTTATGATTTCGATCGCGACGGTAACACGGTCTTCATGACCATGGAGTACCTCCAGGGTAAACCCCTGAACCTGTTGATCAAGGAAATCAGTAAAAAGCCGCTCAAGCTGGATCACGCACTACATATAATTGATGAGTTATGTAGCGGCCTCGCTTATGCGCACGAAAAGTTTCTGATTCATTCTGACTTCAAGCCTGGTAACTGTTTCCTGTTAAACGATGGCCACGTCAAGCTTCTCGATTTCGGTATCGCCAGGGCAAGCACGCAAACGGACGAGGAAAAGGAAAATACGATGTTTGACCCCGCCAAGTTGAGCGCTGTGACGCCAGCTTATGCGACTCCGGAAATGTTTGCCGGCATGAATCCGGATCCACGCGACGATATCTACGGCCTTGCCTGTGTTGCCTACCAGTTGTTGGCCGGCGGCAAGCATCCGTATAACAAGGTGGCCTCCCCAAAAATCAAGGAACTTGGCATCAATCCCAAGCCCATCAAGGGCCTCAACCGGCGTCAACAGAAAACACTGATGAAAGCCCTAAACGTGGTGCGTGAAGATCGTATCGCCGAGGTCGATAAATTCTCCGAGGGAATGCGTTCCAGGAAATCGTACACCAAACCCATCGTGCTGGCGGGCCTGTTTATATTCATGATCGGCGCCGGCCTCGGCTATAAGCCGTTTCTTGAATTCCAGGCGGAGCAGGAACTATACGACAAGATCCAGCAGATCAAAAATGGCAACAAGGCATTGATGATAGAAACCATCTGGTCGCTGGATCAACTAGCCCCGGAGCGGCAGAAAATTATATCGGTGGGCCTGCGGCGTGAAATAATCACCTTTTATCGTGATCGAATCCGGTCGGTTTTCAGACCCAAGGAAGGCCTCTACGACTATCCACAGGCTCAGGACTTGCTGAAGCAGGCTAAGAAACACTACCCGGACTCGGTGGCGCTCTCGACCATTGAAGACCAGGTTAAGGAGCAACGGGATCGGCTGATGAACAGCCTGGTATCACTATACAAACGTTACTACGATGCCAAAAAACTGATCAAGACCCCCAATGGCGAAGACCTGACAACGGTGTTACCACTGATCAAGCGCGTCGACCCAAAACACTACCTGCTAAAGGACAAGGCGCTGTCGGATCTCTACCTGACCGAATCCGAAAAAATGATCGCCGCCAGCAAGTTCAAGGACGCATCAATCTACATCGTTACCGGATTGAAACTGTTTCCCGACGACACCCGACTGCAAAGCCTCAACAAGCAGATCAACGTGCAGCCCCTGAATTAATGAATCAGCCCAACACACCATTACGGCTGCTCGCAAAGACCTATGCGAGCGACCTGATTACCAGGAAGCAGTATATAGAAATTCGGGCGCAACTGCTTAAACGCCTCGAATCCGGCTGCGAAATCAGCGAGTCCGATATGAAAAATTTCATGGCGCTGGTCCAGAGCCCTGAACCGGTGAGCACGCACAGAAGTTATACCTCTTCGGACTGGGTCATCATAGCCCTCGGCCTGGCGGCATCGGCGGCGCTGGGCTATGTTCTATACAGCTAGTCCGAATATCTCACAATAAACTGACAAATAATTCCTTTATAATCAATGGCTAGTAGCACATAGTTAATCTTGATTATTATCTAAACTTCACCTTTCCCGCCTGGCCCGGATAAGGTTCTCGCAGAGGCGCAGGGAACGCTGAGGATATTTTGCTGGGCAGCTACCTGGGTTTCTCTATTCAACCTAGAAAACGCAGTAGGATCACGAAAGTCTGCACACCAAAAGTAGGCGCTTTAGGCGAGCGATTGATTCATCGGTATGCCGCATCACTAGCTATATGAAAAAAGTGCTTATCACCATTAATCCTCCGCGCGCCTTTGC
>JAAEPH010000081.1 GCA_024232855.1 Gammaproteobacteria bacterium
TTTATGATGAGTCGACTGGCTACCAACAGTACAGTTATACATTTGCCGCCGCCGACGTTATCACGCTGGGGATCGGGGTGCTGGACGCCCAGGACACGTTAAACGATTCGGCGGTTTTAGTTGATGGCCTCAGTCTGAGCGCCGGCGTGAGGAGGCCGACATCCGGCGTGGTGACGCCGAAAATTTTGATTACCGAAACCAGTGTCAGCGATGCGCTTGGCCATGCGACTATCTACAAATTCGATGCTGAAGGGAAAGTGGTCGAGGTTTTCGGCCCGGTCATCAACGGATCTAGCCAGATGACAGCCTTTAGCTACGATGCGCAGGGCAATGTGCTCAGCAGCACCGACGGCAACGGTAACACAATCAGTTACGAATACGACGCGCAGGGCAACCGCAGTCTTGAGCGCGATGCACTCGGTAACACTATCACGCGCAGTTATTCGGCCGACAACGAACTGTTGTCCGAAACACGGTATCTCGGGCCGGATTTCGACGGCGCAGGTCCCGCCCAACCAATCGATCCGATTTCCAATCACTTCGCATATGACGTCGAACACCACCTGCGTTTCAGCGTCAGCGGCGAGGGTCAGGTTACAGAATACCGCTATGATGCTGACGGCAACCAGCTCAACCAGCTGACTTATGCGGCAGATGTTTATACCGGCAGCGACTACACCGAGTCAGCGCTCGCGGCCTGGGCCGCGGGACAGGACCAGACCCGTATCGAGCGCATCGACACTGACTACGATTTTCGCGGTCAGGTCGGCGCGATCACGACTTACACCGCCACCGACACTGGCGGCAATGGTGTTGTCGACGGCACCCAGGCTACGACTGCATATTTTTATGACCAGAATGGCCGTCTGCTAACTCAGATTGCGCCAAAGGGTGTGGCGACCGTAACATCGACGGACGATTATGTAGTGAGCTACACTTACGATGGTCTCGGCCGCCTGGAAAGCTCGCTCGATTCGTTGGGTAATGCGACTCACCGGGTGTATGACGATTCCAACCAGTCTATAATAACGCACAACGAGAACAGCCTGGTAACTACTTCGATATACGACGCTAACGGCCGCCACTTTGCCACCATGCAGCGTGAAAATGCCGTATTATTTGGAACCACATACAGTGATTATGACAAGGCTGGGCGGCTGCTGACGGTGATCGATCCACAGGGATCGCGAACCCATACTCTGCACAACGGACAGGGCCAGCTGGTGGCGACGATCGATGCTGACGGTGCACTGAGCACGATCGAATACGACCTCGCCGGTAACGCGGTCAAGTCTATTGCTTACGCTTACTCACTCGATGCAAGCCAAATCGACAATCTTTTAGCCGCGGCCGACAGCGGCACGGTTAGCGTGATGCTGGCTGAGATCGTGTCTGCATTGCAATCACAGGCCGATCGCAGCAGCTACTCACTGCACAACGCCGCCAACCAGATCACGCATCAGGTCGACGCCGAGGGTTACGTTACCCAGACCTTTTATGATGGCGCGGGCCGCATCAGCGACGTGATTGCCTATGTGCTGCCTGTCGACACCAGCCTGATCGACCCCACACTCGGCGGCGATCAGCTTCTGACGTTAGTAAGCTTGCATGATCGCCATAGCCGCAATTTTTACGATAGCGCCGATCGTATGATCGGTCAGCTGGACGCTGGGGGCTATTTGAGCGAAATCGTTTACGATGCCACTGGACAGGCGGTCGAAAGCATTCAGTTCGCAATGAGGATTCCCGCTGGACAACAGGCCACAGGTGACTTCGATAGTCTGCGCGTTGCGGTTGCAGGCAGTGCCAACGATCGCCACGACTACATGCAGTATAATCTGATGGGTCAACTGGTGGCGTCACTCGACGCCGAAGGTTATCTCACCGAATATCGGTACGATCTGAACGGTAACCAGATCGAGGTAACGGCTTACGCCAAAACGGCCAGCGCTTATAATGACGGGGTGAGGCTGACCAGCTTGCGACCGGCGATCGATGTCAACGACAGCATCACCATCAGCACCTATACCGAGCTCGACCAGCTCGAAAGTCTCTCTCGCATTACGAGCCTGAGCACGATGATTAGCACGACCCGCTACAGCTACGACGAGATGGGCCAACTGACCCAGAGCGATCATGCTGCCGGAAGTAGCGAAATACGCAGTCTGCGCGCGCGCTACGACGCGCGGGGGGGGTTGGTCGGCGAACTATCCGGTAACGGTGCGAGTGCGCTCGATCAACTGATCGATCCGGACCGGGCCGAGATCGATGCGATCTGGGCGCAATACGGGATCAGCCATGTCTATGATCTGGTCGGTCGACGCACCAGCACCGCCGACCAGAACGGCAACATCACGTTGTTTTATTACGACGTAAGCAGCCAGCTGCGCTATAGCGTCAATGCTGCCGGTGAAGTCAGTGAAATGCGCTACAACAGCTTCGGTGAAGTCACCGACACCGTTGCCTACAGTAACCGCATCGACACCACTGATCTGGAGGGTGGAGCGATCAGCGGATTGCTCAGCAGTCGCGTGACCGCCGCGGCTGATGCCGGTACCGATAGCAATGTTCAACGGGTCTACGATCTGCGCGGCATGATCAGCCAGATCATCGACGGCGAGGGACGCAGCAGCAGTCACACCTATACTGCTTTCGGCCAGTTGACGAGGACGCTAACTCAGAATCAGAGTGGATTCGTGAACAATCGCTTCTTCTATGACGAACGTGGCCATCAGAATTCTAGCATTCTGGACAGCACTGGGCAGCAGATTTTCAGCCGGAAGCGACACGATGCCTTCGGCCGCCTGATCTGGAGCGAGGATGCCCGCGGTGTAGAGAGCGCGATCGATTACATCAGGAATGATGGTGACGGCCGTAAGGTCGTGGTCACGCGCAACAGCGGCGGTAGCAACCCGGTCCAGAGCAGTACGGTTTACAACGCCTTCGACCGCGTGCTGCAGCAGACCGATGCCAATGGCAACACCACTACTTACAGTTATGACGATGCCGCGCGCAGTGTTAGCATGACTAGCCCCGAGGGTATCCAGAGCGTTACCACGAGCAACCGTCACGGTGAAACCGTCAACATCATCGACGGCGATAACCAGTCGACGACCTACCAGTACGACGATAACGGCAATCTGACCCAAGTCACGGATGCCAATAACAAGATCACAACCAGCAATTACGACGCTGCTAGCCGTCTGATTGAAACCGTCGATGCCAACAACGTCGCGGTCAGCTACAGCTACGATGCGGCCAACCGGCAGCTGTCGCGTACTGTAGACCCGACGGGTCTCAATATCACCACCAGCCAGTCCTACGATGGACAGGGCCGCACCATTGCCAGTGTCGACGCCAACGGTATCGCCACCACTACCGAATACGACCGCAACGGCCGTGTCATCGCGGTCGTCGCCGACCCGGCCACTTATCCGGCAGGGCTGACCCGCCCGACGGGATATGGTCCGGCACTTAATCTGCGTGCCGAATACACTTACGATGCTTCCGGCAATCAACTGACAGTCATCGAGGCCGCGGGCAGTGCCAATGCCCGGACCACCGAATATACTTACAACTCGTTGAATCGACGTATCGCGACGGTCGTCAATCCGGACACCGGTAGTGCACTGCGTACCGAGCACCGCTACGACCCCAGCGGTAACGTCGTCGCCACGGTCAAAGCGACCGGTACGTCAGAGGCGCGTGAGACGCGATTTATCTACGACGCTCACAATCGCGAAGTGTTCCGCGTCGGCTCGACCGGGCTTGTGCACGAGAGCGTTTATGATGCAAACGGCAATGTCGTTGAAACCGTCAGTTACGTCGATGCGATTAACACCGCCAGCCTCAATGACGGCAGCAGTGCCGCCGAGGTACAGGTACTGCTGGTAACGGATGAAGGCGACCGCCACAGCCATGCCGTCTACGATAGCGACAACCGTCTGCAGTACAGCATCGATGTCGCCGGCTTCGTTACCGAGAACCATTACGACAACCGCGGAATGCTCGACACCCGGCTGATTTACAGTGCTGCGATCACGGTTCCGGCAAACGTCGATGCGGGCAGCGTTGCGGCATTACTGCCGGCATCGCCGAGCGCAACCGTGGCACGCAGCGACTCTTACCAGTACGATGCACTCGGCCGGGTCGAGATCTTCACCGATGGACTCGGCACGCAGACACAAACCGTATACGATGACGTCGGCAATGCAGTCCAGGTGATCGAGGCGTTGGGTACGCCCGAACATCGCACAACCGTCCGGGCCTATGATGCGCGCGGTCTCGTGATCGAAGAAATCCATGCCTACGGCACTTCTGCGGCAATGACGACACTTTACGCCTACGACGATATTGGTAATCTCGTCAGCAAGACCGATGCCCGCGGTCTTGCACTCGCCGAAAGCGATAGCAGCTGGGCCAATGCCGAAAGACAGCGTCTCGGTTACGATGCTCTTGCCGCCAATCTGACTGATGCCCAACAATCAGAACTGCTGGCGCTGTACACCAAAAGCTATGGTCATGACGCGTTCGGGCGCGTGATCAGCGAGACCGACGCGCTTGGCAATATCTCGACTATGTTATACGATACCTTCGGCAACAAGCTGCGCGTCACCGACCCACGCGGAAACAGCGGCTATTACTATTACGATTCGCTAGACCGCCCGGTCTACAGTATTAACCCCGAGGGTTACCTGCAAAAGAGTGCATACGATGCCTTCGGCAATGTCACCGACAGCTGGACGTATGCCATCGGCATCGGTACCAACTTCGACGAAAACAGCAGCCAGGCCGGTATCGAAGCCGCGATCACCACCGATCCTGGCCGCGACCGATACACGCACTACGACTATGTCGCCAAACGAGACTGGGTCGATACGATTACTTATAGTCATATCAATCTCAACAGCGTAGTCGAGAATTACACCGAGCAATTCAGCTACGACAGCTTCGGTAACCAGTTGTCGAAAACCGACCGTAACGGTTACATCACAGACTATCAGTACAACGCCCTCAATCAACTAACGCGAATGACCAGCCCCGAAACCAGCGTGGTCGACGGCGAAACCGGCAACGCCAGCAACCAGCATCTGGTCACCGAGTATCAATACGATGCCTTCGGCAACCGCACCCATGTCACCGAAGCCGCGGGGTTGTGGCTACAAAGTACCAGCATCACACATTACGACGCGCTCAACCGACCGGTGCTTGTCGAGCATCCGTCGCTCACGGTTTACGATCCCGTCAGCGACACCAGCAGCAGCCTCTTGCCGCAATCGCAAAAAATATTCGACGTCATCGGTAACCTGGTTGAGCAGATCGATGTTGGCGGCGCGCACACTTATAACTACTACGATGCCGCCAACCGGTTGACCGCGTCGGTCAACCCGGATGGCGCGTTGAGCGAATACGAGTACGATGCGGCCGGCAACGTCACCCGAGAGCGCACCTATAACGAGCGTGTCACCGGTGCCACCGGCAACATCCCGCCGGTTCCGACGAACAGTGCCGACTATCGTGAAAATACCCACCGCTACAACGCCAATAATCACCGGGTACAGACTAGTGCACAAGAAGAAGTGTTTTTTAATCTGCAGCTTGGCCTAGGTTACGAAGTGCGGCAGGCGACCAGTCATTATGACTACGACGCCAACGGTAACCTGGTTCAGCAAACCGATCCACGCGGCAACAGCACCTACAGCTTTTACGATAGCATCGGCAACCTCGTGCTGCAGGTCGACGCCGGCGGTTATCTGACCGAGCAGACCTATAATCACGACGGTCAGATTACGCGCCTCACGCGTTATGCCGGCGCGCTCAGCAGTTTTACGCTGGCCGGATTGAACAGCAGTAGCGCCCCGCAGGCGCTGATCGCCGAAGTAGCCGACGACAGCGGGTTAAATGATCGCAATCGCAGCAGCGTGTTCGAGTATGATGCGCGTGGGCGCAAGGTCATCGAGCGGATACTCGATGTGACCTACAGTAACGTCAACTCGCTAACCGGCGCCATCTCGCAGGTTACCGACAACATCGAAACCGAAACCGGCTACGACGGCAACGATCAGACCTTGTATACCATTCAGGGCAACGGCGATCGCAGCGACTATGTCTATGATGCGCTTGGCCGCCAGACTCAGCAAATTGGCGCGGTGTTTGATGCATTTGGTAATTTCGACAACGATACGCTGGCCACCGTCAGCACGCGCGAAACTACCAATTTTGGTTACGACGCACTCGGCAACCTGGTGCAGCAGACGCGGCTCGGACTTGACAGTTCCGCCAATCGGCGCAGCTCAGCGGTTTATAATAGTGCTGGATTTATGGTTGCGAGTATCGATGCGTCGCGCATCCGAGTCGACTTCGATCTCGACAGCAGCGGTCGGATCCTGCGCCAGCGTGAGATCGTGACCGATATCGATGGCATCGATCACGCCATACATACACATATCGGTTACGACGCGTTGGGTAGCGAAATCAGCCGTCAGCAGGTCGAAGATCCGGGCACGGCCGGTGAAAAGACTTATACTAGCACTGAATATCGCTACAACGCCCACGGCGACGTCGAGGCCGAGGGCAAAAACAAACAATTTCAAACCTACTACTACTACGACAAACTGGGCCGGATTCTGCGCAGCAACAAGGAAAACGGCACGTCGCGGGTATACGTTTACGATTTGAACGGCAACACCACCGTCGAGGCGTTGTCGCTGGCGATCGATCTTGACTACATCACGTCGGCGGCGCAGGTTGCATCGCTCGACCCGAGCGATGTTCAGCTAACGTTCAGCGTTTATGACGCGCGCAACCAGTTGACCGACAAGTTTGAGCCGCCGATGGGATATTCCGGTTTGACGACTTATCTCACCGAGGACGAAAAAACCGAGATTATCAACAATACACCGGTTCGAACTGTCGGCCCAACCGAGCAGGTGGGTGGGCTGACAGTCTCTAATACGATGCTCGAAGAACCTGATATAACGGTGTCTGATCAGTTCGACCCACCCGCGGAAAGCGCGATCGAGGTCATGCTCAATGCGGCAGATGAACTGAACTTGCGGATCGGCACTATCAACATCGACCCGAGCGTAGAGGGCGAATACGTTGATGACCCCGCCACCGTCACCGCGGTGTCGGTAGAGCGCAGCCTGCAGGGCGATTTGAGCTTGCTTGAAAAGATAACCTATACGCGCCCTGACGGCAGCATCGACTACGTCACGCGGATCATCAAAGTGTTCAACGGAACCATGACAGAGGTTCAGCCGTTTGCGACTGCTGCGTCGACACCGGGCTTGATGCGTTTTGGTTTTCCGGGCACGGGCAGCGTAGAGGTTGTACACAAATACGTAACTAGATCTAGTGGTGGAGAAGACCCGACTACAGTTAACTATTTTCTACATGACACCGCGACCATAACGGTGCCGGAGATCGTGGGGTATGGCGACGGCCCGACGCGGGTCAAGTTTTATGTGAAGTCGAGGCTCGAGCATTCGCAGGACGTTTTTGGTGCGAAAACCATATCGACCAACGGTGATTTTAGTCATGGCAGAAGAGGGGGGGGGCATATGCATCCAATTGTGCTCGAACTGTGGAAAGCAGGCAACCTGATTGCGCGGGTTACGACGCCCGGCAGCTTTTCAACGCCTTCCATTTTATCGGTGTCGGGGCAGAGCGCCAGTGCGGAACGTGTCGATATCAAGATTAACAGTGGCGGCTGGAAAACCCTGCCATTGGTTAATAATACTGAAAACGCGAGTAAAGAATTCGTGTCGAAGACGCTCGGCACCGTGCCGGGTGATATCTACGAATACAAGACTTACGATGCCGATGATAACCTGATCAATTGGGCGCGCGGCACGATCGGTGTTGACAGTTCCTATCAAAATGCCAGCACGGTGACCACGACCCAGGTGAAAATTCAACATGTCACCGCAATCACCAGCGATCAATTGCCCGGCGAAATAAGGACCGATGTAACGCCGTTGCAGGATTCACAGAGCGATACCGGTCTGTTAGTGCACAGCGCGCCGCCCCCAGCCGGAATCAATGTCAATTATCTCCCTGCTGCTGCCCATATCGGCCTGGAGCCCGGAATCATGATGACTACTCGGCCGGATAATGTTTTGTCCGATGACACGGTGGTCGACGGCTTGAAAACCACCCGCACCGTAGTCACCGAAAAGAATATCAAGATCGAGACCGATATTCACTACCAGGCCGACAACCCGGGCACCACAAAGATCGACGAATCGCTGTTTCTAAAGGAAATAGTCACCACCACCAGGGAAATCCATACAGTAGTCACGGTCGACGACAGCGAAGCTTCGCCGACCATCGTCGACGACCACGTGTTTGTATCGACCAGCGGCACCAGCGAAAATATCACCACCACAACCGAGACCGAAACCAGCACGCTAACCAAACTGCACAAGGTCAGGGAAACCGAAA
>JAAEPH010000082.1 GCA_024232855.1 Gammaproteobacteria bacterium
CTGACACCATTCGACTATCTGAAACTACTGATGGAAGAGTTACCGAAAAACCCGGCAGACATCAATCGACTGCTACCCTGGAATGTCGAGATACCACGGAAGGCTGAAACTTAGCAGGTGGGGTTGCCCGGACGTTTACGTATTAGTGATGCATTGTTATGTTTTGTGGTGCAAAGTCCCGCAACGGACGCCCCATAAGTTGTTGAAAAATAAAAAAGTATAAGCTACAGCTTCTTTTGAAAATATGGGCGGCTTTCTACAACCAATCGCTGCCTTGTACTGAATTGGGGCCCGGCTTTCCTGCACCTATACACAATATCCGATTACCGACAACCACTGAAGGTCACTTTATTGGTATAAATTTGCGCATAGTGACCAAGCCAATACTAGGCGGAGTGCATCACGAATATCAAATAATCCCGTGTTGAGGAGATATTGTTTTTGCGGAGCACAGGTATCCTTATATTCTATACTCGCGGTGTGACGATAGTTTTGAGGACCGCGTCATCGAAGTCCAAGTTGAGTGATGGGGGTGCGATCAGTGGTATGTGCCGGCGCTCGATCCAAAGTAAGGGTCGCCCGGTTGCGTCTCTCGCGAGTTTAGCTCGACGCAGTAGTCTTAATCCACTTTCGCGAACAGCGCATGGGTCGATCGCGTGAGGGGAATCACCCGGCCCGGCTTTTGGATTCGAAAGCAGGCGTGCGGAAGGTTCCTTCAGCAAGTGTCCGGCTGGTGTGCTCAGATCTGCGAATCGAGCTTGGACAAATCGGCGCGCGGGACCGGTGTTATCTATTACGTAGGGGTGCCAGTTATTCCGCAGTCCGTTGGCCGCACTATAGCTGTAGCTGGCAAGCTCATTTGCGTCGATAGTGCTGTCGGGTGCCGCGATGTTGCCCTCGAAAGACAACCCGTCGCTGCCGTCAGTTGGAACGTCGCGGCCATCTAGGCGCTGTTCGACAGCAACCAGCAAATTGGCATCCTCGTCGATACCCAAAACAACTTCTTCAAGCAGCGGTCCTTCCAGCGGCGTGGCGGCGCGTGGCCAAAGCGTGACGCTGTCGGCGTCCAGCCCATCGACCCCAAAGAGCTGCCAGTTTTGCGGCGCCGACAGCGGCCAACGGTCACCGAAACTGTCGACGACGGTCGCGCTTTCGAGCGTCAGCACCAGCCCCGAGCGTGTAGCCAGTGGCATTTGAAACCAGTTGTCGCCGAGGCCTGCCAGGCTCTCGACCAACAGCAGCGTGGCAAAATGGCTGCGGTCCGGTGCCACGCCTGCGATATCGACGGCGTGGTCTTCCAACATCCATAGTCGGGGATGCGGCGCGCCGGGAAAAGTGATGCGGCCGACCACGCCGGTCACGTCGCGAAGCTGATCGTTTGGCGCAGGTGGAAGAGGCGCATCGGCTTCGACCGACCACCAGTCCAACTCGCCGCCGCGGTGATTGCTCAAGATCAGCCCCGGTGCGCCGCCTTCAAGAGTGAAACGTGCATCGTAGCGAAACCGCGACGGCGACCAGAATTCGTCGCCCGGCGCTTGCGGTACATCTGCGAAAACTGCGGCGGGAATCCCAAGCGACTCCCGCTGGGCAAATATCGCGCGCCCGTCGTAACCCCGGCCTTCGAGTGTGTCGTAAGGTATCCCCAGGTCCGCTAACAAAAGCGCAGGATCAGCGGCGTCCAACGGCGGCAGCGACGGTGCGGCACGGCGGCCATAAAGCACGCGACGCCCCGGCGTCCACCAATCGTCGTGTTCTCTTTCAATTGCGGCTTCGGGCGGGGTGCTTTCTAGGTTGATTCCGTCGCGCCCCTCCAGCGATTTCAGCACAGTTTCACGAAGCGTGACGTCCACTTGAACCGGCGTCGACGCATCCTCTCCCTGATGCTCGCCCATGCGCCATTGACGCCCCAGCATCCAGGCGGGGTCGTGAACCTCCATCCGCAACCCGGCAGTTAGATCACCCAAGGGACGGCGCGGTTCCAACCGCAGGTAGTGATCATAGATGCGCGCCATCAATCAGCTCCTCTTGGTCGTCCTGTATTACCGTACCAGACATCCATCACGGAGTCCCCTGGTCGCCAGTCAGCCGGTCAGTCATCCCGCCCCCGGCTGGCAGCAGAGCCAGAGACAGGGCAGAGGCGAAGTCGCTCACGCGGTCGGCAGGAACCATTCGTGCGCGGGCCAGCGCGCGGGCATCGCGCAGCGCGTCTATCAGGACCGGCACGTCCAGCGGATCGCGCAGCCGCGGCGGCGTGACCGCGAGGATCGCGTTCTGCGCGCGTGCCGAGGGTGCATTGAAATGAAAGGCCAGACCGGCACTTTGATCGGTTTCCGGAACACGCTCCGACCAAGCGTCGACAAGCCCCATCGCAACCGGGGTCTGTGGCGATAGGCCTTCAAGCGTGCCCGCTGGGCCAAATACCACCCGCAACTGTGTTCCTCTGCGCCGCCCGTCCGGATCCTGATGCGCCGCCATCTGCCATGGGTCCGTCGGTCGGTCGGTCCAGATCGACAAGGGCGGCACACCTTCAATTATCGCATCGAGCTGCAACGTCTCGATCCGCGCCAGGGGCTCGCGCACGGCGGCGACGACCGAAAGCCATTCTTCCTCGAATCCGCTCAACCCGTCGGTGCCCGCTGGCGAGGGGTTCACGGGAACCGGCTCTGGCGCATCGGGCATAGGGACCATGGACAGCACCGGCAGCCGGCCATCCTGGGTGGCAAGCGCAGCGATTAGTTCGGCCAGTCGTGACAGGTCGAGCCCCGCTGCATCGGCAACCGAGGGCGCTGCGCCAAGGCGGCGATCCAGAACCTGAGACGCGTCGCCGCAGCGAGTGCCGGTGTTTAGATTTGCGATGGCCTGCGGTAACGGGCGTATTCCCCAGGACTCCGCCGCGGCTAGCGCGGCGTCGCGCCCTGCCGGTGTTCCACCCGTCCCGGCTTGGTTTTGCAACTCTGCCACCAGCGCCTGCGCCGCGTCGCGCAGCATTCCAAAACGCTGTAATAGTTCCGCGCGCTGATCGGGGCTTGCGTCCGGCATTCCGTATAGGTCCGATCTAGCGGCCGGATCCCGAGCAACCGTAGCCGCAAGCCGGCGTAGGATGGCATGGTTTCGCAGTCCGTCACCGTCGGTGACCTTACCGGCGACGCCGGCAGTGGCGATCGCGCGGTTCGTCAGTGCCTCGGCGCCTGTGGTCAGGACGTCCGCGACATCCAATCCCATATTGTTCAATGTGACGTCGGTGGTGGCCCCCCCGCCATCGGGGGTCACCTGCCATGTCCAGGCGGCAGTGTCGGCCGCGCCGTAGTGAGCAATGGCAAAGGCCAATAGGCTGGGCTCAGCGATGGCAACCGGGTGTGTGAAGGTGCCGACGGCAGCGGGCGGAGTGGCGGGCGGCACTGCGAAGAGCACAGTAGTCACCGCCTCGGACGTGTCGCGCGGGGTGGCCAGCAAATCGAAATTGGGTGGCGCTGTCAGACCAGCCGCCGCTTCCATCGCCGCCTGCGCGCGTGCCGGTCGCCCGTTCGCAGCGTGGTGCACAGCCTCGGACAAGAGAAGATCGCCATATGTATCGAGTGCCTTGCGCCATGGGTCCAGCCCGGCCTGTTCCGCAGCAGATAGCGGCAGCAACCCTGGCGACGCGCGCAGCACGGCCAGTCCGTCGCAGGTCGCACGGCCGGTTTCGTCGGCGCGTTGTGGGAAAGCGTCGCGCAGGGCGGTGATGCTTGCCGGCGTCTTCACTGCATCTTCGATCATGCGTCCAAGCGCCTCGGCCAGATGAACTCCGGCGCGAACCTCGTCGGCGAGCAGCGCTGCGCGCCTCACTGCGCCCGAGGTGACGTCCATCGCCCAACGCGCCGGATCGGCATCGGATAGTGAACGATCTCGCAAAAGCGCCGCGGTGGCGGCCTGGGCTTGCGAGGGCGCCAGCAGCAAAGTTTCCGGCACCGGACCGGCCGCACCATTGAAGGGACGGTCAACCCAGCCATAGGCGCCCAGCAGCCGCACCGGCGACATCGCCGAGGATGCCCGCAAACGCCGCGCGGATACAGCAGTGATGAATGGGTCGATCCTGTGGGACGCGCAGTCCAGCGTCGCAAGCAGGGCCTGCTCCAGCGTTGCGTCGTCATGCTCGGTCAGGCGAAGCACCGCGTCACGCACCGCCCGGTACGCAATTGTCTGAGGATTGTTCAGCGCAAGATCGGCAGGCATCAGCTGCAATATCAGTTGCTCGACGCGCCCCGCGCTTAGCTCGTCACGGGACAGCTCCTCCAAAAGCTTCAGATCGGGCGCCTTTGCCGCCAGTCGTGCGCGTGCTGCGGTCAGCCGCAGCGCGCGCAGCACAAACTCAAACAGCAGTGACCGCGGACGCGCGTTGCCGAAGATCTCTCGCAGTCCTTTGTCGGACGCCATCAGCCCATCGTCGAATTGCAGCAACCGTTTGACCAGATCTCCGAATGTCGGGAAGTCGGGCGAATTCAGCGGTGTGACAAGCGGCGCCGTGATGTCGAGTGGCGGCCCGACCGCAAATAGATGGCGCACAGGCTCGTGATAGAGGCCGGCGTCGCGGAGCCCGCCCGCACCATTCTCGTAGAGCCGGATGAGTTCGGCCTGACTGATCCCTTCCCCGACCCGGTAGGCGAGCATCTGAAGAAGCCTGCCGTCAATCATCTGCCGCGCCGCCAAACCGGTGGATATCGCTGGTTGGGCGACGATCTCCATCAGCCGCTCTGTATCCGCGTCAACAGCCGTTCCGGCGATCTCTGCTCGGTCGGCCAGCGCCGCCATGGCCCGTCCGAGACCCGGCACGATCTCGCGTTCGATGGTCGGGTCGCCAGGCGCGGGTTCCCATTTCGCCATCGCGGTTACCGGCAACACGCCGTAGATGGCGCGGCCGATACGCAGGGTGGGTATATCACCGCGTGGCGCGACGGTCTGCCCGGCCCAAAGGCCGAGTCGGTCTACTGCCTCGCCGCCGCCAAAGATGTCCGCCATAGCGTGACCCCAAGCCGCCGGCCAGATCGCCGAAAGGACATCGCGCGCCGCCGCCTCGGGAACCAGATCCCCACCGGGGATCGGACCAACAGTATCCGCTGTCCCGGTCAGGAAAGCGCCCAGTGCACGAGTGCTTGCCTGAGCCGATGCAGGCACACCCAAGAGCTCCAGCCATCGCGGATCACTCTCGTCGGCGCCGGCGGGTGCACCGTCCACAGTGTTCGTCGCGGTTCCTGCTGGCAGGACGGACAGCACGCCGGCATCGCGGTGCTCCGAAAAAATTCGGTCGGGAGCGTGCGGTCCTATCCCGGTGACAAAGAGCGCGTCGATGTCCCGTGGGTGCATCGGCAACGGGATCTCGGCGGCCAGACCGACGGCCTGTGCCGTCTTGAAGCACTGCCACCAACGTGTCTGGGTCGGGTCGACGGGATCGCCTAGATCCAGCGCCAGCCCATTTGCATCGACCTGCAACACCGCCAGTTTCGACAGGTTTCCTCCGTGCTCGGCCCAGACCTCCAACGATGACGGGAAATCGACGATCCGGTTGACGGCGATCTCGGGTTTGCGGTTGGCGGGACGCGTGATCGTCGGCTGCCCGCCGGTATCGGTACCGGTAACCGGGAAGCTGCGCATCAGCCAGAGCGCCCTCGGCGCACCATGGTGGCGGGCGATCCGCGCAAAGGCTTCGCGCCCCAACGCGCTTGCAGGACTTTCGCCTTCCAGGTTGCGCCAGAACTGTTCGATATCATCCAACTCGCCGTGGCTCGGCAGATCTTGATGGGAACTGAACCAGGGGCGGTCGGGAATGATCCTCAGACGCAACTGCCAATCCGGTCGCGCCGCATCCGGCTGGTCAAAGCGTGTTTCAAGGCGGACAGGCAGAAGCGTCGCGAGCTGCGGTCGCGAGCTGCCGGTGCCAGCGCCAGCGCTTAGGCCGAGCGCTGCCAGCAATTCGTCGAGCAGCCCCGCGCGGATCGTCTCTAGCAGCCGCAGGTCGCGGCGTCGGAACTTTTGCCTTGGGCGCCCTGCCCGCATCGTCAGAATCGCGCGCGATTGTGTCAGCGACAGTTTCAGCCGGCCGCCGGCTGCGTCGCGTAACGCCCGGCGTAAGCCTTGCGCTTCCAGAGCATTGTTCAAGAGCCGCAACAACTGGGCCGGAGCCTTGTCCGCTTCTACCGGCGAAATGTCGAAATGGGCGATCTCGCGTTCGATTGCATCGAGCCGTTCCGCGAGCCGCTTGATTTTTCCTCTGGTCCGCCGTAGACGAGCTTCGGATTGCCGATTGCCTGGTCTCAGCGTCGCCACGTTGTCGGCCAAGCGCGTCCGAAGGCGGGCAAACTTTTCGACAAGCTCTACCTTTGATGCAACGGCGCGGTCGCGGCGGGCGGTAAGCGACAGGTCCATCATGCGACCTCTGGCACAAGTGCGGTGCCCCGGATCAGAACACGCACAGGGTCGTTGAACGTGTCGCGCGCATAGATTGCACCGTCGACATTGGTATTGTTGCGCGCCGCATTGAAGGACGCGATCCTCGCTGCGGGCCAGGTGTTGGTGACAACGGTGCGGAACCGATAGGCGGGTGCCGCTTCTTCCAAGACAACCCAGAACCGCCGACCCTCGGCAGGTGGCACATCAAAGCCAAAGAACGTCACGTCGTTTTCCAGCTTGCCCTGGAACACCGGAAAGGTGCGCGGCAGGGATAAATCAGGGTTTGCAGAGTAATATGGCTCGCCCGCTTGCGTGGGCGCCTCCAAAAGATAGACGACCGTGCCGGGATAGCGTTCGAAGAGTGGTGAGCGGAACACCAGGACTAAATCCGCCGCGCCGGCGCTCGGTTGCTGATGCGAGATTGCGCCGAGCGCTGAATCCGCAGGCCAGTTGCGGATTGGCTGAATCGTGTCGATGGCCAGACCGGTCGACGGCTCCGATATCTCCCAGAACCGTTTCAGCGGGGTGCACCCGGACGCCACGCGAAGATTTCGCCAACGGAACTCTGCCAGCGCCTGACGGTTTGCCCCGATCATAAACCCGTCGACAAAACGTGGATTGGTCCCAATTGCGGTGACATCGTCGGGCTGCAAGGCCTGGACGCCGGGCATCAGCCAGTCAGGGGCATCGTCTCGCATCCATCGCCACAGCGGCAGGTCGATCTCGGGGCAGAACCGCGCCGGCTGCAGAAATGGCTCGGCCAGCCCATTTACGCGGTCGCGAAGCCGGACCACAGTGCCGGACTGCTCCGAATTTGGGTCGAACGCAGCGGTCAGACCGTCAGAAAGCGCGCCGAGATCGGTAGGCCGGCAGGGGCGCGGGCTTGGGTCGCGAATCAATCCGCTACCGAAATGGTCAAGATCGTCCCCTTCGCCTGTCCGGGGAAAGGTCTCGATCATCAGCGCCAAGGCCTTCAGGAACTCATCGGGTTTCATTTCCTTTTTCGAGTCGACCAGATTGATGAGCTTTATCAGCGCAGCAAAAGGCAGATCGGCGCCAGCCTCGGCCTGCTCTGCATTCCGTTCGGCCAGACGCTTGATGCGCTGTTGCGCCTCGAGCGGACAATCCGACACATCGAGGCTTCTTAGGTGTTCGATCAATGCACGGGGGTCCATGCGGCCCGTCGAGTTGAGCTTCAGGACAGTGTCGAAATCTAGGACCTTGTCGGCATGAGGCAAACCCGGCGGCGCCTTTTGCACTTTCGGCGGGCACCGATTGCCCTCGCGCAGGATGGAAACCGGGTTGACAGCGCCGCGCAGCGCCCGCCGACCAACGACACTGCCGGGCCGGAACAGTCGCCGCGCCGCCGAGGATGACAGCAAGGTCGATGGCATCGGCCGGTTGTCGGAGGCCAATCGGTCATAGACGGTCCCGGTTTGGGTTGCGACTTTCCGCATCCCCGGCCCCAGGACCCAAAGCCGGGCCAAATCGTCACCCGGCAAACGCCGCGCAAAGAGTGATCCCGCTGCTGCCAATCCCAGGCTGGCATCCGCGATCAGCCTGTGGCCGAGGTCGAGCGCACCGGCCTGGCTCTCTGCTTCTTCCACGATTTCATGCTGCAGGACGATGCCGGCCCGGCGTCCGAGCCCGCCGGCGATGCGGAACCTAGGGTCCTGGTTAAGTGTATCTGACCAGATCGTATTGGCGCCTTGTGCCAGCCAGTCGCGCCCATAGTCAGGCAGCCCGATCACTGGTCGCCCGCGCGGATCGGCAGGCCGCACCCGAAGCGCCGCAATATCCGTGGAGACCGCGGCTGGCGTCACGCTGGCTGCGACGCCAATCGGGGCCAGCGCGCCATAAGCCTCTAGCACTTCTTCAGGTGCTATCCGGTCGTAATGCAGCGCCGCTCGACCTAGTTCCGGCGGCGCGACCCGGGCCGACAGCCGTGCTGCGAGCGACACGAAATCGCCTATGTCGTCGGTGCGAAAGCGCCAATGGTGCAGGACAGCCATTTCTGCCGGGCCCGCTGCAGGGACGGTCCAGGCAATAGTGCCGTTTTCACCGAAAGCACGAACAAGGATAGCGATATGATCGGCCTTCGGCGCCAGCACCCTGGGGCTCAGCAGCCGCGACACCGGGCGGTCGCCGCCTTCGTCAAGATGTGCCCATCGTGACGCGCCTGCTAGATCGTGGTCATCCAGCACGGCCGGGCTGACCGTCGCTATGTCGCCGGCAATCGTGATTTCGTCGGTGGCGCCTACCAGCAACGCCAGCCATGGACGCAGGCGCTGCCCGCTCCTTAGCTGGGGCGTATGTCGCCAGGGCAGGTCGGCGTCGCGAAACTCGACATGTACTGCCTTGGTGGTCTCTGCATTCATTGTGCCCGGCACGGGCGTGACTGACGCGATGTCCTTGTCGCCCAATCGGATGACATCGCGCGGGGCGTCGATGACAAATTCGACGTCACCCTCAGCGCGATCTGCAGGGTTGGCGGGGTCAAACAGGGCCAGCGGGTGTTCGCCCTGCAATCTGCCACCCAACCGGCTGCCATCGAGGTTGTCGTAAAGCGCGGAACGGTGCCAGGCGCGTAACACAAGATCAGCCATCAGAACACCCCCATATCGACAAAATCGGATGCGGTGACCGAGGCGCCGCCGGTCGCTCGCGCCAACCGGTGCCCAGCGTGCGCGGTGAGCCCTGATGCCGCGATGCCACCGCCCGGCGAGAGGACGCTGTGGATCTCTCCTGACACGACGACCCGTACTGCGCCACGCGCCGGTCGCGCTGCAGCCGTCCGGCTGCGCGCAGCGATCTGCACGCCGATGGGCAACGCAATCAGTGCGCCGATGATTGGAATCGGACGCGGCAATGTGTAGTTCACGATCTCGACTGAGTGTGTCACCAGCGCTCCCTGGCTCATCCCAAAGGCGAAAGACACGCCGGAGGCATGGCTTTCGAAACTCGGCAGATTGAGTTGCTCGGACTCGGTTAGATCAAGAAAGTTCCCCGGGCTGAACTCGTCGCGTACCTGGCCGACGGCAGCAGTCGATTCCACTACAATCGACTGCGGTACCGCCAGACGCTTGCCCTCGAAACGGTCGAGCGGCAGCTCCAGGGGTGCGCGGCGCTGGCGCCAGGCCAATCCTCCAATCGGAGACAGGCGAATTCGGTCGAGTCCCTCTTCGGGCTCTGACAGAACAATTCCTGAATCCACGGGCGCCACGGCTTCAAGGTTTGCACGGTTACTGATCTCCGATGCCAAGGCCTGCACTATGCTGGCGACGGTTCCCACTTCGACCGGCGGATCGGACCCGATGCGAATTTCACCTGTCTTGCAAATGTCAAAGAACAGAACCTCGATACAGGCCCTGCCTCGAAGTTTGGTTGGTCCCGGACCTGAAAGCGTGCCTTCTACCCGTACACCCGCGAGAGTCGTGGAATTCCAGCGCACCCGCGCCGCAAAAAAAATGCGGGTATCAAACTCGAACGGCACGTATTGGATCAACACGTCCGCCCCCAAAATTCCCGATATGTTCAGCGGGCCAGCGGCATAGCCTGCCTCTATTGCGCCACCAAGTTGGAATGTGTTTGGGGTCAGTGCGAAATAGCCTTCGGCGCGCAGGTGATATCCGACCCCGAAAAACCCTGGATGGGCAGTGATCGCAATCCGGGTCAGATCGGGAAGCGGTAATGGCGGCGGCGGACTGTCGGGATGAAACCCGCCCAGCGACAACAGTGCATAGCCTCCGCTACCGAACCGCGCCCGGAACGCGCCGTCGCCGGTCAGCGAGAAATTGCGAAACGCATGGGAGTTAATCAGCGTTCCGTCGAACTCGACCAATCCCCGATCAAGGTCGATCACGCCGGCAATATCGAGGCGCATGTTGAAGATTGGGTTCTCGGCATTGTCGGAATTTGTCGGGCTGCCGAAGTTGAACTGCGATGGTGCGCGGACAGAGCCCAGAATTACGATCTTGCTGAGGGATTTGCTGCGCACCTCGAACACCACGCCCGCGTCGATGCTCAGCACACCGCTGATCCACGAAATCTGGACAGTCGGCCCGACGACGATCACGCCCTGTTCTGCTGGAAATATGGCCACAAGATCGTCGAGAATTGTCGGCGCGTTACGTATCGGGTCCTCCAGGAACAGGACATTCCCGGCACCGCCGCTTGTCAGGCGCTCGCGCAAGGCATCGATGTCCAGCCGGCGGTCTATGCCGATCATGCCGCCGATGCCGGATAACGCCAGCCCATAGCCCAGTTGAATACCCGGTACGCCAAAACGTACACCGATTACCACCAAGGCGGACTTGTTGTCCTCGCCGTCTCGTTCATAGATGCCGAAGGCGTGGGCGCCGATTCCCTTGATCAGAACGCTTAGTGCTCCACTATACCGCTCGCCGCCGCCGGGCAGATCCTCGTACCGGATAAAACCACCCGCCGTCACCGGACCGGCGCTGATCTCGATCCCTGCACCAGTTGGCGGCAAGAGCCCGATATGTTCGTAATCCGGATCGTTCAGATTTTCCTTCCACCAGCCCGCCCACGCCCCAAAGCCGTCCACCACGATAACCACAGTGTCCCATAGCTGGACCGAAACATGCGCGCGCATCTCAAAACGCAGCCTGACTCCGTTTTGAGTAGCGTCGAACGGTATCGTCAGGCGCAGGGAATGCAGGATGATGTTCGAACTGCTCGCCGGTCCCACGCGCTTTTCAATTCCGATCTTGACGTCGAGTGCGCTGGCGAAATTGAGCCGGAATCCTTCGCTTTCGGCTATGCTCCAGGCAAGATCGGCGTCGTAACGAATTCCGTTTGGCATCAGGTTGAAGCTTTCGCCCCAAGTCCTCAGCCAACGGTTAGTCAAAACCATCGACAGGTTTTCGATATCCATCGCGAATTTCACGAACGGGCTTTCGTCGCGCAATTCCAGGTACATCTGGAAATCCTGCACCACCAGACGCGTATCGAAAGGCGGACCGAGCAGGATATCGGGATCGCCGTCGGGCGCCTCGCGCAGGAATGACAACCGCCAGGGTTCGCCCGCCGAAGGTACGAGTGATGTGTCTCCGCTAAGCGCACGGAAAGCAGAGTTCCAGTTGCCATCGTGTCGCCCGAATCCGGCCGCGATCCCGGGCTCGACCCGGATGATCCAGCCATCGCCGATACCGTATTCCCAGACATCGCTATCGAGCGTGATCGCCAGCCAGGCCTCGAAATCGGTGACGCGGCGGCCACCTTGGGTGCTTCGCGTTGCCATCCCGGCGAACGTTCCGGCGATACCCGGAACAAGCCCGGGTTCAAGATCGAAAATCGAGCTTGGAACTGGGTCTCCGGCCAACGGATCGGGCAGCGGCAGCGTCACCGAAATCCACTCTTGCGTCCGGTTGCGGAAATCCCGCCATAGTCCCGGCGCCTGTGTCTCGGGGGGGGCGAGCGCTGCGACGCGCATTTCGCCCCTGAACATTGCGATCACTGCCTGAGGAAAAAGGATGATCAATGCAAGGATGGTTGCAATCTGCCGGCCTTCGGCCTCGCCGCCACTATCGCCCAATAACTCATCCCAAAGCATCTCGTTAAAGATGACTTCTGGATCGGTGAAGACGTCTCGAACCTTGCCCCAGTCTATCCCCTGTTGACCATCCGCGCCGACCGGCGTGATGGCGCCAGTCGTAGCCAAAACCGCTGCCAAACGCGGCAATCGTTGTTGGACAACCCTGACCAGAATGGCCTCAGACCGATTCTGCACATCGGCCCCAATGGCCTGTCCGAGATCTGCGAGCGCATCACCAAAGTCGCTGACTGCATTAGCGAAGGCCATCGGGTCTGTTGCATTGGTTACGGCTGCTGCTGCGTTTTGGAGGGCTGCAATAGCCGGTGGAATGTTGGGATTGGCCGGGATCGGCGGCGAGGCAGGCGACGGGTTATCAATCGCCTGGGCGGCTTCCTGTGCAATGAGTTCGAATATGCTCAGCAAAGCCCAGCCCCCTAAATGATGCCCATTGCCACAAGCGGCGTTGCAACAGTTACGGACGTCTCAGCCGAAATTGCAGCCGGATCCTCACCCAGGGGCATCAAAAGTTCATGCACGACTTCTAGATTCGGTGCGCTCTGAAAATTAACAATGCCCGCCTGTGGTAGCCCCATGAACACACGGCCCATGCGGTGCAGATCGACCTGCTGCAACGCCCGAACGATCTGGACACTGCGGTCGGCGTCCCAGCCGCCTCGCGGCAACGCAACCACGTCAGACAACGTCTGAGGTGTCGGAAACGGCGTTTCGTCGTCCTGATGCCGGATCGCATATGCCACATCTGGGTTTGTCAGCCCGTATGCCTGCGCCACTTCGCGACTAAATACCGCAGGATCCTCGGCGGAACGGCGCGCCATACGTCCCAACGCGATATCTACCACGTCGTCCCATGGTAAAACTGGTGTAGGAGGTCCCTGTGGCGGCAAAAGGAAGCTCTGTCGTTCAGTCTGAGTCAAAGTCTCGTAACGCTCAAACCACCGCGTTCTGACCACGTTCAAACGCATTAACAACTCGCCAAAAACGTGTAGCGCCATAGTCAGTGTGTCGGCATTCTTGGCACTTGACGCCGTTAGCTGCGCGCCATTGACCGCACCCGCAGCTGTGTTCAGTTCCAACCGCTTGTTGAAGCCATAATGGACATCGCCCGACAGAAAGACTACTGGATCGTAGGGTGCCAACCGGTCGAATAGTGCCTCCAGTGCAGGCCGATGGCCGGTCCAGCTTTCAAGGTCGAAGTCTGTCGGGCCCTCAGCACCACCGATCAGCGCACCGGCTTTCTGTAGAATGTGCTCTATGAAATGAAACCCCAGCACTGGCGCTGCGGCAACGATCAATGTTGGAACCGCAGGTCCACCTGCTGCGGTCCCAGGCAACATCGCCTCAAGCCCGGGCTTTGAGATTCGCTGACACGGGCCGGTTTCTGTAGGGAAACCGCGCATCGTACGCTCATCTAGCAAGACGATTCGGCAGGGCAGCCCTTCAGATGACCCAATTGTGACGTCGAACCGAATGGCCGCGGGATCGTTAGCCGGTCGGATATCCACCGCACCAGCCGCGAATGGTAAAACTGGAAAGCCCATGGCCGCCTCCACCACCGCTGAGATCGGGCTTGAAGCTCCGGCCGCTGCTGTAGCGACAGCGCTCAGAACCGCATTTTCCGGAGTGCCTGCTTGGGCGAATGGCTCGGGCACATTACCCCAATGCTGAAACAGCGTATACGCTAATAGCCCGTTGGAAAGCACCTGTCGACCGCCAACATTGGAATAGATCGTCTCGCACCACGGACGATCCAGGTTCCAGTCATCTGTTACTTCGTGATCATCGAAGACCATTAGCGTGGGGGTATTTGCCAACAGCCGTTTTACATCACCCAAGTCCCGGTGAAAGCCGATTAGCGCATCGCGTTGTGCGTTCCAGCTCTCCTCAGACACCTCCGCGCCAGCAAGAAAGTCCGTCGGCGGATTGAGCTCTGAATACGCGGGAAGTATTGTAGGCCAAAGTGTGTCAGACCAGGCTAAAAGGTAGATCGCACAAAACTCCGCATAACCCCACAAGTGATTTGAGGCCGCAGTTGACGTTAAACCTAAATTAGCACTCGCATCCTTACGATCCGAAATCAGGCCGCTCGGAATAAGATTTCCTGTTTCGCGATCTCCAATGAGATCTTGGGCCAGCCTCCGCACACGTGGCATTAATGTCGCCGCTACGTCGTCCGAATAGACCTGATCACCCGTGAGCAGCAATTGGTGCAAACGCGGGCCGGCGGGCTGGGTATACCGACGTGCGACCATAGCCAAGCCGTCATGTCCGCCACCATGCGGTTTGCGGCAAGAAGCATGGCCTAGTAGGAAGACATCGATCTGGTCGGGTATGCCCAAAAAGGACGGTGTTGGACGCCCAATAGTCAGGCCATCCGCCACCCAGTCGGGGGCACGTCCCGGTACCCACCCAGGTGACTCCAACGTGTAATCATAAAGTATGCCAGATGCGAACTCTTCTGGCTGGAGTAATGTGAGAGTAAGGGTAGACAACCACAAGGACTGGCCGATCTGAACTGGTGAGTCCGTAACCGAACCTACCGCTAAACCGGCCGATGTCACACTTAGTGTAACATCTGACCCCACGGTCAGTGCAGCCCAAATTGTTACACTTTGCCTCGTTAGCCGCCGCACAATAGGTCCGGCAACAATGGCAGGAAGAGACGTTATACTTAGAGCTTGAGTGTCGACAGGCATCAGATCTACGCCACGCCCATAGCGTTGAAGGGCTTGATAATTGGCGGCGCAAAATCCATAGTCCCACACTTACTCCAAATATATTAATTCCCCATTATCTTTCATGGGTCAGAAATGCAGACTTCTCCGTAGCAGAGCCATAATGGCACGAACTGAAAGAAGGGAATACCCTATCGCTTGAGGCGATTTGAAAGATATCGGGACACCCTATCATTAGGTCCGGAATTTCTCAACCTTGCCAAGAAGGCCAGGTGGTTTCTCGTAGTTTAATTCCCTAGGGGTAAAATCTTTTAATGTGAGATATTGGGCAACCCCAATTTGTATAAACCCAATCATTGCATAAATTCTGGCCAAATCGAATTCATGCTGCTTGATTAAGCACGTTCAGGTAATGCAACAATTCTGATTTCACAGATGAATTTGCGCTCATCGTCAACGTGAGTTTTCGCTGAGGCCTGGTCATC
>JAAEPH010000083.1 GCA_024232855.1 Gammaproteobacteria bacterium
GCGATGATATTGGCCGGCTGTTGATGCGCGTAGAGAGCACAGATGCCGTTACGCAAGCGCTCGCTGCCTTCGATGGCGCCATAGGTTAGCTTCATCGGTAGCAGGTCGGACAGAATCGTCTCCCGCTTGCCCGACAACTCGAGCAGCTGCTCGACGGTCAGTGATGCGACGCAGGTTTCGCCGAGATTGTAGGCACAGTGATTTTCGAACTCGTTCATCCACTGTTCAATGCCAAAGGGTCGGATTTTCATGGGATTGTAATGCCTTCCGGCTTTACAGGCTGTTATTGCGGTAATCAAGGCACAGTCGCTGACGCATTGCAAGACCCGGAGCGCTTTTCGCTTCCCTTACACTGCTGGTCCCGAGTACACTCGCGCGCTATGACGGCCCGTATCTCCGACCAGAACATGTTCCATCGTTTCCTGCACTCGCAGGTGACGGGTAGCCTTATCCTGATCGTGACGACGATTCTTGCGCTGATCTGGGCAAACTCGCAGTGGGGAGATTTCTACTACGAGCTATCGCATACCTATTTTGGCGTTCATTTTGGCGACTGGGAATTCTCGCTGTCGCTATCCCACTGGATCAAGGACGGTTTGATGGCGATATTCTTTTTCGTCGTCGGACTTGAGATCAAGCGTGAGATAGTCGTTGGCGAACTGTCCAGTGTGGACAAGGCGATGCTGCCCGTGTGCGCGGCGCTGGGTGGTGCGATCGTGCCGGCTGCCATCTACGCACTGGTGAACAGCAGCGGGGAAGCAGCGGCTGGCTGGGGCATTCCAATGGCCACCGACATTGCCTTTGCCCTCGGCGTGTTGTCGATGTTCGGTTCGCGTGTGCCGCTGGGACTGAAAGTTTTTCTGACCGCGCTGGCGATAGCGGACGACCTGCTCGCCGTGGCGGTAATCGCGGTGTTTTATACCCCTGAACTCGATTTCGGCATTTTACTTTTCGCTGCCATCCCGCTGGGAATAATGGTTGCGCTCAGTCACGCCGGTGTTCGCGCAACCTGGATTTATGCCTTGCTGGCTTTTATCGTCTGGCTGGGCGTGCTGGGTTCCGGGGTGCATGCAACCATCGCGGGCGTGCTGGTCGCAATGGTGATTCCGGTGCGGCCCGCGATCGATCCCGGAGAATTCACCGAGAAGACGTCGCATCTGCTGGCCAACATAACCGGCCAGGACAATTCGCTGGACGCGTTGATACACGATGCCGAAAGGCGTGAAAAGCTGGAGCAGCTCAGCCTCGCGGTTGAAGACGCCACCCCGCCGGCGATCGCGCTCGAACACAGTCTGCACCCGCTACAGTCTTTCGTCATTCTGCCGCTGTTCGCACTCTTCAGCGCCGGGGTCGCGTTTAGCGCGGAGAACCTGGCGGGATTTCCGTCCGGTGTCGAGCTTGGTGTAATTCTCGGGCTGGTCGCCGGTAAACCGCTCGGCGCCTTGCTGGCAGCCTGGTTGGTAGTCAAGTTGGCAAAGGTTGACCTGATCGATGTCACGCTACCCCAGCTAGTCGGTGCCGGCTGCCTTGCCGGTATCGGTTTCACGATGTCGATTTTCATCAGCGAACTGGCGTTTACCACGGATGCAATGATCGACCAGGCCAAGCTGGGCATCCTCGTGGCGTCGGTCGCCGCCGGTGTGCTGGGCGCTATCGTGCTCCATTTCACGCTGCCACCGAAGGCGGACTAGCCGCTCTATAGCAGACTCGGTTTTCGGGGTTATGTGCCCTGTACTTCAGCTCCGTCGTCCCGTTAGTCCCTGTCATCCCGGCGAAAGCCGGGATCCAGAACCGCGTGAAACCCCCCAACAACCTCACTGGAGTCCGGCTTCCGCGGGGATGACAAGGTCGACTAACAGACCAGGACACCTTCTGTTTCAGATACTTTGATTTCGGCGATGCACCCGGAGTTAAACGGTATGGCATCTGCTTCTATACCATCCGAAAATATTACTCCGTATTCGGGCATATGTGATTCCAGTTTCAACGTCCTGGCGCCCGAAACCTCTCCGAATACCAGTTTGACTCCCGTGGTCTGGCTGGGAAACGGCTCACGCACAGCGAACTGGAGTTTTTTCTCATCCCAGGAGAATCCTGGTGACATCGGATGCGAGCTTAATCCCGCTACTCCGATTGCACCCGCGAGTATTGACTGAAACCAACCAGTCGAGCCAAACCCGGTGGAAACGATAATGCCTGATGAGCTATGCTGTTCAACCTGTTTACACCACTCAATCTGATATCGCGCGGAGGTATGCGATTTAGCCCGGGAAATTCATAAATATGCACAATCTCGCTTGTCTATTGATTCCACAAGAAATATATCCTCAGTCGCTCGTAATCACCGGTCCGATGAAAAGATCATTGACTGCCAGCATGCGCTGCCCAAGATTGGTGAACGCTTCGGCAAAAGTCACTTTTTTTGCTCACTGTTTCCCTTCAGGGTCCTGTCAATCACACTCGCCAGATCATTGATTTCAAAAGGGAGTAACTTTCCGTCCCAACGGCCCGGATCCGGGTTGATCCCTATGACTTGTTGTCCATTTAGATACTTCAAGGTATTTGCCACTAACCCGTCCTGACCAATCACCACCACAATGTCGTCGGTGCCGAATTGATAACTGGGTAGAAAGTCGCGTTCCAGCCTTTGGAATAATCCCATGGAGCGAAGCATGGCCTCAGCATCATTAACGCGCTTTGTGTAGAGGTCATGCTCCTCCAGGTAGTCCTGCGCATCGACCTGAATATGTTCAAGATAATACCTGGCCTGGGGCCAGGAATTAAATCGTTCAATCAGTTCCTGCAACCGTGTCTTTCTGGTGACCAGGACAAACCTGTGATCGTGGGCCTTCTTTGTCTCCGGGGTAGGGGAGATGGCGCTCACCGTCGTTTTGAGGATGTTGATACCCATTGTCCGCAAAGACTCGTCTTCGGCCAGATGTTGCCTGATATCCTCAGCAATTTGCGTGTTGGTCGCCAGAGCGGCACGAAGCGGGATGGTTTGAATCCTCTCCTGAACGATTGCCTGCGCGGATTGTATGACTCGATCACTCAGTTTCATCGGGTCATCCGAGACATAACTCACCCCGTCACGCTTTAGAACGAAGTTCAGCATGTCGGCTGTTTTTTCAGGATCCTCGATACGGAAGGTAATCTGCCCTTGCACGCGTATTTCCTGAAAATCGGCGGTTTGTAATCCAAAAATAAATGGAGCCTCCTGAGCATTGATGGGGATTGCGGAAATAGATGCTTTGACCGAGTTGTAGAAAAAACTGGGCCCCTTGCCTCTTTGTTTCGTTTTCCCATTGATACTTTTCACTACGTAGGTAGATGGATCTGCTTTGTAATAACGTATGCCCAACATTTTCTTTCTTCTTAGTGACAATTAGACACTAAGAAGTCAACAAGAAAGTGACAAAAAGTCACAAATTCTTGGCGTTTGCGTTAAGATAGCAGGCAATTCGCCCAGGAGATCACTATGAGCAAGAAGCGAAAAGCTGGAAAGCGTGGCAGAAAAGCATTTAGTCTGCCGCTTCTAACCGTTGATTCAGTGTTGTTCACCTATCACGAAAAGTCGCTGAAAGTTCTTTTGGTGCAAAGGTCGTCTGAGCCAGAAACGGGAAAGTGGGGATTACCGGGTGGAATTGTAGATATCGAGACCGATAAGGATATAGAGTCAACGGCCCTGCGTAAGCTGGTTGAGAAAACCAGCGTTGAACCGCCCTTTTTTGACCAGCTTGAAAGCATTGGCAATCAAACTCGAGATCCCCGGGGGTGGTCCGTAACGGTTGTCTATACTGCCTTGATTGCACATCAGAATTGCGAGCAACATGTGAGTACTGTTTCTGATGTTCAATGGTTCGAAATCGAAGAGGCCCTGAAGATGAAACTGGCCTTTGACCATCGAAACATCGTCCTCAGTGCACGAGAACGCATGCGACAACGCGCTCTGTATTCGATATTGCCGGGCTATGCTCTTGCGGAAAAATTCACGTTATCCGAATTACAGCATCTGCACGAACTTCTCATCGGAAAATCGATTCAGAAACGGTCTTTTCGCAGGCGTATAGAGCAAGCAGAATTGCTTGTCGACACGGGTGAGAAGCGGCAGGAAGGCGGACGCCCCGCTGCTTTGTATCGACTAAAGAATGTGTCGATGACCCACCGATTTGTGAGAAACCTCGAGGCATCCTAGTTGTTCGACCACTAGCCATCGGTAGGCGTCAAACGCCCATACCGGCGCAGGACGTCTACCAGTTCCGCATGGTCGATTGCATGACATAGCTTGCCTTCGGGTTTGAAGGTGGGGGTATCTTTTCCCGCCACAAGTGCATTGATGACGGCTTCTTCCACCGATTCCACCGTGGCCAGGTAGAGCGGATCCAGGTATCCCGATCTCAAGTGGCTCCTGTGCAACATCGAGGGCTTGCCGGCCCGGACCGGTTGCGGGATATCCGTCTCAATGCGCGGAATTATCGCCGTGACGCCGCTGCGTATGTTACGCGCGGCATCAGTCAGTGTGCTGAAACCGACCCTGACGCCGGCCACGTCGGTGATTGAATTGTACTTGCCGGGGGTGCCCGGGAAGTCAAGACCCAAATCGCGCGCGCGTATATTTGTCATTGGCACAGCTTAACAGACCTGCGCTGTCCTGCCGTGCAACGCTACAAGCCGATATAAACCGGCCGTTTGCAAATGGGTGTCGCGAGGCGTACTTACGATATGAAAAACTGTGCTTTCTGACATCCCTGATGGCGTTATACTCGATCGCGATCTACGCTAGCTGCTAGTGTTCCGTGAAACGAGGCCGCATCGACATGGCCGGGGGGAAATACATGAATCAGGGAAATGTCAGCAAATCGGTTCTGGTACTGATGGTCATCGGCATATCGGCGCTGTTTTTTTCGATGATTCAACAGTTCCTGATGTCTATATTTCTTGCCGGCCTTTTCAGTGCCCTGGCGCGGCCGGTCTATCGGCGGCTAAACATCCTGTTCAAGGGGCGCCGGCACTTCGCATCGCTGGCCACGCTATTGTTGATGATCGTTATCGTGCTGATTCCATTGTTGTTGTTGATCGGCCTTGTCGTCGGTCAGGCGATCGATGTCGGCCAGACCGTGGTGCCCTGGATAAAGCAGAACCTGGAGCATCCCGACAAGCTCACGGAATTTATGCAAGGTCTACCCTTTTTCGAATATCTCGAACCCTATCGTGGATTGATCCTGGGGAAGGCAGGGGAACTCGTTGGCACCCTCAGTAACTGGATCGTGGCCGCGCTGTCGCAGGCCACGCTGGGTACGGCGAACTTCCTCTTCATGGCATTTGTGTTCCTGTACACCATGTTTTTTTTCCAGATGGACGGCGGCAAGCTGGTCAGCAAGGTTCTTTATTACCTGCCAATGAACAGCGATGACGAGAGCCTGATGCTCAACAAGTTCACGTCGGTCACGCGCGCGACCCTGAAAGGCAGCCTGGTGATCGGCGTATTGCAGGGCGGCCTCGCCGGCGTGGCGCTCGCCGTTGCCGGCATTGACAATGCCGTATTCTGGGGGGCGGTGATGGCCCTGCTTTCGGTGATTCCGAGCATCGGCTCGGCGCTGGTCTGGTTTCCCGCCGCGGTCATGCTGATCATGCAGGATAGTGTCGCTGCCGGGTTGGGGTTGATGGCATTTTGCGGGGTGGTTGTCGGCAGCCTGGATAATGTGCTGCGTCCGATGCTCGTGGGCAAGGACACCAGGATGCATGAGCTGATGATCTTCTTCGGCACGCTCGGCGGCATAATGATGTTTGGTATCGCCGGTATCTTCATCGGCCCGTTGATCGCTTCCCTGTTCATCACGATATGGGAACTGTATGGAATCGCCTTCGACGACTACCTGCCCGAAGTTTATTACCGCAAGGAAAAAGCGGAAACCGTCGATGCGGACGAAGATGCGGGCCAGGAGTCGGCGCCGTAGAAATTTCCCGGCTGCGGCACAGACTCCTGGTTGCTGCGGTAATCGCGACCGCAATCCAGTTGGGATGAAACGAGTGTCGCCGGGTAACCATAAGCTCGAAATTTTCCGGCCGGTAGTGCTATAAAGATGTATATATGATCGATAGGCGTACTTTTATCGCCGCCGGGGCGGGATTGGTGACAACCCTGTTTGCCAGCGGTCACGCGCGTCGCCGGGTGATGCCGCCCGCGGCAAATAGCGGGGGACTCGCCACGGCCAGGCTGCCGTCTAGCGGGGCTCCGGTGCCGTTGATGCGCGGCCGTTACGCGCCGCCGATCACGGATTTTCACCCCGACAGCATGCCGCTCGATCAAATTGCGAGTGAACCGGCTGCTCCCGTGACGCCGCCGGATGTCATCCTCAATCCCGCGCAGCGCATCGTCTTCGGTGGCGCGCTCGCGCGTTTGCGGCGCCTGCAGAGTTACGTCGGCCACGGTAACTTCAACATTATCGGCTGGGACCAGTCCCTCAAGTTTGCGCGCGCCCGCGACTCGATCGGCGCCTTCACCCGTGGTGAACTGGGCCTGATCGAGGAAATGTTTTCCACCGATGCGAAAACGCTTGGTTTTTACGGCGACAAGGTGGTAACCAGCCTCTCGGCAAGCATTGCCAGGCGGGATATCGTCAAGATCCCGACGAGCGGCCATTTCCTCTTCAAGGGCGCCTCGACCGAAACCTTTAACAGGATTCGCCGCGACCTGGGCGATTCGGTAGTGCTGACTTCGGGGATTCGCAGCGTGGTCAAGCAGGTTTATCTGTTCATGAACAAGGCCGAGCGGGTCGATGGCAACCTGTCGCTCGCCTCCTTCTCGCTGGCGCCGCCGGGACATTCCTATCACGCGGTCGGCGATTTCGATGTCGGCAAGAAAGGGTTCGGCAGAAAGAACTTCAGCGAGGCTTTCGCGCAAACCGATGAGTTCAAACGCCTCATCGACCTCGGCTACCTGGATATCCGCTACCCGCAGCAAAATCCGTTTGGCGTGCGTTACGAACCCTGGCATATCAAGGTCGCTTAGGGCGCGCCGGCAACACAAAGCACAAAAATGAGGACGGGCGATTACCGTCGATCGCCCGTCCTCGCTTGTTTCAGGCCGCGCTTGCTGCGTTCCAAGGCGCGCCTGTTGCAACTGCAAAACGCCGCGGCTAACGATGAAGTGATCGACAGTGAAAAGTTGCTCGAGGCAAGCACCGCGCTGCAGCCCCTGCAACTGTTGAATTTCGAAATGCGGACCTTTTACGACCATATGCTGCGGGTGGCGAACGAGTCCAGGCGCAACGACCTGGCGCTATTGGAGTTTCCGGCCGATCGTTCGCGCGAGCAGGCGCAGGCATTGCTGCAGGGTTTGCCCGGGGATGTGCGCGCTTCGCTGCAAACCCCGATGAAATCCGTGTTTCAGTATCTCTCGGACCCGCAGAGCCTGATGGAGCATCGTGCCCGTGAACTCGAATCGGCCGAGCACGGATTTCAGTTCGCCGAAGAAAACAAGCTGCTGGCGCAGCGCCTGACGGCGGCTGTAGATCGGCTGGTGAACACCGCCCTGAACGATATCAACAGCGCCAACCGCGACGCCCTCAAGGTGCAGAAGGAAGGGCTGTTTTTCATGGTCACCGTGGTACTGCTGGCATTGCTGTGTTCGGTGCTGATCGTATGGTTGTACGTCGATCGCCGCCTGGTCAGTCGTCTGAAATTGCTTGGCGAAAACATGGTGTCGATTGCCGGCGGCAATTTCGACAAGCCGATTGTCGACCCGGCAGACGACGAAATCGCGCAGATGGCGCGCACCCTGGAGGTGTTTCGCAAGACCGTGATCGAGGTCGAGGAGTACAATCTGCGCGAACTGAACGAGGCGCGCGTGCAACTCAACAATGCCATCGAAAGTATTTCGGAAGGCTTTTGCCTGTTCGATAAAGAGGACAACATCTACATGTTGTCCAAGCGGTTACAGCGCGAAGGCTTCGAAGTCAGCATCGCGCGCACCGGTTTCGAGGGGGTTGCGATGGCCCGCAACGAACTTCCCGACCTGGTCATCATGGACCTTGTGTTGCCTGAAATGGATGGTTTCGAAGCGGCGCGGAAACTGCGTGACTCGAGCGATACCCGTCATAGCCCTGTCGGCGAGCGTGCTGCCCAGGCACCAGCGCCGCGCTATCGATGCCGGTTGCGACGTTTTCGAAAGCAAGCCCGTCGATTTCCCGCGCCTGCGTGCGAAAATCGAGCGGTTGCTGAAGGCGGTGGATCGGTAGTGTCCAGCCTGCATTTCTCACCACGATCCGTAGCGAGGGCGTCGAGAAGCCGCTGTGGGGGGGGCGCACGGACCAGAGGCCGGTGCCGGCGTAATTTACACTACGTTAAGCCGGCCGGCGGGAGTACGCCCCGCCACAGCGAGCTTATCGGCGCCCGCACGACTGCAGGGATGTTGTGGGCGGCATTCCGTCGGCCCGGCGTCCCGTCGGCCCGGCGTCCCGGCGGTCCGACGCTTCGGGGTAGAGCAATGCAGGAGCAATTGCCGAGTAGGAGGGTGGTGAGAAATGCAGGCTAGCGGTCGGAGGATACTGGTGGTCGACGATGACGCCGACTTGCGCTGGATGGTGGAGAAGTATCTCAGCAAACACGAGTATTCCGTTACCCTTGCCGAGGACGGTGAGAAGATGCGCGAAATACTCGAGGAGCAAACCTTCGATCTGGCTATTCTCGATATCAACCTGCCCGGAGAGGACGGTTTAAGCCTGGCCCGCTACCTGCGCAGCAACTTTCAGATCGGCATTATCATGCTGTCGGCCGCCGCCGAGGTATTCGACCGTATCGTCGGCCTCGAAATGGGCGCCGACGATTATGTCACCAAGCCCTTCGAACCGCGCGAATTGCTGGCGCGGGTGAAAAGCGTGTTGCGACGCTCCCGGGGGGGCGATCGAGCGCGAAGTGGAGTCGGGCACGAGCGTGAAGTTTGGCGAGTATTCGCTCGATCTCGATGCGCATCAACTGCTCGATAAGGATGGCCAGTCCGTTTCGCTGACCAGCATGGAGTTCGATTTGCTGAAAGCCTTCGCCGAAAACCCGAACAAGGTTCTGGACCGCGACCGGTTGCTGAGTCTTTCGCACAATCGTGACTGGGATCCGTTCGATCGAAGCATCGATATCCGCATCACCCGGCTCAGGCGAAAAATCGAGGCCGAGCCTTCCAAGCCCCAGATCATCAAGACGGTACGCGGCGCCGGCTACATATTCGTGACCTAACCCTCCCGTCATTCCAGCGCCTCCCTTACGTCGCCCGCTGCCGGGGTTTGCGCGCTGGCTCCGATGGGCCATCCCTGGCCCGGTCCCGCGGCTATCCTTCCGCTAGTCGCCTGCGCGCAAGCCCCGGCAGCGGGCTGACGCTGGGAAAAATAGTGACACTGCTCGAATTTGCGCTAATCACCGCCGTTTACTTTTATCTCGTGCAGCCGACCTATGACGGGGATGGCTATTCGGTGCTCCAGTTCAGCGAGATGGCCATGACTTTTGCGCCGTATCTGATGGTCGCCTACCTGACTTCGCTATTGGCCGCGGATCTCAAGAATGCCCGTGAAGGGCTGGAGCAATTGTCCGACACCGATGAACTGACCGGCCTCAACAACCGGCGCGCCTTCAACAAGGTACTGGAAGCCGAGACCCGGAAGGCCGCGCGCTATGACAGGCCGTTTTCGGTGCTAATGCTGGATGCGGACGATCTCAAGACCGTGAATGATGAATTCGGCCACGCGGTAGGCGACAAGCTGATTATATCGATCGCCCAGGTTATTGATGAATCGCTGCGCAAGACGGATTTCCTGGCGCGCTACGGCGGCGATGAGTTCATTGCCATACTGACGGAAACGACCGCGGACAAGGCAGCCGAAGTCGCCGAGCGTATCCGCGCCTCGGTGGAAAATACGTCTTTCAGTGCTGACGGCAAGCGCGTGGCCTCGACAATAAGTATCGGCGTTTCCTGCTATTCGAAGGAAACGGGCGAAGAGGAAGTAATCATGGCCGAGGCCGACAGGAAACTCTACGAGAGCAAGCGCAAGGGGAAAAATTCAGTTTCCCACTGACCGCAACAACACCCGTCATTTCGGACCGCATGACGTCCACTCAACCGGAATCCGGCAGAATTCCCTCAGGCGCGAAAGTGCGCGATCAGCAGTAACACTCCTGCCACCAACGGAACAACCGTGTGCCCGACGACATGAATGGAGCGGCCCGTTTTTGCACCGTGGGACTCGATCAGGGCCTGCAGCTTTTCAATATCCTGCGGAGCAACCTGCCGCCTGACCAGCATGTACATGCCATAGATAATCAATCCCACTCCCAGTATCAAATTGATGCCCAATGTCATTGGATTTCCTGCAGGTCTGTTGTGTCAACGAGCCTCGACGGTATCAAATCATTACCGGCTTTGCACGGCGTAACATGCTATCACCGAATACCTGTTCTGAGGGCGGCGGGTCGCAGCAGGTTAGCGCCATGACACATACGGGAAACTCGCGCCGCATCGCTTCAATTAGTGTGGTCCCGGTTCAGGCGACTATCGGTAGCGCTAGCTGATGACTGATTACAATCTGCAGGTTTCGCGTAACGGCAAGAATTCCCGGGAGGGCATCAACGCCGTCGCATCGCGGCGCGAGCCAGAGCGAAGGGGCGCTGAATGTTGATGTTCCCTGGTGAGAAACGTCAGCGCAACCTGAATCGCTTGCTGCGGCCCCGGCACATCGCCTATATCGGCGGCGGACAGGTTGAGGGAGCGGTCACGGCCAGCCGCGAAGCCGGCTTTGACGGGGAAATCTGGGTGGTCAACCCGGTACGCGACGAGATCGGGGGGCTATCCTGTTATGCCCGCATCGAAGACTTGCCGCGGGCACCCGATGCCGCGTTGATTGCAATGTCGGCGGAACGTTCGATCGAAGCGGTGGCGGCGCTCGCCGCGCTCGCCGCCGCGATCGTTTCGCAAAGCGGCGCCTTTCTCTACGGCATTACCAATGTCGAGCAGGGCTTCCCGCTGGGCTATGCGATCAGCACCGGCAACCAGGCCGTGGTCGATGTCGCCGACTGTATCGAATCGGTGCTTGCCGACGAGCGCGTACGCGCCATCGGCATTTATATCGAAGGGCTGGATGACGGCGCCGCTCTCGGTCGGGCGTGCTGGCACGCGCTCGAGAAAGGCATTCCCGTGATCGCGCTCAAGGGCGGCGATACCGCCGCCGCGGAAACGGTGGCGATCAGTCACACCAGCGCGATGGTCGTGGAACGCGACCTGTGGCGCGCCTTTTGCCGGCGCTACGCCGTGGTCGGGGTTTCCACGCCCAAGGCGATGGTGGAAGCCCTGAAATTCCTCACCATCGGCGGTGTGCCGCGCGGCAATCGGCTCAGTGCGATCACAGTCTCGGGTGGGCTCAACAGCTTGATCGTCGCCGGCATGCCCGAACTCGGCATCGAACTGCGGCAACCCGAAAGCGCTAACGCGGAGGTCATGCGCGCGCTACTGCCGGATATCGTACCGGTCGCAAACCCGCTCGACCTGAACCTGCCCTGGGCCTCGAAAACCGGCATGTCGTTGCAGGACGGCGAGCAGATCGCCGATTGCCTCGAGCAACTGACCGACGGCGTTGCCGACATGGCCTGTTTCTTCCTGGATGTGCCTCGCCCGGATGCGCTCGGCTCCGATCGCGCCTGGTACCCCGCCATGGAAGCGATGGCGCAGGTCGCCGAGAGACACGATATCCCCTGCGCGGTGGCGGGTATTCTCCCCGAGGGGCTGGTTCCCGATTTACGCAAACACCTGATCGATCTCGGCATTGCTCCCCTGCTTGGATTCAGCGATGCGCTGGAGGCGCTTGCGGTCGCGGCCCGGATCAGCGCCGCGCAAAGTTTGAACGCCGATCGCGAAGCACCGGGCGAGCTTCTGACCGATCTTGATAGCGCCGCTGCCGCTGATCCCGGCGAGCTTCCTGATTACCGCGGCCTATAGCTGGGGTTACTCGCTGGAACGACCGCGCGGCACCGTGTTCGAGCAGATCGATCACGACCTGTCGGTGCCGCTGCATGCCGAGGAATCGTTTCGCTTTCATGGCGCGCTGCCGCGCGCGGGCGACCGCCTGCATTGCCGCGCGTCGCTGGAAAACGTCTGGCGCAAACAGGGAGGCCGCGGCGGTGACCTGACTTTCCTGACCATGCTGACCGAGTTTCGCAACCTGGCGGGTGAGCTGGTTGCCGAGGAGCGCTCGACCACGGTAACCACCGAAAATGCACCTGACGCAGGCGACTGGAGCGTAGCTATCCCGGACTATCGCCCGGACTACCCTGAAAACCTCGATCCGGTGGATTATTTCGCGCAGCTTGAACGTAGCAGCTGGGAGCAGGTCGAGGTCGGCATGAGCTGCGGCAGGGTCGATACCGGGCCGCTGCGTACCGGTGATATCGTGCGCTTCCAAAGCGTGGTCGGCGAAGACAACCCGCTGCATTACGACCTGGTCTGGGCCCGCTCCATGGGTTACCCGAACGTGTTCGGGCTGGGGTCGCACCAGGCAAGCCAGCTGGCGGCGATGGCGGCACATTGGCTCGACCCCGCCGCGGTGCGGTTTTTCAAGGCGCGTTTTCGCAACGTCTTCTGGCCGGGCGAAGCGTTGGCGCATGATCTCGTGGTCACCGACAAGTACCGCGACGATAGTAATGGACGCAGAATGCTCGAGCTGACATTGAACTGCACCCGTAACGGCGGCGACCCCGTCGTCGATGCCTGGATGACGCTCGATTTCGGGAAGTGAGGCGATATATACTGTTGCCGGGTTAAAAATATCGAGACTGTCGCATGAAAACACGCATCACCGAACTCTTTGGCATCGAGCATCCGATTATCCAGGGCGGCATGCACTTCGTGGGCTTTGCCGAGCTTGCGGCGGCGGTGTCGAATGCGGGCGGGCTCGGCATCATTACCGGGCTGACGCAACCCACCGCCGCGGACCTCGCCGACGAGATCGCCAGGTGCAGGGAGATGACCGACAAACCCTTTGGCGTCAACCTGACTTTTCTGCCGAGCCTGTCCGCACCCGATTACCCTGGCTACATCAAGGCCGTTATCGACGGTGGCGTAACCGTGGTTGAAACTGCCGGCCGCAACCCGCAGGAGCACCTGCCGGCACTGCGGCAGGCCGGCATCAGGATCATTCACAAGTGCACCTCGGTGCGCCATGCGCAGAAGGCCGAATCGATCGGCTGCGACGCGGTCTCGGTGGACGGCTTCGAATGCGGCGGTCACCCCGGCGAGGACGATATCCCCAACATGATCCTGCTGCCGCGCGCCGCGCAGGAACTGACCATTCCGTTCGTGGCCTCCGGCGGCATGGCGGATGCGCGCAGCCTGGTGGCCGCGCTCGCCATGGGCGCGGAGGGCATCAACATGGGCACCCGTTTTATCGCCACGCGCGAGGCGCCGGTTCACGCGCGCGTCAAGGCGGCCATCGTCGCCGCCAGCGAACTGGATACGCGACTGGTGATGCGGCCGTTGCGCAACACCGAGCGGGTACTGAACAACGCCGCTGCCGGGCGTCTGCTCGACAAGGAGCGGGCACTCGGAGATAAGTTAAAGATTGAAGACATCATCGACGAGGTGGCAGGTGTCTACCCGAGAGTCATGCTGGATGGTGATATGGAAGCCGGCGTCTGGTCCTGCGGTATGGTGGCCGGCCTCATCGACGACGTGCCCAGCTGCAAGGAACTGATCGACCGCATCATGCGCGACGCCGATGTGCTGATCAATCAGCGGCTTCTCGGCATGGTCGAGGCCTGAATGGGTTTCGATGGTTGGTGGTAACACCCGGCGGCAGTGTATTTACAATAATTGAGATTGGCGAGATGGGTAACGTATTCCCGGAACTTCCGAGTCCAGGCAATGGGATACTTGCGCGCTATGAAGACAGCATGAAAGCCAGGAAAGTGATCAGGGCAATGACAAATACTCCCTCGCGAAACCGCATTCCAAAATGTCCTTCCGCCCACATTACCTTCGCCTGTGATTGTGACTTATGAGTATTTTGCACCTGTATTACTCTCCTGCAGTCGGGCTGGTGCGGTATTCAGTGTTTCGCACGCCCCATTTCCGTTGGTCAAAGTGTTCCTGAAGATCGAGCCAGAATTTCGACGAATTTCCAAAATAGGCGGCCAGACCCTCGGATACCGTTTTATCGATGTCGCGGCGTTTTTTTATGATGTCGATGACTTTTGTTTTGCCTATGCCCGTTATGTCGGCAAATTCTTCAGCACTGACATGCCGCCATATCAGTAGTTCCTGAAGGTATGAGCCCGGGTGTAAGGACGTTTCTGGCGAGTCGTGTAACATGACGGGCTATGGCAATCGGCTTAGTTTGTCGACAATGGATTTAAGCATTGAAGGTGCCTGGATCTGCTGTTCGATATGCGCCCGTACCAGCTTCTCGCGGAGTTTTTGTTTCCTTCGCTTTGCCCGACCTTCATTCGACAAGTACGCAAAGGTTTCGGAGATATTCGTTGTCAGGTTACGGTCAGTACTATCCGTATTATCAAAATGTCCCCAGTCGGGATCTGTATCGTCCACGGTCATAAGTCAAGAGCACTAGCTTTTATGCAAACAATAACTGAAACCCTAACAACTTAGGTTTAGTAATACATCGCCCAAATTAGGTAAACCGCAGGTTTTTATTTAAAAATGAGACGGTTGTTGCCATGGCGCTACATGACACGATTACCACGGTTTTGAGGAGGCCGGGCTGTTTGATTTGATCCCTGGGTCGCTGGTGTCGAGATGGGTTATCATCGACAGGTCATGCAATAGAGGATTCCGCAATGCCGCGAATACAATGCCCGAAGGTCGAAGCTATCGTCGCCGTGATGCAGGCTAAGCAATACCGGGTGTTCGAAAACCCGAATGGACATGATCCTAAAATCCTCAGTTGAATCTACTGCGGTCGTCTACTGCACTGAATCTCATGCATTTTTTCATTATTTTAAGCTCACCCGTAGAGTAACGGTGTCCGCAGTAACGGGACCGTCCTCTGTTCACAATTGGCTTCAAACTCGATAGAGTCACCCGTATGCAGCGATTCCAGACCATATGAATTTGTCGGGCCACCGGCCTGCCGATTGTCACAAGGCGATTTAAAA
>JAAEPH010000084.1 GCA_024232855.1 Gammaproteobacteria bacterium
AAATATATCCTCAGTCGCTCGTAATCACCGATACGAGACTTCTTCGGATATTTCCTTGTGAAATCAATATACTGCGCGATTTTTGCGCATATTTATGAATTCTCCGGGCTAAATCAATCGCTCGCCTCATGGCGCCTACTTTTGGTGCGCATCTTTTTCGCGCCCTACTGCGTTTTCTAGGTTAAAGGAAATGCAGGCTAGAGCCTGTCGCCGCGCAGTTCGAAGACGTGCTGGTGCAGCTCTTTGGGGGAAACCCGCCCACCCTCGATGATGTCGCCGGCGACCAGCTCAATGCGGCTCAGCAGGCCTCGCGGAAACAGGCGCGACATGGCATTGCCATGGGCGCGGCTAAAAAAGCTCCCCCACAGTCCACGCAAGGCCAGCGGTACGACGGTAACCGGATCACGCTCGAGGATACGGCTGACGCCCGGCTTGAAATTGTTCAGCTCACCGCTTTCGGTTATCTTGCCCTCGGGAAAAATGCAAACCAGTTCACCGCTGGCGAGAGCGGTGCTGATATCGTCGAAGGCCCGTTCCATCATTGCCTTGTTTTCATGTGCGCCCGCGATCGGAATTGCCTGCGCCGTCCTGAAAATAAAAGACAGCAGCGGCTGCTCGAAAATACGGTAGTACATGACGAAACGAATTGGGCGGCGTATGCAGCCGGCCAGCACCAGTGCATCGACGAAGCTGACATGATTACAGACCAGCAGCGCAGGCCCCTCCCCGGGGATGTTGTCGAGGCCGCGTTCATCGACCCGGTAAATGGTATGCACCAGCAACCAGACCAGCAGGCGCATGATGAATTCGGGCACCAGCATGAAGATGAACAGCGCGACCGCCGCATTCATCAGGGCCATGATCAGAAACAGCATCGGAATGGATACCCCGACGGCGAGGGCAAACAGCCCATACAGCGATGCCGCCACCATAAACAGGGCATTGATGATGTTGTTGGCGGCGATGATGCGCGAGCGCTTGCGGGCTTTGCTGCGCTGCTGCACCAGGGCGTACAGGGGTACCGTATACAGGCCTCCACAGATACCGAGCATGACGATGTCAAAACACACGCGCAGACTCGATGTTTGTTCTATAAATTCGATCGGTCCGATTAACTGCGGGCGCACGGACAGGCCCTGGCTAAAATAGAGATCGATACCGAACAGGGTCAGGCCGAGGGCGCCGATCGGAACCAGACCGATCTCGACCCTGCGCCCGGACAGGCGTTCGCATAAAAACGATCCTGCGCCGATGCCCAGCGAAAACATGGCCAGCAGTAAAACATAAACGTTTTCGTTTGCGCCCAGTTCATATCGTACGAAGTTTGGCAGCTGGGTGACGTAGGTAATGCCGATAAACCAGAACCAGGATATCCCCATCACCGAGTAAAACACGCTCAGATTGGCGCGTGCGTCGTGCAGGATGCTGAGCCCCTGCCGGAGGATGTTGAAACTGATCTTCAGATCCGCCGCCGCAGGCGCCAGTGACGGAATAGTGCGGCTGGCCCAGTAACCGACGCAGGCGGTAATCACCACGGCTAGCGCCATTACCGCTGCCCCCTGTGACATGAAGAAGGAACCGGCCATCAGGCCCGCGAGGATGGCGAGAAAAGTACCGAACTCGACCATGGCATTGCCGCCGACCAGCTCATCGGGTTTCAGCGCCTGCGGCAGCAGGCTGTATTTCACCGGGCCGAACAGCGCTGACTGTGTTCCCATTAAAAACAAAATGGCGACCAGCAATACCGGGCTTTGCAGCAGGAAGGCGCCTGCGCCGAGCAGCATGATCCCGATTTCGAGCAGCTTGATGTGCCGGATCAACATTGCTTTTTCGTACTTGTCGGCGAGCTGGCCCGCGATCGGCGAAAACAAGAAAAAGGGCAGAATGAATAATCCGGCGGCAACATTGACCAGGGTATTGCTCTGCTGTTGCGAGACCGCGGCGGCCTGAAAGGCGACAAATATCGTCAACCCGTTCTTGTAGAGGTTGTCGTTGAACGCACCCAGCAATTGCGTCAGGAAAAAAGGGCGGAAGCGCCGGCTAGACAGAAGCTTGATTGATTCGGGCATGAGGGATACAAGGCTAAAAGAATATGGCCGCGAGAGCAATTTTTCTCTGCGATCAACCCGAAGCGGGAGTCGGCAGGGCAAGTCAAGGACGATCAAATATCATCAACAGCGGGTGAAATCGCCCATTTTTGACCCGCAAGATGGGATGTCGATCACGATGTTACGACGCTACGGCAAAATCGATGCGGAAATTCTGATCTGTATGGACTATAAAATAGGGGTTGGAGGCCAGGTACTGTATTACCACTTTTTAATGCGCTCGATTATACCCTTGATAAAACTCGACTGGTTTGTTGGACTGGTTATCACCGTTCTGTTTCTGGTGCTTGCGGAAGCCGGGCTGTTTTCCGCGCTCGATCGCAAGGCCTATGATCTCGGCGTGCGCCTTTCCGCCGACAAGGAACCACTTGAAGACATTGCCATTGTCGCCATCGACGACAAATCCCTCAAGGCGCTGGGCGCCTGGCCCTGGACGCGCGATGTACTTGCGGAAACTACGCTAGTACTGGGGAGAGCCAAACCCAGAGTGATCGGGCTGAACCTGTCGCTCGATGGCGAGCAGAACCAGGCTGCGCGCTCTTCGTTGACGGAACTGCGCGCTATCCTCAAGAAAGAGAAGAAACTCAGCACGCGCGTCAATCGCGCCTTACGCGTGACCGAGACGGCCCTGCGCGGCGATGATAAACTCGCGGCCAGTTTCAAGGGGGCGGGGCGCATCGTTCTGGCGATGCCCTATACTGCGACCAGCGAACCGATCTCCGGACTGCCCCCTTCACTTTCGATTCACATGCAGCGTTTCGACTTGCCGGATGTTAGCGTCGCCAACGTCAGTCGTGGTTTCGGATGGCCAGCGCCGCGGGTGACTCTCGCGGCTGAAATTTTCCCACCACTCAACAAGCTTACCCGCCAGGTCGGCGCCGTCGGTGTGATCAGTACGACCGAATACTTTTCCAGCGAACCGCTGATCGTGCAGTATGGCAATGAGTACCTGCCGTCTTTCGCGTTGATGCTGGCGACTCGCAGCAAAGGCATGTCGATGCAGCACATCGGAACCAAAAGCAGCGTCAATCCGATGCTTGGAGACAAGGATCTCCGCACGGATATTGATCTCCGAATTTATCCAAGGTTCTACCAGGGCAGTGACGGCAAACCGGCCTTCCCGGTTTATTCGCTGATCGATGTACTCGATGGCAGCGTCGACATGAGGTTGTTTAACGATAAAATCGTGATTATCGGGCTGGATACGCCGCGCCTCGAACAACCGATGTTAACGCCAACCGGGGAGTCGATTTCCTCGACCCTGGCGGCTGCGCATACGGTTTCGAGCATTCTCAAGAACGAACAGTATCGTTCGCCCGAATGGAACGTCTGGGTGCAGCGCGGCTTGATCGTCGTTGTCGGAATCTATTTGATACTGCTGCTGGGCCGGTTCCGCAACAACACCGCATTTTTCCTGAGCCTGTTTTTACTGGTGATGATATTCAATGCGCATTTTCTGCTGATGAGTTCGCAGTCGCTGTGGTTGCCGATGATGGCCGCGGCCGTCATGTTGATCGTGGGCCACCTGGTGCTCGGTACGCGCAAGGCGATCCAGGCCCACCTCGACAATGCGCAGAGCGAGCTATCGGCCGTCAATCTGCAGCTTGGTATGTCACTGCAAGCACAGGGACAGCTGGACCAGGCCTTCGCCAGGTATCGGTCCTGTCGGGTTGACGAGGCTTTGCTCGGCCAGGTGTACAACATCGGTCTCGATTACGAGCGCAAGCGTCAGTTCAACAAGGCGGGGGCGGTTTTCAAGTTTATTCTCGAACACGAAGAAAAATTCAACGATGTCGGCGAGCGCCTCGCGCAGAATGATCACGCCGCGAATACCGTGGTGCTGGCCGGGCGCGATACCAACGGGCCTGGACCCAACCTGATCTCCAGCAGTGAAGGTGTGCAGAAACCGAAACTCGGGCGTTACCGGATCGACAGTGAAATCGGGCGCGGCGCCATGGGAATGGTGTATCTCGGCCGGGATGAAAAGATCGGACGTACCGTGGCGATCAAAACTATGATGCTGGGGGCCGAGATCGAAGATGACATGCGCGATGAAGTCAAGGCCCGTTTCTTCCGCGAGGCGGAGGCAGCGGGCAGGCTCGACCATCCCAATATTGTTACCGTTTACGATGTCGGCGATGAGCAGGATCTCGCCTATATCGCAATGGATTATCTCAAGGGCAAGGACTTGACCGCCTACAACACTTCCAAGACCCTGCTGCCGGCCAGCCAGGTGTTCCATATCGTCGGCAGCGTTGCGCTGGCGCTCGACTACGCGCACAAGCAATACGTGGTGCACCGCGATATCAAGCCCGCCAATATCATCTACGATCACAACAAGCGCGCCGCCAAGATAACCGACTTCGGCGTCGCTTGTCTGACCGATGCGAGCAAGACCAAGGCCGGCATGGTGCTCGGCAGCCCGTATTACATGTCGCCCGAGCAGATCGCCGGCAAGAAGGTCGACGGACGCACCGACCTGTTTGCACTGGGCGTGACCCTGTACCAGATGCTGTCGGGCGAACTACCCTTCCAGGGCGAGTCCATCGCCAACCTGATGTTCAATATCACCAATGAACAACACCCCGACATTCGCCGCTCCCGCGCCGACCTGCCGAACTGCGTCAACAGCCTGATCAACAAGGCCTTGCAAAAAGAAGCCGGCGAACGATTTCAAAACGGCATAGAGATGGCGGCTGCGATGAAACGCTGCCAGCAACACATCCGCGAAATGGAAGCCGCCTGAAGCTGGCCTTGAACGGCCAGGACAGCGGTCCTACTTGCGTGGTGGCAGTCCCGTGTGCCGGGTTAGCAGGCGGTCCTTTTTGAGGCCACTGCCTTTTCCTCGATAACTGTTCTTGCGCCGCGGGCTGCGGTAAGCCTCTCCATCACGAGGCTGATAGAGCGGAATCAGCTGGGATTTGCCGCCGCCGATCAAATCCTCGCGCCCCATGGCCTTGAGCGCGGCCCGCAGCATCGGCCAGTTAGCCGGATCGTGGTAACGCAGAAACGCCTTGTGCAAACGCCGCTGCTTTTCTCCTTTTGCGGTTTCGACCACTTCGTTGTCGCGGCGCACGCGCTTGAGCGGATTCTTGCCGCTGTGATACATCGCCGTGGCGGTCGCCATCGGCGACGGGTAAAAGTTCTGCACCTGGTCGGCGCGAAAGCCGTTGCGCTTCAGCCACCGCGCCAGGTTCATCATGTCTTCATCGGTCGTCCCGGGATGAGCGGCGATGAAGTAGGGAATCAGGTATTGTTCCTTGCCCGCCTTTCTGGAGTATTTTTCAAACAGTGTCTTGAATCGGTCGTAGCTGCCCATGCCGGGTTTCATCATTTTCGATAACGGCCCCGGTTCGGTGTGTTCGGGCGCAATCTTGAGGTAGCCGCCGACGTGATGCGTCACCAGTTCCTCGATGTAGGCCGGTGATTCGACCGCGAGGTCGTAGCGCAGCCCGGAACTGATGAGGACCTTCTTGACGCCATCGAGCGCGCGCACGCAGCGGTAGAGCTCGATCAGCGCCGAATGATCGGTGTTCAGGTTTTCGCAGATACCGGGGTAGACGCAGGACGGGCGGCGGCAGGCGGTCTCGATGGCCCTGGACCTGCAGGCGATACGGTACATGTTGGCGGTCGGTCCGCCGAGATCGGAGACCACCCCGGTAAAGCCCGGCACCTTGTCGCGCATCGCCTCGATCTCGCGCAGAATGGAGCCTTGCGAGCGGTTCTGGACGATGCGCCCCTCGTGCTCGGTAATCGAGCAAAAGCTGCAGCCGCCGAAACAGCCGCGCATGATGTTGACCGAAAAACGGATCATCTCGTAAGCCGGGATACGGGTCTTGCCATAGACGGGATGGGGTACGCGCGCGTAATCGAAACCGAAGACGTAGTCCATTTCCCCGGTGGTCAGCGGAATCGGCGGCGGGTTGAACCAGATTTTCTGGCCGCCCTGGTTTTGCACCAGCGCGCGCGCATTGCCGGGATTGGTTTCGAGATGCAAAACGCGGTTGGCGTGGGCGTACAGCACCGGGTCGCGCTTGACGTCGTTGAACGACGGCAGGCGCACAACCGTCTTGAGGCGCTTCTCGAGTTTTTGCCGGACGCGGGCCAGCTTGCCCTCGAGGCGGATGTCGGCACTCGGCGCGGGGTTGTCGGCGCCCGCGGTACGGGCCGTTTCATCGAGGATCGCGTAAGGGTTTGGCGGATTTTCGACGCGTCCAGGCTTTTCGACATTGGTCGAGTCGATCACGGTCCAGTCGGGCGGTAGCTCCTTGACGAAGAACGCGGTGCCGCGAATGTCGGTGATATCTTCCATGGCGGCGCCGTTGGCGAGCCGCCAGGCGAGTTCCACCAGCGCGCGTTCGGCATTACCGTAGAGCAGGATGTCGGCCCTCGCATCGGCGAGGATGGAGCGGCGCACCTTGTCCTGCCAGTAATCGTAGTGCGCGATGCGGCGCAAAGAGGCTTCGATGCCGCCGATGACGATGGGTGTTTTGGCAAAAGCTTCACGACAGCGTTGCGCGTAGACTATCGAGCTGCGATCGGGGCGCTTGCCGCCGACGTCGTCCGGGGTATAGGCGTCGTCGCTGCGAATCTTGCGATCGGCGGTATAGCGATTGATCATCGAGTCCATATTGCCGGCAGTTACGCCGAAAAACAGATTGGGTTTTCCGAGCTGCCTGAAGGCTTCGGCTGAATGCCAGTCGGGTTGTGCGATGATACCGACGCGGTAGCCCTGCGCCTCCAGCAGGCGACCGATGATGGCCATGCCGAAGCTGGGGTGATCGACGTAGGCGTCGCCGCTGACGATGATGATATCGCAGCTGTCCCAGCCGAGCGCGTCCATCTCGGCGCGCGACATCGGCAGCATGGGCGCGGTGCCAAAGCATTCCGCCCAGTACAAAGGGTACTGGTTTAAAGGCCTGGCCTGAGAGGAAAGTTCGATTTGCATGGTGAATCCGGATTCCGGGGACAGTATACCTATTTCGATAGAGATCTGAGTTGGAAGGGGCCTCGATGAAATAGGTATACTGTCCCCGGATTTCCTGTCCCCGGATTTCTGCTGGCTTCCCGGTATGAAGGCTGTGGATTATCGAATTCGTACAAACTGGGGTGAAATAATCGCATCATGATTTCATTTTACCGAGTACAAAATTTGCGACAACGCCCGCCACCAGGCCCCAGAAGGCGGCTCCGATTCCAAACAGGCTGACGCCCGAGGCGGTCATTACGAAAGTGATCACCGCCGCTTCGCGCGAGGCGTCGTCGGAAACCGCCGTATAGAGGCTGTTGGCAATGGTGGACAGTAGGGCAAGCCCGGCCAGCGCGAACACGAATTCGCCGGGGAAGGCGGCAAACAGCGATGCGATCGCGCCGCTGAAAATGCCCAGCAGCAGGTAAAGCACGCCGGTGCTCAAGCCGGCGAGATAGCGCTTGCCGGCATCGGCATGCGCCTCCGGTCCGGTACAGATGGCCGCGGTGATGGCCGCGAGGTTGTACGCAAAGCCGCCGAACGGAGCGAATAACAGGGTGGTAATGCCGGTCCAGCCGATGATCGACGAAACAGGCGCTCTGTAGCCCGCGGTACGCAGCACCGCGATGCCGGGAATGTTCTGCGACACCATCGTCACCACGAACAATGGAATGCCGACGCCGATCATTGC
>JAAEPH010000085.1 GCA_024232855.1 Gammaproteobacteria bacterium
AAAACACTTTAGAAATGAAGCATGATAGTGTCTCTTCAAAATAGTTTACCAAACAGTAGGAGGGGTCCCTGTATATTGACACCCCAGGGGGTCAAATTCCCCTATTTCGACCAAAAATGACCCAAAATATTGGCGTTTTGCTAATAACATCCGGGTTTTTACCATTAAATGATACAAAGCAGACACATTGTGGCATTTAAACTAAATTAGTATAGTATTTCTTCAAAATGAATCCCCAAACAATAGGGAGTATCTCTCTATATGACCACCACAGGGGGTCAAATACCCATATTTTGACCAAAAATGACCCCAAATATTAGCGTTTTGCTAGTAACTCCTCAATTTGAACCATTTGGTTGGACAAAACAGCCACAAAACACTTTAGAAATGAAGCATGATAGTGTCTCTTCAAAATAGTTTACCAAACAGTAGGAGGGGTCCCTGTATATTGACACCCCAGGGGGTCAAATTCCCCTATTTCGACCAAAAATGACCCAAAATATTGGCGTTTTGC
>JAAEPH010000086.1 GCA_024232855.1 Gammaproteobacteria bacterium
AGATCGCGCAGTATATTGATTTCACAAGGAAATATCCGAAGAAGTCTCGTATCGGTGATTACGAGCGACTGAGGATATATTTCTTGTGGAATCAATAGACAAGCGAGATTGTGCATATTTATGAATTTTCCGGGCTAGGACAATGACTCGAAATTGACTAGCATGTTTAGCACAATGCTGGATTGGCAACCCTTGTAGTAGTCTAATAGAACCGGAAGGAGATCGTACTATGAATGGTGGTGACGCAGCATTCCGTAGAGAAAGCCTCAAGGGTACAGTCATCGAGAATACCTTTTCCGGTGCCCTTTCGTTCATGCGTCGCAAATACACGCGTGAACTTGAGGGTGTTGACGTCACGGTGACAGGTATCCCATTCGACCAGGCCGTATCGAATCGGCCGGGCGCTCGGTTCGGCCCAGAAGCCGTGCGTCGCGTGAGCGCGCATCACGCCTGGGGGCCGATTTGGCCCTGGTACTTCGATCCTTTCGATACGCTCGCAGTTACTGACTACGGCGATCTGCAGTACGACTATGGTCACTTAGAAAGCATTCCAGAAAGCATCACCCAGCACATTTCCACCATTCTCGACGAAGGCGTTTCGACCCTGACTCTTGGCGGAGACCACTTCATTACCTACCCCGTCCTTAAGGCTTATCACCAGAAATACGGCCGGCTCGGCCTGGTTCATTTCGACGCTCATCGAGATTTCGAAAATGACATCGACGACCGCACAGACCATGGCACCATGTTTACTCGCGCGATGAAAGATGGGCTTATTGACCCGGCGCGAACGATTCAGATCGGTATTCGAACCTGTTTCGACGGTGAGCGCGGTGAAGGCGTCCAGGTTATCGGTGCCGACGAGGTGCACCAGAAGTCGGCGGAGGAGATCGCAAGCCATATTCTTACACGAGTCGGAAATGGCCCTGCTTATCTTACTTTCGATATCGATTGTCTCGACCCGGCCTTCGCGCCGGGCACCGGAACCCCTGTACCTGGAGGACTTTCTACTTACCAGGCACTCGCAATTATTCGCGCACTCAAGGGCATTGATTTTGCTGGCATGGACGTCGTCGAAGTATCGCCGCCCTACGATCATAGCGAAGTGACCTCGAATGCCGCAGCGATGATTGCAATCGAAATGCTCTGTCTGAAAGCCTGGGCACGAGGTGCTCGTCCATAGATGATTTCCCATGCATGCAGTCGGACGCGGCCAAGCTGCGCCGCTGATGCGGGGTGTTAAACAGGCCAAAAGACCATGCCGGGATACTACGTAGAAAAACTGTCCGAAAAGCACCTTCGCCGATGTTATGACATCGCGCCTCCACGCGTGAAACAGTATCTCGAAGCGGAGATTCGCGCTGTAATCAGCTATCTGGAACCAGACGATAAGGTGTTGGAGCTTGGGTGTGGGTATGGACGTGTCACTTTGCGGCTGGCGGAAAGGGCGAAAAGCATAGTAGGTATCGACACGTCATCTGACAGCATTGCACTGGCCCGTCAAATTGCCGGCCCCGATTCGCGATGTAAGTTCCTGGTGATGGACGCAGTCAACCTCACTTTTGACGATTCAGTGTTCGATAAAGTTGTTTGCGTCCAGAACGGGATCTGCGCATTCGGAGTAGACCGAGAAATACTCTTGCGCGAGGCTCTAAGAGTAGCCCGTCCGGGTGGACGCATCCTGTTCTCAACCTACTCCGAGTGTTTCTGGCCAGACCGGCTCGAGTGGTTTGAGGCTCAATCAGCAGCCGGCCTGGTCGGAGAGATCGACTACGAAAAAACGGGGAACGGTACAATTGTCTGCAAAGACGGTTTTAACTCCGGCATAATGTCGCCTGAGGAATTGTTGTTGTTTGGTGACCGATTGGGCCTAGAGACCGAGGTTGGCGAAATAGATGAGTCAAGCGTTTTCTGCACGATTGTTGCGCCAGGGGCTATTTAAAAAAATTTGAATGCCCCGGGGAGGATAAGGAAATCCTGGCACGATCTTACCGCGCTTATCTGAGCCTGTCAGGCTAAACTTGTCTTCGCCAAATCGATACCAATCATTGTAATATGCATTCGGGCCTCCCCTATCGTTAAGTGGTTGGCGAGAAACTCCACTTTGGCACATTGTGATGCCGGGTAGATAGGGGGATCCATCTCATTCGATAGGCGAGAAGACGAGAGTTAAGTGTGAATAATCAACTCAATAAAGAGTCGCATTCGAGACACTCAGGGCGCCCTGTCGTGTATTGGCTGGCATCTGTACCGCAGTCTGTGATCCGACCACTATAGAGGATACAGGATGGACAATATCAGCCGAGTTCTGTTTGTGTGCGTCGAGAATGCCAATCGGAGCCAGATGGCCGAGGCATTCGCTCGCATCCTGGGCGGGGCGGCTGTTGAAGCGTACAGCGCCGGATCTCGGCCATCGGGCACGGTCAACCCGAGGGCAGTCGAGGTCATGCGCGAATTGGGGTACGACTTATCGATACATGGATCAAAGTCACTTGATGAACTCCCAGACGTAGCATTCGACTTCGTGGCCACAATGGGCTGCGGCGATGCTTGCCCCATGGTGCGGGCCAGGCAGAGAGCAGATTGGTCTATTCCCGACCCGAAGGATCTTCCACCAGACGAATTTCGAGGCATCCGGGATCTTATTCGGGACAAGGTCCGGGCCATGTTAAATGAACTGGGTGTTCCTTCCAATGCCGCCTGATAAACACATGCAGTCGGTTACATTACTGCTCGCTTTGCACGCATCAACGTGCCGGTGGCGCGGGTGCCAGGTTGCCACCGTAAATACTCCAGTCATATCGTCATGAAAATCGATCAAGAATATCTAACCCGGAAAATTCATAAATATGCACAATCTCGCTTGTCTATTGATTCCACAAGAAATATATCCTCAGTCGCTCGTAATCACCGATACGAGACTTCTTCGGATATTTCCTTGTGAAATCAATATACTGCGCGATCT
>JAAEPH010000087.1 GCA_024232855.1 Gammaproteobacteria bacterium
CGAACTCGTGTTATTACTCGGCAACAACGCCGAGAATACCAGCCTGATTCCCGTGGGTGTGGGCCAGGCCATTACCGGGCACCGTATTCAGAGCGTCGGCCGGACGCACTACCAGCGGCTCGATACCATCGCCTACGCCCGTGTCGTACCTGATCTATGGCCGGAATTAAACGCTTATAAAAAGGGTGAGCTGGATATTGACCAGTTAACCCTCAAACTCCAGGTATTTAACTACCTGCCGCCTGCGAGCGAAGCCGAAGCGATTGAGCGTGCGAATGCGATTATGGAGCAGATGCAATGAGTACCAGCCACATCATCGCCCCAAAAACCAGACAACCAATAATCAACGTGATGTTGTTTTTGCTTCTCATTACCCTGGCCCTGCTCGGTCAGGCAGCCCACAGCGCGCAACTGCATGGCTTCGTCTATGCTCGCGCCATGGTCACCAACGAAGCCGGTAACCTCACCTGGAGCGAATACAACCCCGGCACCGGTGCCTTTATAAAAGATATCGGTGAAGCCAGTGGCGAGCTCGACCCCGACTACTGGCGCGTGATGTCAGGCAGTGGTTACCGCAGCCACGTTGAGCGCAAGAATACCCTGCACAGTAGCGAACTCAACCTGTTACTAATCACCCGTGCCGAGTATGAGCAATACAACCTGTTGCTCGCCGATGGCAGCCCGATGGGTAGCTATCCCAGCCTGCACCCCGGCACCGCCTATCTCAGCATACTGCCGCAAAGCAGCCGCCTGATAGACGACCCCGCGAGCCTCATCCGCGACGAATACCCGATCAACCCGGATGCAGCCCTGGGTAAGAACATCCTCTCGATGCTACATCGCTATCGCGGTGATGGCATCGGCCAGACCAAAAGCGCCACCAGCAACCGCATTGGATTCAAAACCGCATTCGCCCAAGATGCCGAAAGCGGCAAACCCGTGCCCATCGATGAATACGCACGCATCAACCGCGGGCAGTACAATGCCGTTAGCCCGATAGAAGGGGCTATCCTCGAAAGCCCTTTCTCCACCAGAGCAGGCAGCGACCGCGAAGGGGCATTCACCCTGAGCTGGAACAGCGTGCCGTGCCCCATGGTTCCCTACTTTCATGATGGCATCATCACAGCACAGCTCCAGTACCGGCGTTTTCGCCCCAAGGCCAACAGTTTTGGTGGTCGTGGTGTCTATTACGAATCCCGACCCTTCGCCGAAAGCTGCATCCCTAAAACCTATAGGGTGCCGTTCATAGGCCCCATGCCCTTGTATTGGGAAATAACAACCGTCCCGTACGACGCCATCCAGTTTGGCATCGACATGACGGTTATCTCCGGCACCGCCGAACTTCGCGATGGCGTCAGCACATCCAACAACCGCGTTTACCCCAGCGGCGGCAAAATAGCCATTGGTGACAGCTCGCAATACCAGGCGCAAACTATTGCGCCGGCCAATGTCATCGGTAGTGACTACGACTTTGATCGAGATGGCATCCTCGACACCATCCAGCTCGGCCATATCGAAACCGCAGCCAACGGCACTGAAGCATTCGTAGCCGGTGACCCGGAAGAATTTCAGGGCGTGTGGCTTAGCAGCAGCGGCAACACCCCGCAAACCGCACTGCCAGACCTCACCCGCGTACTCGACCAGCAAAGCCATGCCGACCACAGCCACCAGGGCCTGCTCAGTCAGATCAGTGCCGAAGACCTGCGCAACACCGACATCTACGTGGTGCGCGTTGCCGATGGCAAACTCATCTCCGAGCGCATCGGGCTTAAGGAAACCGAATCCAAAAGCCCCAGTGACTTTGGTGAAAACGCCGATGACAACCACTTCTTCTACACCATCAAAATGCGCGGCAGCCGCACAGTTCACAACCGCTGGTATGCCAACTTTGAAGACTGGCAATCCACCAGCGGCATCAACCCCGCGCTGCACCAAAAGCAAGCCGACCACCTGCAACCCGGTGACGCCATCCGCATTTATGCCATCAACCGCGCCACAGGCTACATCGGCCATGTCGACAGCGTCTTACAAGCGGCAGGCGCACTCGGCCTTGGCGACATCAGCTTCGCCATCGACCCCATCATCATGGGCCCGCCGAACCTCAAGATACGCATTGACCGCGGATACAAAATAGACAAAGGCGCCACCGCCTCAAACGAAACCATCCACCAACTGGTTGGCTTCGAAGGCGCCAGCCTGACCAGTGACAACACCGTCACCATCGCCAGTGAATGGTTAGACCATCAAGGCAGGCCACTACCCGAAGCCCTCAACGGCGCCGGATACACCGGCAGAATCGCCATCTTAAGTGGCGATAAAACCTTCTCCGACAGCAACCAGGGCGTCTACCAGTTCTCCATCGAGCCCGGCAAACACCTGCAAGTGCTGCAACTGCCCAACAACAGCCTCATCACCGAGGCCCAGCATTATTACGTACACGTCAGCGGCGAACCGCAAAGCGGCAAACCCATCTTCGCCGGTGGCACCGACAACAAACGCCTGCGCGAAGCCGACTTCAGCAGCAGCGGTCAAAACCCCGGCATACTGGCAAAACGGCCTGACAACTACGTGCCGTTTTTAGTGCCGGTACATGACGAAGCCGCGAGTGA
>JAAEPH010000088.1 GCA_024232855.1 Gammaproteobacteria bacterium
AGTATAAGTTAAAAATGAGTCTAGTGTGTCAATACTGCCTTCTTGGCCATAAGTCATTTCATTATCATCATTCTCTGTAAGTAAGTTGCCACTCTCATCATAAATTCGTAAATAAGTATCAAAACTTCCTTCTTCAGTACTATACCCATAATCAATATCAAAAATAGCGCGCGAATTAGCAGTAGATACGGTAAAAGCATAATAATCATGACTCTCATCACCTGTTCCTGAAATAGTAACGTGAGGAATGTCTTGAGATGTGTTTATACTCTCATCACCGATATCAGCTGAATAAGTTAAATTAAAATAAGCATCAATATTTTGCGCATCAGCAATACTATCATTGCTTTCTATCTCATCTATTTCATTACTATTAGGGTTACTTCCCTGTTCGTATTCATCTAAATTGCTGATGCCGTCATTGTCAAAATCTAAAGCACTGTCATTAACTAAGGGATTAAGTTGATATAAAACCTCCCAGCCATCAGGCATACCATCATCCTCACTATCACTA
>JAAEPH010000089.1 GCA_024232855.1 Gammaproteobacteria bacterium
CACCCGTGCCAGCAACTCGCGCGGATTGAACGGTTTGGTGACGTAATCGTCCGCGCCGATCTCGAGACCGACAATGCGATCGATCTCGTCGTCGCGTGCACTCACCAGGATAATGCCCACGTCCGTTTTCTCGGATAGCTCGCGGGCGATCTGCAAGCCGTCCTTGCCCGGCAGGTTGATGTCCAGTAAAACCACGTCGACGGTCGATTCGGCCATCATGCGATTTATTCCTTCGCCGTCTTCCGATTGGCTCACCTGGTAATTTTCCGCTTCGAAATAGGCCGCGATTCGCGCCCGCGTAACCTCGTCGTCCTCGACGATCAATACGTGGTGATGATGAGTGGTAGAGGTCATTGAGTGTCGCGTTTTTAGCTTTATCGGTTCGGCAATCGGCAAGGCTGGAATGGTACCAGATCGGACCATTGCCCGCAGTCTATGAATAGAATGTTAACAGTTGTTAACAGGGCTGGGTGCCTGTTAACAATTCGGAATCCCCGGTTTTTAATCGCCTCTTATAATCGAGGCAATTATCAAAGCGGCTGCAAGGCGGCTTTACGATAATCGCGGAAAAAGATTACACAAATGGTACAGGGGCAGACGCGTTCCCGTTGCGGAGGCCACTGGTAGCAACCATTCTTGACAACGATAGAAACCCGGGGAGGGTAATATGATTTCTAAAAAATTTTCCAGGGCTTTGCTTGCCACTGCGGTTGGCGCCCTGTTTGCCGTTTCAGGTGTGGCGAATGCCGCTGACAGCAACAAACCGATCAAGATTCCGATCAAGAACTGGTCCAGTCAGATCGTCATGGCGCACGTGATCGGCGGCATGTTTGAAAGCATGGGCAACAAGGTGGAGTACGTTCCGGTCGATAACCAGGCCAGTTTCGAAGCGGTTCGTACCGGTGACCTCACCATCCTGCACGAAGTGTGGCAATCCACCATGCAGAACGCCTATTACAACGCGATGGAAAAAGGCGGCCTGATCGACGCCGGTACCCATGAAGCCGCAACCCTGGAAGAAATGGGCGTACCCAACTGGGTCATCGACAAGGGGCTGTGCCCGGGATTGCCGAAATGGGAAGCCCTGAAGGATTGTTCCGCCGCGTTTGCAACTCCGGATTCCGGTGGCAAGGGCCGCTGGCTCGAAGGCCCGCAAAGCTGGCACGGTGACGTTATGCCGAACCGTGTCAAGGGGCTGGGTCTCGACGACAAGTGGGTGGTCAAGTTCGCCGGTGCGGCCGATGCGCTGTGGGCGGAACTGAAATCCGCTGAAAAAGAAGGCCGTGGCACCATCATCTTCAACTGGTCACCGAACTTCACCGATGCGTCTGGCTTCACCTTCATCGAGTTTCCTCCCTACTTCGACGGTTGCCGTATCGCTGACGGCGGTAGCATGGAAACCACCGGCTGTGGTTCACCTCCGGGCTGGTTGAAGAAAGGTGCGAACTACAAGTTCCCCAAGACTCACCCCAAGGCTTACGCCGCGTTTTCCAAGCTGTCGTTCACCACGCCGCAAATTGGTCAGATGGCGGCACTGGTCGATGTCGATGGCCTGACCCACGCGGATGCAGGCAAGAAGTGGCTGGCTGACAACGAAGACGCGTGGAAGCCCTGGACCGTCTCCGTGTTGGGTGCCGGTAACTAACCAGGTGCCTGGGCGGATGAGTCGTTCATCTCCTAAGTAGTGCAAAATTTGGTTCCCCCTTACGGGGGAACTTTTTTTGAGGCGCATGATAGACTTCGAGTAAAATCATTTCGCCCGCGTTGACCTGTCGACGCCTAAGACGAAAAAATACCAGGCATTTATTGAACCTGAACCGTTGAGTGGGAGAACTGCTGTGCCGTCTGAGAGTGATTCCAGCGCGAACGAACAAGCCGTAATCAAGTGCGAATCGGTCTACAAGATCTTTGGAGACAACGCACACAAAGTGCTGGAAAATTCAAATGGCAAGGTCGATGCCGAGTCGTTCAAGGAAGCGGGCTGTATCGTCGGGGTCAACAACGCCTCTTTCGAGGTGCGTGAAGGCGAACTGCTGATCCTGATGGGCCTGTCCGGGTCGGGCAAGTCGACCCTGTTGCGTTGTATTTCGCGCCTGACCGATCCCACTGCCGGGAAAATCTATATCGAAGGGCAAGATCTGCTGGCGATGAACAGCAAGGAACTCATCGAGGTGCGCCGCAGCAAGATGGGTATGGTGTTCCAGAGTTTCGGTCTGTTGCCGCATAAAACCGTGCTGGAAAATATCGCTTTTCCGTTGCAGGTAAAAGGTCAGAATACGAAGGAGAGTATCAGGCGAGCCGTGGAAATGGCCGAGCTGGTCGGGCTCGGTGGCCGTGAAAACTATTTTCCGAGAGAGTTATCCGGCGGTCAGCAGCAGCGTGTTGGTATTGCCCGCTCGCTGGCGGTAGAGCCGGATATCTGGTTCCTCGACGAACCTTTCTCCGCCCTCGACCCGTTGATTCGAAAAGAGATGCAGGATGAATTCATTCGCCTGCGTAAGGTATTGAACAAGACCATCCTGTTCGTGACGCACGATTTCGACGAAGCGCTGCGGCTCGCCGACCGTATTGCCATCATGAAAGAGGGTGTCATCGAGCAACTGGATACCCCTGCCAACATCGTGCTTAACCCGGCCACCGAGTACGTGCGCAAGTTTACCGAGGAGGTCCCGCGCGAGAAGGTGCTCAAGGTCAGTTCCGTAATGGAACCGGTTAGTGACTCGGAACAATTCGGTGACCTGAAGGTATCAAAAGACGCCATCGTGGAAACGGTTGCCGAGGCGATCCTGAGCCAGGATAAACCCGTTGCGGTTATCGGCGACAACAATGAAACCGTCGGCACCCTGCACGCCTCCCACGTCCTCAACATGCTGTTCGGTGGTAAATCCGGCAAAGGCGACGAAGGCGATTAGCCGGTCATGAAACTGGATATCAGGAATTCGAAACCCGCCCAGTTTGCAATTCTACTGGTCGTCTTTTTTATCCTCTGCCTGGCGATCGGCCCGGGCGAATCGAATTACCTGTGGCGCTTGCCGCCGCTGTTCAAGGAACTGCCGACCGTCATCAACGACTCGATTCAGTTCGTCATGTACGACTGGTGGCCGATCCAGGTGTATGACCCTGATATCGAGGATTTCGAGGAAAAGGCGTTGTTCAGCGAAATTACCCGCAGCATATCGAGTGCCTTCCTGTTTGTGATTACCTTAATTCGCGAGATCTTCCTCGGCGGCACCAAGACCATCGTCGCCTTTACCGGTTGGGATTTCATCGATAAAAATCCCTGGGCCGAGTGGCCGGCATTGCCCTGGACCGTGATCGCGGGCTGGGCCATCGTGCTTGGATACAAGCTGCAGGGCAAGGGCCTCGCCCTCCTGGCGGCGCTGTCAACCGGGTATATCGGCATCTTCGGCCAATGGGAGCCGTCCATGCAAACGCTCTCGTTCGTCCTCATCGCGGCGCCGGTGTCGGTGGCTTTCGGCCTTGCGCTCGGCATCTGGGGCTACAAGAACCACTGGGTGGAAGCGGCGCTCAACCCACTGCTCAACATCGCGCAAACCATGCCGCACTACTCTTACCTGGTGCCGGTCATCGTGCTGTTCGGCGTCGGTGATCAAGCCGCCGCGATTGCCACCATTTTCTTTGCCACCCCGCCGATGGTGCGCCTGACCATGCTGGGACTGAAGAATATCTCGCCCGACATCGTCGACGCCGGCATGATGAACGGCTGCAATCGGGCACAGCTGCTGTTTCGCGTGCAGATTCCGACCGCGCGGCGGGATATCCTGATCGGCGTCAACCAGGTCGTCATGCAGTGCCTGGCGATGACCGTCATCGCCTCGTTCATCGGCGCACAGGGGCTGGGTTCCAACCTGATGATTGCGCTGAACTCACTGAAAATCGGCTCCGGTCTCGAAATCGGTCTTTGCATCGTTTTGATCGCGGTATTGCTGGATAAACTGTCGCTGGCCTGGGCCAACAAGCAGACCGATTATTTTGCCGATCTCGGTTTCGTCAAGCGCCACCAGTATTGGCTGATTTGCGGGGCAATACTGATCGCCGGCATCCTCTTCGCTTACTTCGGTGGATTAATCTTCGACGAGGATTTCAACTACCTGTACATCGTGCCGCACAACAAGGGCATTACCACGGCGCCTTTCTGGCAGGCCGCGGTGGACTGGATCTGGGATACTTTCTTTTTCATGCTGAAGGATTTCAACGAATTTTTGATCGTCAGCATCCTGGTGCCGATGAAGGAAGCCTACCTGGCCATGCCGGTGGCGGCGACTTTTTTGCTGGTCATGGGCACCGCCTATATTCTCGCCGGTATTCGGTCAGCGCTGATCGTTTGTGGTTTCCTGCTGTTCATCGCCTTTTCGGAGTACTGGGATCGCGCCCTGATCACCGCCTACATGACAACCTTCTCGGTGATTGTCGCATCGGTCGTCGGCATCACGGTCGGTTCGCTGTGCGCGCAAAACTCGACTGCCTCGAAGGTCGTTCTTTTGCTTTGCGACTTCTTTCAGACCTTTCCGTCGTTCATCTACCTGATCCCGGTAATCATGTTGTTCGGTATCACCGATACCTCGGTGATTATTGCCGCCGTCGTATACGCGCTGGTGCCGGCGATTCGCTATACCGTGGAAGGCCTGCGCAACGTGCCGGCGGTGCTGCACGATGCCGGATCGATGATGGGTGTTTCACGGTTCCAGAGATGGATTTCAATCGAATTACCGCTCGCGTTTCCGCACATCATGCTGGGCGTCAATCAAACCGTTGTATTCGCGTTGTTCATGGTCATCATCGGCGCCTTCATCGGCACCACCGACCTGGGACAGCTCATCCTCAAGGCCATCTCGGACCCGCGAGGCACCGGCATTGGTATTATCCTCGGATTGTGTGTCGCATTTATCGGCCTCGCCGCCGACCAGATCCTGCGCACCTGGGCCAACGAACGTAAAAAGGCATTGGGAGTGGCGTAGTATTGACGCCGCGGTGTTGGGAGGATATACAGGACTGGATTAATAGAGGCATTACCACAAGCAATGCTCGATCATATTATTCTCCAGTTTGTACTGATTTTTGCCGGGGCGGCCCTGTTCGCTACCCTGTTCCTGTATTTGAAGCAGCCCATTATTCTTGCCTATATCCTGCTGGGGATCTTTGTCGGGCCGAAGGGACTGGGGCTGATCAACGATGCCGACCAGATCGAACAACTCGCGCACATCGGAATCATCCTCTTGCTGTTTCTGATAGGCCTTAACTTCCAGCCGTCAAAACTCGTCGGTTTACTCGGACGTATCGGCATCGTAACGCTGGTGACCTGCCTCATATTTATGCTGCTCGGTCTGGCGGCTGTATGGGCTATGGGTTACCCGTTTATCGATAGCCTGGTCATCGGCGCTGCGCTGATGTTCTCCAGTACCATTGTCAGCCTGAAGCTGATTCCGACAACAAAATTGCATCACCACCATATTGGCGAGGTGATGATCAGCGTGCTGCTGGTACAGGATGTGGTCGCGATCGTGCTCATCGTACTGGTTACCGAGGGCGGCATGGACGACGTTGCGCTAACGGTTGCCCTGTTATTGCTCAAACTGCTTGTGTTGAGTGTCATGTCATTCGTTATCGTCAGGTATGTCATAACCGGCCTGTTCTTGAAATTCGACGTAATAAAAGAGCATACCTTTGTAATGGCTTTGGGCTGGGGCCTGTTTGTTGCCGGCGCGGCGGAAATGCTGGGCTTGTCTTTCGAGATGGGCGCCTTCATTGCCGGCATTAGCCTCGCAACCGTGCCCATTGCCCTGGTTATTGCCGAAGAACTGAAGCCGTTGCGCGATTTCTTCCTGATACTGTTTTTCTTTTCCATAGGGGCGGAGTTTGACCTGGTGGTTTCTCGACAACTCATTTTGCCCGGCCTGGCAATTACCGCCTTGTTGATGATCGCAAAACCATTGATCTTCAACCTGGGGTTCAAGGCGATTGGCGAAAAACCGCAGCACTCGGCCGAGATGGGTGTCAGGTTAGGGCAGGCCAGCGAGTTTTCCTTGCTGATTGCGTTCAGCGCCCTGGCGTCGGGCCTGATAGAGGAGCGCTCGTCTTACCTCATACAACTGGTTGTAGTGCTTACCTTTGTAGCATCGACCTATTGGGTGGTCAGCGGCTACCCCACACCTATTTCATACAAGAGCGGCCAGAGAAAAGACTAGTGTGCCGATAGTCGAAACATGCAAAACTCGGTATTTACGGTTAATGGAGAATCCAGCTTGATTCAACCGCTGATAGCAAAATCCGACTTTGTTGGGCTCGAAAATATTACGCACCTCGCCGCCGGGGGGGAAGCACCCATGCTCAAGTCCCATCGGCAGGCTATCGATCAGTTCATGATCGATAAATCACGCGGCGAAAAAGCGCGTACGCTGGAAGCCGACATGGTTGAGCTTGCCAGGGGCAAATGTTCCCGGCTGTTTTCAACTAACCCTGAA
>JAAEPH010000090.1 GCA_024232855.1 Gammaproteobacteria bacterium
GGGTAAGATCACTATAAACCAACAGCATTGTCATCCCGGGCTTGACCCGGGATCCAGTAAATTAGTTGCTTTCAGCGACCCTGGATCCCGGCTCGGAGGCCGGGATGACGGTAATTCTAGACTTAAGTAAGTGCCATTTGGTACCGTCCCTTTGGTTTATCCCCCGAGGACCTTTTTGAAAGATCGACCGATTTTATTGCTTGCGATTGCAGAGACGCTGATCTGGGCCTGTATCTACTACAGCTTCCCGGCGCTGTTACTGCACTGGGAGGCCTCGCTTGGCTGGAGCCGAGCCGATCTGACCGGCGCGGTGACGCTGGCAATTTTCATGTCGGCGTCCTGCTCGCCGCTGTACGGTCGCCTGGTCGATGCCGGCAAGGGCGCGCAGATGATGACCGCGGCCTCGGTGCTGGGCGGCCTGTGCATGATGGGGCTGTCGCTGGTTTCCGAGTTGTGGCAGTTTTATCTGCTGTGGGCGGTGCTCGGCGTGTGCATGGCGGGCAGTCTCTACGAACCCTGTTTCGCCCTGATCACGCGCGCGCGAGGCGCCGAGGCGAAGCGTTCGATTATTTTCGTCACCCTGGTGGCGGGTTTCGCCGGCACCGTCAGCTTTCCGGTGGCGCATAGCCTGGTGCAGGCCTTCGGCTGGCGCAGCGCGGTGCTGTGTTTCGGATTAACCGCGATCCTGGTGGTAGCTCCCTTGATGTGGTTCGGTGCGAGTGCCGTGGAAAAGGCGGGCGCACACCGTCATGTCGGTAATCCGCAGCCGGGATCGGGCGAGCGTTCCTACCTCTACTCGCCGGTGTTCTGGTACCTCGCCATCGGGTTCGGTCTCGTCGCGGTGGTGCAGGGCGTCACCTTGCATCACCTGCTGCCGATACTGAGTGAACGCGAACTCCATGCCGACGTCGCGGTGATGGCTATTTCGTTTATCGGACCGATGCAGGTGGCCGGGCGCCTGACCATGATCGCCGCCGAACGGCGTGTGTCGATTCACGGCATCGCAATTGCCTGCTTCGTGTTGATCGCCTTGTCGGTCGTCATGCTGATCGGGGCCGGGGTGACGCCGGCGCTACTGATTGCCTTTGTTATCCTGTTCGGCGGCGCCTACGGGGTCGTCAGTATCATTCGACCGGTGATCGCGCGCAATCTGCTCGGTGAGCGCCAGTTCGGCGCCAAGTCGGGCGGCCTCGCGCTGGTTTACCTGGCGGGTTCGGCGTCGGCCCCGTTTCTCGGCGCACTGGTATGGAGTAGCGGCGGCTACAACCTGGTGCTGCCGGGATTGATCGTGCTGGCGGTGAGCGGACTCGGGTTGTACGTGCTGGCGCATCGCGCCGTAGCGAAAAAACAACGCGAATAATCGTCATCGCGCACCAAATTCAGATATATTAAGCAGCTCACCCGCGGGGAGAATGCCGATGAGCAGTAACATGATCAGCTACGTCGAGTCCGTGCTCGACGATATTCGCGAGCAGGGGCTGTACAAGCAGGAACGCCCGCTGGTATCGCCGCAGGGCGCCAGCATTCACGCCGAGGGCTGGGATGACGACCTGATCAACCTGTGCGCCAACAATTATCTCGGCCTCGCCAATCATCCACAGCTGGTCGCGGCCGCGCATCGCGGGCTCGACGAGCACGGTTTCGGTATGGCGTCGGTGCGCTTCATCTGCGGCACCCAGGATATTCACAAGACCCTGGAACGAAAGCTCGCCGCCTTTCTCGGTATGGACGATGCAATCCTGTTTTCATCCTGTTTCGACGCTAACGGCGGCATTTTCGAAGTGCTGCTCGGCGTCGACGACGCCGTAATTTCGGACAGCCTCAATCATGCCTCGATCATCGACGGCGTGCGCCTGTGCAAGGCGCGACGCTACCGCTACGCCAACAGTGACATGACCGATCTGGAAACCCAGCTGCAGGCGGCGGCAGATGCCCGCTTTCGCCTGGTCGTAACCGATGGCGTGTTTTCGATGGACGGCACCTATGCCAGGCTAGCGGATATTTGTGACCTCGCTGAACGTTACGATGCGCTGGTGATGGTCGACGACAGTCATGCGATCGGTTTCGTCGGCGAGCGCGGTGCGGGCACGCCCGAACTACAGGGCGTCGAGGGCCGGGTGCACATCACCACCGGCACCTTCGGCAAGGCCCTGGGTGGCGCCAGCGGTGGTTATATCACCGGCCCGCAGGCGTTTATCGACCTGCTGCGCCAACGTGCACGGCCTTACCTGTTTTCCAACAGTCTCGCCCCCAGCATCGTCTGTGCGACCCTGGCCGCGCTCGAATTGCTCGAGCAAAGCGCCGATCTGCGGCGCCAGCTCGCCGCGAACACGGCCTATTTTCGCGAACGCATGGTTGCCGCCGGCTTCGATGTGATCGAGGGCGAGCATGCGATCGTGCCGATCATGACCGGCGACGCCAGGCTCGCGCAACAACTCGCCAGCGGTCTGATGGAACAGGGGATTTTTGTCACTGCCTTTTCCTTCCCGGTGGTGCCGAAAGGCCAGGCGCGGGTGCGCACGCAGATGAGTGCGGCGCTCAGCCGCGAGCAAATCGATCGTGCCATTGCTGCATTTATCATCGTAGGGCGAGAGGTCGGCCTGATAACGGCGGGAGTGGCACAATGAAAGCACTGGTCAAGGCGCAGGCGAAACCCGGGTTGTGGCTGCAGGACGTCGCCAAACCCGAGGTTGGGCCCGAAGATGTGCTCATCAAGGTTAACGATGTTGCCATCTGCGGTACCGATTTGCACATCTACAACTGGGATCAATGGGCGCAGGAACACGTGCCGGTGCCGATGACGGTGGGACATGAATACATCGGCATTATCGAAGAGGTCGGTGAACTGGTGCACTCGGTCCAGGTCGGCGACCGGGTTTCCGGCGAAGGCCATATTATGTGCGGCGAGTGCCGTAATTGCCGCGCCGGGCGGGGTCACCTGTGTCGCGATACCCGTGGAGTCGGTGTCAATCGCCCCGGCGCGTTTGCCGAGTATGTCTGTATTCCGGCCGATAACGCCTACAAGATACCGCCGGAAATCAGTGACGATATCGCATCGATCCTGGATCCGCTCGGAAACGCGGTGCACACTGCGCTGTCATTCGACCTGGTCGGCGAAGACGTGCTCATCACCGGCGCCGGGCCAATCGGTTTAATGGCGACAGCAGTGGCGAGGCACGTTGGCGCGCGCCATGTCGTTATCACCGATATCAACGAAAAGCGGCTCGCCATGGCCGACCAGTTTGGCGCGACACGTACGGTCAGGGCCGGGCAGGAGGATTTGCACGATGTCATGGATGAGCTCGGTATGCTCGAAGGTTTCGATGTCGGCCTGGAAATGTCGGGCAACGAAACCGCGCTCGCCGACCTGATCGACATCATCAATCATGGCGGCAAGATCGCGTTGCTGGGAATCTACCCAAACTCGCCGCGCGTCAATTTGAACCAGGCCATCTTCAAGGGTATCACCCTGAAGGGAATCTACGGCCGCGAAATGTTCGAAACCTGGCACAAGATGGTGGCGATGCTGGGCAGCGGTCTCGACGTTAGCCCGGTGATTACCGATCACATTGACTTCGATGACTTCGAAAGCGGGTTTTCACGGCTCAACGCCGGCGAAGCCTGCAAGGTCGTCATGCGCCTTTGATGTCATCCCGGCGCACGCCGGGACCCATAGTCGAAGGAATACCCCAACAAATTACTGGATCCCGGCTTGCGCCGGGATGACAGGAAAGGGGGGTTGACAGTGCTGCTGGTTAAATAGCGCCGCCGCTGAGCTGGTAAAGCCAGGCCGTCAACATAGATCCGACTACTCCGAGCAGCAGGTAGAGCACGAATACCCGCCGCTTGACCAGTGCCCATACCGCGATGGCGGCGGGAATCGATGACACCGCCCCGGCGGTGACGAAGGCCATCGCCGCGCCCGCCGTCATGCCGATTTCCATGAGGCCCGAGACCAGCGGGATCGCTGCATAGCCGTTCAGGTAGGACGGCGCGCCGACGATCGCCGCGAGCGGTATCGCGAAGGGGTTGTCGCTGCCCACGTAACCGGCTATCCAGTCGGATGACACGTAGGCGATCATCAGGCTTTCCAGGAAAAAGGCCAGCGTCAGCCATTTGCCGAGGAAGATGCCGATGGCAGAGGATTCGGCGCGGAAGAGCTTGCGGCGCTCGGGGTCGCGCCAGAAGCGCCAGTTAACACTGGCCGGTTTGTCGTCCGAGCAACTGCTGTCGCAGCAGGCGTTGACTTCTTTGCGCAAGGGGTCACTGAGTCCGCCGTAACGCTGGATAACCAGGATCGCGAAACCAGCCAACAGCCCCATTGCGATGGCGGCCAGGGTCTTGGCGACGGCGAAGTTGAAGCCGATGCCGGCGGCGGTGATGACGAACATTTCCGGGTCCATGATCGGCGATGCTATCCAGAAAGCCATCACCGGCGCGAGCGGGACGCCCGCTCCGAGCAGGGCGGCGATCAACGGAATGACACCACAGGAGCAAAACGGCGAAATGGCGCCTACCAGCGCCGCGAGCACGGTGGCGCGCACCGGGTTACCGCTGAAAGCTTTGGCGATCAGGCTGTCGGAACTGGTGGCCTTGGCGTAGGCAGCAATGGCGATGGCGATGGCGAAAAACGGCAGCATTTGCCACAGCGATACCAGCGTCGAGTGGATGCTGGTGCCGAGTTGCGGTGCGTCGATAATGGCCAGCAACACGATCATCAGCAGCATCGCGTGCAGCACACGGTCGCGGGCGATGGCGGTAATCGTCGATAGCAGCGGACTATTGGGAGATCGGCGTTCGGTTAATGTGTTCATATTTCTGGTAATCTCGAAATAAAAGTCATAAAAAATCAGGCGGCGTTGTCGCTGGAAACCTCGTCGGCGCAGCATTCCTCGGTCAGGTAGTCGACCAGTTTGCGTAACAGGTCGTATTCCATGGTGCAGATCAGGTTAGCCTGTTGACGTTGCTGGTGGATGACACCAGCCGATTTCAGGTGCGCGATGTGATGGGTCAGGGTAGAACCGGGAATCTTCAGTTGCCGTTGTATCGTGCCGACGGCCAGGCCGTCATCGCCGGCGCGCACCAGCATGCGAACAATCCTGAGTCGCGTCGGGTTACCGATCTTGGCAAGAATATTGGCGGCTTCGTCGAGTTTCATGGCGATGAGGATATCGCTTTGGCTTGATGCTGTCAACTATATTACTAGAATTATCGAAATTAAAAGCATCAAAACCCAAATATTGCTGTCATCCCGGCCCTGAGCCGGGATCCAGTGGAGATGGCAACCATAGTGCCTGGATACCGCGGTCAAGCCGCGGTATGACGGTATCTGTATACCGGACTACTTCAGCGCGTGGGCGATGAAACTCGAAAACAGGGGAGTGGGGTCGGTGGCGACCGGCATCGACAGGACACTATCGCAGATATCGTTGGCGGCGGTTTTGTCGAGACCGCCATACTGCAGCAATCCCAGCGCCTTGATGCGCATCTCGGCGTCATCCAGCGCCAGCTCGGGATCGCCCTTGCAATCCTTGCGGGATACCTTGAAACGGTCCGCGGACGCAGTCAACGCGGTCACCTCGGCGCCCCAGGAGACCGGATAGCTCGACGCGTAGGGATCGACAATGGAAACCCGTGTAGTGCGCCGCAGTTGCTCGCTGCGCTCCCGGGCTTCCGCCGTAAATGAATCCAGCCCGACCTCGCCATCGAGGAGTGCGATCGCGGCAGTATGATAGAGCGAGAATTTCGCCTGGTACTCGGTTTCCGGCTCGGGGTTGTCACAGACGTCGAGCGCGGCCTGGTAGGTCTTGATTTCGACGCTTTCCACCGCCTGGCTGTTGAGCATCTGGTGGATCTCGAGCGCGCAGCCGATGATCGGGTGGGTATGCCGGCAGGAGGGCCAGGGTTTGATCGAGGTCAGTCGCAATTGCCAGGGCGCGTTCGCATCCTCGAGCATCCGTTGCGGCACAGGGTCGTCACACATGCCGGCAAAAAGTCCTTTTTCCCCCTCCAGTATTTGTGGAGAACCGGTAAACCCCAGCCCGGCGAGTTCCGCCGCGAGCCAGCCGGACTCGCAGGCGCGGCCCGCGTGCAGGTGCTTGCTCATCGCGCCGGTCTCCATGAATTGCCACAGGCCGCTGGACTGGGTGCCGGCGTTGCCGAGCGCATTCAGGGTCTGTTCGTCGCCGAGTTGCAGCAACGCGGCGGCGGCCATGGCCGAACCGAACGGGCCGCAGGTCGCGGTATTGTGCCAGATGCGGTAGTGCGCGGGGCCGACGGTGGTACCGATGCGGCACATCGCCTCGAAGCCGTGCAGTATGGCGCGTAACATCTGCTCGTTGCTGCTGCCGAGTTTTTCGCCGAGCGCCAGTACCGCGGGCACCACCACGCAGCCGGGATGGGTCACCGAGGCGCGGTGCAGGTCATCGGTTTCGGTAATGTGGGTGAGCGCGCCGGCCAGCAGAGCCTTGCGCTTGTTGTCCATATCACCCTGTGCGCCCCAGCGCCGCAGGATGGCGCCGACCGGGGTGTTGCTGCCGGCGTAGGCGCAGGCGACGGCGTCGAGGGTGAACAGCGCCGCCTGTTCGAGATCCTGA
>JAAEPH010000091.1 GCA_024232855.1 Gammaproteobacteria bacterium
AGGAAAAGGGGACAGATTTATCTAAGCGGGAATCTCTGGGCTAAGCATTTGATGCTGATCACCCGGTAAATAGATTTGTCTCGTTTTTCGACCTGTTATGTTTTTCGCGACGAACGTGTCAAAGTTTCCGCGAATTACCGGCTAGCCTGACAACCCCACGACTCCCGTTCTTGCCTCCGCACCAACCCCTCGATCGCCATACCGTAGTCCAGCGTATCGCCGGGAATGATCCAGGATGCGGCATCGATGGTCTCGCCTGTCTCCCGGTTACGGTGCAGCAACCCTTCGACGCTGCGGCTGGCCGGCAGCTGAGGATGTTCCTCGATGACACGGCCATCGGGCCGGTTGAAGCGGATGCGGCCGTCGGCGCTCCGCTCGATGCCGAACCCGCCTTCGTGCACCAGCCTGTGGTGTCGACGACATAATAAAGTCAGGTTGTCGAGTGATGTCTCGCCACCGTCCGCCCAGTGCCGGATGTGGTGCGCATCGGCGCGGGCCAGGGGATTGGGAGTTTCGGGCACCTTGGAGACGCTGGTGGCGGGGTTATTCATGATCAACTTCCGTGTTGTTAAAGATGTGCTGATTATACCAGAAAGTCACGTGTAATCAGAGGGTTATCTTATATTAATTCTGTGGGAGTGGTGAATATTTTCCTGCCAATCACCTCTTGAAGTTTCTGTAAACAGATCTGTTCCGTTTTTCTGCGCTTGCTTCTGCAGTCGACATCTAGGGAGCCATTCGCCTACTAGTATTAATGGCGGCAATCGCACCATACCGGCCGTTCGAGGTTGAGCAGTTGCTGGCAACTTACGGCACGTTGCCGTCATTGCGAGCGCAGCGAAGCAATCCTTCAATATCGCGCCATTACCTGGAGATTGCTTCGCTGCGCTCGCAATGACCCGGTATGACCGTTATGGGCACTAAGCCGTCATTCAGGTGAGAACAGATCTTGCAACGGCTGCGAGTTCCGGTGCCGACTATTACGCCTTAATCTCATTTCCATAGTCGCGCTCGACCCTGGCGATCCGGATCTTGTAGCTCGAGTACCATTTATCCATGCCCATTTTCTGCGCCAGCTGGTGTTCGCTGTTGCTTTTCCAGCGCTTGATCGAATCCAGGTCCGACCAGTAGGAAACGGTGACTCCGAGGACTTCGCGGACCGATTCGACGCCGAGAAAGCCGGGCTGTTGCGCGGCGAGCTCGACCATGCGCGCCGCGGTTTCCGCGTAGCCGTCGATATCGTCGCTGCGCAGCGATGAGAAAATCACCGCGTAGTAAGGGGGGGTTGGGGTCTTGGCGATCGTGCTCATTGAAATCTCTCCATTTAGCAGCCCATCCGTTCGGCGAGGTCGACTATGCTGGTCGCGTGCAGCGTGTTGGCGGACCAGGGCGCTACCGGCTTGGGATTGTCGCGGCCGTATTCGAAAGGGCGTTCGATGTAGGCGGTTTCGAGCCCGCAGTTGCGGGCGTGTTCGAGGTCGCCGTGATGCGCCGCCGCGAGCATGACCTGGCCGGGTTCGGCGGCAAATGTAGTCGCCACGCCACGGTAGGTGTGCGGTTGCGGCTTGTACTTTTTGAAATTTTCCGCGCTGAGGATGCAGTCCCAGGGTAGCCCCGCTTTTTTCGCCATATCGGTGAGCAGGCCGATGTTGCCGTTCGACAGTGTGCAGATGATGTAATGCGATTTGAGCCGGGTCAGCCCTTCGACCGAGTCAGGCCAGGGGTCGAGCCGATGCCAGACATGATTCAGGTGGTTGCGCTCGTTCTCCCCGAGCGAGGCCAGCCCGAAATCGTCGAGTATCCGATCGAGGATACGGCGATGTAACTCGTCGAGGATGATCCATTCCCCCCGCTCCATCACGGCCTGCATCGCCGGTTTGTAACCGGCGCGCCAGGCAAGCGCAAACTCGCCGGAGTCGACGCCGAGGTCCATCGCACCGACTTCGCGGGAAACCGAACCGTGCCAGTCGACCACGGTGCCGAACACGTCGAATGCGAT
>JAAEPH010000092.1 GCA_024232855.1 Gammaproteobacteria bacterium
AACGCGGTTGCGGGACACCACAGGAGCGCCCTGCGGGTTTGCTTGTCTGGGTCCACGGACTGCGTTGTGCCTCTTGACAAGGGTGCGGCCACTGCCTGCGAGGCACGCCTTGCCGTGAACCCAGACAAGCAAACTGAACTCGCAATTATCAGGTTGAAGGAACACTAGTTTTCAGCGCCGAAGAACAGCGCGGGATCGATCCAGGCGCCGTTCAATCCGATGCTCCAGTGCAGGTGCGGGCCGGTGACGCGACCGGTAGCGCCAACCTTACCGATAACCTGTCCCTTGCTGACCTGTTGGCCGAGTTCGACGCTGATCTCGCTAAGGTGGGCAAACATCGAAATCAGTCCCTGGCCATGGTCGAGGTAGACCAGGTTGCCGCTAAAGAAGAAATCACCCAGTTCGATGACCTTTCCGGCGCTTGGCGCCAGCACCGGGACACCGGCCGCCGCGGCAATGTCCATGCCGCTATGCGGCCTCCTGGCCTGTCCGTTGAAGACCCGGCGCCGACCGAAACTGCCGGTACGCGTCCCTTCCAGCGGCAACAGAAAATCAACATTGACGCTAGCCCTGGAGTAATGCACACGCGCCTTTTGCTTGCGTTTTTTCTCGGCGAGGATGCGATCCATGTCGCTGGCGTAGGGATTGACCTTGCGCTTGTCCTTGATTTCGATGTGCTGGGTGCTGTATTCCTTGTGGCTGACTTCAAAAAACTTCCGCCGTACCTGGCCGGAGTCGCGTTTCTCGATAAAATGCTCTCCGGACTTGAGGCTGAGCGGCAGGCCGACCAGCGCGATTGGCTTGCCGTCGATCTGCGTGACCAGTACCGGTTTGTTGCGGAACCGGTAGCCGTTTTCGTCGCCCGGGTCCAGCTGGATGACAGCGATCCCACCCGGAACCAGTGACTGGCGCGGCAGCGATTGCGCCACGGGCAGGTAAGAAATCAGCAGGAGCAGTAACAGAAAACGCAATGTAAAACCCGGTAATGTAGTACGCGAGCAAGTATGCGAACTTTTTTACCGTGGTCAAGGTCCCTATTATGCGAAACCCCGGCGATGGTCCCAGTGATGGCCCCGGTGATGGCCCCGGTGATAGCCATGATGTCACGATACCCTCGCCGCACCATTCAGGAAGTTGAATGAAATGAGCAATCTCGGAAACATCGATGCAACCATGCTGATCTTTGGCGGCCCTTACAGCAATTTCGCCGCAAGTGCCGCGATGAAGGCTCGCGCCGGGGATCTGGGTATAGCGGCCGAGCGCATCATCTGCACCGGTGATGTCATTGCCTACTGCGGCGAGCCCGTTGAAACACTCGACCTGATTCGCGACTGGGGCATTCACGTCGTTATGGGGAATTGCGAGGAATCGCTCGCCAACGGCGAGGACGATTGCGGTTGTGGTTTCGAAGAAGGAAGTGATTGCTCGGTGCTGGCTATTTCATGGTATGAGTTTGCAAATCGACGCGTTACCACCTCGCAGCGACGCTGGATGCAGGCATTACCGCGCAGTATCGATTTTGTCATGTCCGCGAACCGCATCAGGGCGATTCACGCCAGCCTGACGAGCATCAACGAGTTCGTGTTTGCGTCGAGCGACCGGGACAGCAGGCTTACGCAGATCCGCGAGGCCGGGATCGATGCCGTTATCGGCGGTCATTCAGGGATTCCGTTCGGGCAACGCATCGAGGAGCATTACTGGCTCAATGCGGGGGTTATCGGTATGCCGGCCAACGACGGTAGCAGCCACGGCTGGTACATGTTGCTTGAACCGCGCGCCGAAGGCATCGATGTCAGCTGGCATCGGCTCGACTACGATCACGCGGCCAGTCGTAAAACCACCATCGCCGCCGGCATGTCCGCCTATGGCCAGGCGCTCGCCGACGGGCTCTGGCAGAGCATCGACATCCTCCCCGAAGCCGAAGCCCGCCAGACCGGTAAGCCGCTACATCTACCCTCCCTGCACATCGACTCCGTCTCCATTCCGGACATCCTTTCGCAAGCAGGGCGGCCGCGCCGTTGGTGGGATTACTTACAACGAGGTAAATCTTGAGATCCCCGCTTTCACGAGGACGATTCATTGTACCCCAGGTTTATGGAGCTGGGGTTGGGGTGTTGGACTGCAGTTGTTCGACCCAGAGCAGGGTGGCGGCGGCGACGGCGACGGGCATGGCGATGAAGTTGACGATCGGGATGCTGGTCATGACCATGACGCCGCCGCCGAAACCGAGCGCGATCCCGCGGCGTTCGCGCAGATAGCGTTTCTCCTCGTCAAAAACGATATCGTGGTTGCCCATCGGATAGTCGAAGTATTCCAGCGATAGCAGCCACGATCCGAACACTACCCAGAGTACCGGTGCGATCAGGTTGATCACCGGGATCAGGCTGACCAGGAATAGCCCCAGCGCCCACAGCAGGATGTAAACCAGCTTGCGTAACTGTGAAGCGATCGCGTCCAGCGCCATTTTTGCAAAGCTGACATTGGATGAGGGCGCCTTGCCGGTCAGGTGGATCTCGATTTTTTCCGCCATCAGCGCATTGAAAGGCGCCGCGACGATATTGGCGACCGGGGTAAAACTGAAAAACACGGCCACCGCGGCCAGCGTGCCGAAAAACAGCCAGATGAACCATTCGAGAAAATCAAGTAAGTCAGACACGAAGGACATCATCCATTCCACGAGTGGGTTGAACAGGCTGTAGCCATACCAGATCAGGGCGCCGAACAGCAGCAGGTTGATGCAAAGCGGAATAACCACGTAGACGCGTACGCCGGGTTTGTTGAGCAGGCGCAGGCTTCGCGCCAGCGCCTGGATACCGATGGTAACGTCGCCGATCATGGTTGCTAGGGGAGTTCGACGGCTAGCGGCGCCTGCCAGTCGGCGGCGCGATGTTCGACCACGATGCGGGTGTAAACCCCGCCACGCACGTTGAAGTCTGCGTTGATGCGCATGAAACGAGGATTGATTGCAGCCACCAGGTCCGACAGGATCTGGTTGCTAACGGCTTCGTGAAATACGCCCTTATCACGATAGGACCAGAAATAGAGTTTCAGGGCTTTCAACTCCAGGCAGAGCAGGTCGGGTACGTAGGCGATTTCGATGGTGGCGAAATCGGGTTGCCCGGTTAACGGGCACAGGCAGGTGAATTCGGGCGTATCGATGTGAATCGTGTAGTCGCGCTCCGGATTCGGGTTGTCGAACGTGTCAAGCGCCTTCGAGGCCAGGGTACTCATATCGCATCTCGTGGAAATAACAGGGCAGATTAAGCGGGCGTTTCAGCGAAACCGATTCCGCGGCGCGCTATTATATCCGGGCCTGCGTAATAGGCAATTATTTGAGTGCTTTTACTGCTCGCGGGTAATCCAAATGATATACTCTGCCGACATGTATTACCCTGGAATTTCCCGCTCAGATGCGTCTCATTCAAATCAGAATTGCCGGTTTCAAGTCCTTTGTCGATCCGAGTAAGATCGGATTTCCGGCAGACATAACCGGCATTGTCGGGCCTAATGGATGCGGCAAGTCAAACGTGATCGACGCCGTACGCTGGGTCATGGGTGAGTCTTCGGCGAGGAATTTGCGTGGCGAGTCGATGGAGGATGTCATATTCAGTGGGTCCTCCGGTCGGCAGCCGGTAGGACAGGCCTCGGTAGAACTGGTCTTCGACAACTCGAGTGGCCGCGTCAAGGGCGAGTACGCGAAATATAATGAAATTTCAGTCAAGCGCATCGCCACGCGCGTCGGTAAATCCAGGTACTTCCTCAATAACACGCGCTGCCGCCGTCGTGACATCGCCGATATTTTCCTCGGCACCGGACTCGGCCCGCGCAGCTACTCGATTATCGAACAGGGTATGGTTAGCCGCATCATCGATGCCAAACCCGACGAGTTGCGCGTGTACCTGGAGGAAGCGGCGGGCATATCAAAGTACAAGGAACGACGCCGTGAAACCGAGAACCGGATTCGGCACACGCGCGAAAACCTGGAGCGTCTGACCGACCTCATCGATGAAATAGACAAGCAATTGACGCGGCTCGACCGGCAGTCGAAAACCGCGGAAAAATACAAGCGGCTGAAACAGGATCAGCGCAGGCTCGAGGCCGAGAGCCTGTTGTTACAGAAGCAGGCTTATGACGAAGAAATCGAAGCGCAAAAACGCAAGCTTGCCTCGGTTGAAACCGGCATGGAGGAACGCACCGCGGGTTTGCGCGAAACCGAGCGTGAAATCGAGCAGGGGCGGCAAAAGCTGGTTGAGGTCAACGAGTTGCACAACCAGGTGCAGGGGCAGTTCTACAAGCTGGGCTCCGATATATCGGGTAAGGAACAGGCGATTGAGCACGAGAAGAACCTGCGTCAGCGCAACCGACAGGAGTTGGCTGGTCAGCAGCAGTCATTGGAGGAAGCGGAAAAAATGCTGGTCGGTGACGGCAATCGCCTGCAACAGCTTGCGCTACAGCTTGGCGATATAACGCCGCGGATCGATTCCGATAATCGGCAGCTGCAACAGCAGCAGCAGGGGCTCGATCAGGCCGAGGGGAAAATACTGGAATGGCAGGAGCTATGGGACCAGTTCCGGCGCGAGTTTCACCAGGTTCACGAGGCCGCGCAGATCGAAAACCGGGGTATCGAACACATCGAGCGCCAGGTCCGGCATACCGAGCAGCAGCGTGGGCGTTTGCAACAGGAACTCGATAGTCTCGACAGCTCGGATACAGTTCGTGAAATCGATCGACTCGAGATCGAGGTCGAGGCCCGCTCCGACGAGTACGCGGCAACCACGGCGCAGGTGCAGATACGCGCCGATGAAATACAGGCGCTGCGTGCAAGCTGCGAGGATAGCGCCAGCCAACTCGATGAAAAACGTGGCCAGCTACAGACCCTGCGTGGTCGCCTGAGTTCGCTCGAGGCTCTGCAGCAGCACGCGCTTACCGATACCAACGACGAGGTCGGACAATGGCTCGCCAGTAATAATATCGATTCGAGCCGTCGCCTGACCAGCTTGCTCAAGGTTAAGGGCAATATCGACAAGGCAGTCGAAGTGGTGCTGTCGCCGTTTCTAGGCGCCTACACTGTCGACGTGGGTAAGTCCATTCCCGATGCCGTCGTGCCGAATCAAAGCCTTACGGTTTTCGAACGCAACCTGGTACCCGCCGCTACCGGGTCGAAGCGTGACTGGCCTAGGCTCGCTGACTATATCGACTGCGATATCGATTTGTCTTCGATTCTTGAAGGCATTTATCTGTGCCAGGATCTGCAGGATTTGCGTTCCAGGAGATCGCAGCTGGTGGCCGGCGAAAGCCTGGTGACCACGCAGGGCCTGTGGGCGGGCGGTAACTGGGTTTTGCAGTTGAGCGATGAAGACGAACAGGCGGGCATGCTGGCGCGCGCGCAGGAGATCGAGAAGATTCGCGGCCAGTTCAAGCAGGCGGTTGCCGCCGCTACTGATACCAAATCGCGCTACGACGGCGATCGTCAACGCCTTGCGATACTCGAACAGGAATGGGACGGCGATCAGAAATCCCTGGCCCAGCTGCAACAGCAATTGTCGGAACTGCGTCAACAGTTGAGCAATCGTCAAAGCCAGGCGGAACAGGTGCAGCTGCGGCGTGATCAGTTGCACGGTGAACTGGCCGAGCTCGATGAACTCAAGGCGGGGCATGCCAGCGAATTGCTGGCGAACAGTAACAAGCGTAATGACTTTCTCGAGCAAATCGAGAAAATGACGGAACTCGAAACTTCACTGCTGGAACAGAAATCTGATCGTCAGCAACGCCTCGCCGAGACCCGGGAAGGCTTGCAGCAGGCGCGTGAAAGCGCGCATCAACAGCTGATTCAGTTACAGTCGCTGGAGGCCGAGCAGCGTGCCGCGCAATCGAATATCGCCCGCGTGAAGCAGCAAAGCGAGCAGTTCGAAGCGCGTATCAGGGAGCTGGATAGTGTCGTAAATGGAGGGGATGACCCGATCGCCGGACTCGAATCGGAACTGCAGGCCCTGCTACGGCAACGCAATCTGAATGAACAGGAATTGAATAGTTCGCAGCAGGGCGTGGGGGAACTCGATAATCTTCAGCGTCAACTGGAACAGGAGCGTAATAATCGCCAGCAACGCGTCGACGAGTATCGCAACGAACTCGAACAGGAGCGCCTGCAGTTGCAGGAAGCCATTGTTCGCTGCAAGACGATCGAGGAACAGCTGCAGAAAACGGGACAGGATGTCGATACTTTACGCCACAACCTTGATCCTGAGGCCGAACCGGCCCTGTGGGCGCAGCGCCTCGAAACCCTGAACAATCGCATCGAAAGACTGGGGCCGATCAATCTCGCCGCGATCGATGAATTCAAGGAGCAGGCCGAGCGGCGGCAGTATCTCGATGCGCAGAATCAGGACCTGATATCGGCGCTGGGTATGCTCGAAGGCGCGATCCGGAAAATTGACCGGGAAACCAGGGACCGATTCAAGGAAACCTTCGAGCAGATCAACAGCCGTATTGCGGAGCGCTTTCCGAAATTGTTTGGCGGTGGCGAAGCCCGTCTTGAAATGACGGAGAACGATTTGCTGAACACCGGCGTTTTGATCATGGCGCGGCCGCCGGGTAAGCGGGTCACCAACCTGCAGCTCTTGTCTGGTGGTGAAAAAGCGCTCACCGCGGTGGCGTTGATATTCGCAATTTTTGAACTTAACCCGTCACCATTCTGTATGCTTGACGAGGTTGACGCGCCGCTAGACGATGCCAACGTGGGACGATTCTGCGCGATGGTTGCGGAAATGTCCGAGCAGGTACAATTCATCATGATTACACATAACAAGATAACCATGGAAATTGCCCAGAATCTGACCGGTGTGACCATGCATGAGCCTGGCGTGTCACGGCTTGTTTCGGTCGATGTCGGTGAAGCGGTGGTCCTTGCCGGGGTTCAGTAATGGATGCGTCCACCTTCCGCTGGGTTCTCGTCATTATCGCGGTGCTGCTGGGGCTCGCCATATTTTTTTACGGGCAGCACCAGTCACGCTTGCGCAAGCGCAGCGCTATCGATACCTTCACCCGCGAAGAAATCGATTCGGCATTTATCGAAGACGAGCAATTACGCTCCGAACTGGATAATCTCAACCAGATTCTCAGGGAAAACGAGATCGAGGAAGATCTCGACGATATCAAGATCAACCCGGCCCGCGAGGTCCAGACGACCCCGTTCTCGTTGCCGGACCCACAGATTCACGTGCACCAGGTAATCGCGCAGCGCGAACCGGGGCGCCTGATCAATTATCATCTCCGCCATGCTGATTTTCGCCTGATAACCGGCGAGGAGGCCGCGGCCGCAATCGAACAGACGGCTTTTGAATTGAACGAGGATGGCTTGCTCGAATTTCGCGAGGCCGGGGATGTCGCTTTCCGGATGGCCAGTCTGACCGCTCCCGGCGATTTCACCGGGGTCAGGGATCTCGAATTCAGCACCCTTGGGTTCAATTGTTTCATCGATCTTGACGCCTGTGAAAACCCGCGCCTCGCCTACGAGACATTGCTGAAGAAAATCGATGAGGTGGTGCGCCTGTTGAACATCAAGGTCTATAAATCCAGCCAGGAGTTATTGACCATCAGCGATGTCACCGAAATACGTAAAAACCTGCAATAGGTCTCACAGCCAATTCGAATGACCGCTCCTGAATCGATCGTCGACGAGATTGCCCGTCTCAGGCAGGAACTGAACGAGCACAATTACCGCTATCACGTGCTCGATACGCCGCAGATTAGCGATCAGGCCTACGATCGCCTGTTTCGCCGATTGCTGCAGCTGGAACGGGAAAATCCCGAGTTGACGAGCGCGGATTCGCCGACGCAACGGGTCGGCTCCGAACCGGCAAGCCACTTCGACAGCGTGGCCCACGAAATGGCGATGTTGTCGCTCGACAATGCCTTTGACGATGAGGAAATGCTCGGCTTCGATCGCAGGTTGCGTGACAGGCTGGAGCAGGAGACCGGGCTCGGTTATTGCGCCGAGCCGAAACTGGACGGGCTTGCGGTCAGCCTGCTTTACGAGGCCGGTGAACTGGTGCGCGCCGCGACCCGTGGCGATGGTCGCCGCGGTGAAGATATTACCGCCAACGTGCGCACTATCAAGTCCGTGCCGCTATCCCTGATCGGAGATTCACGACCGCGGCGGATCGAGGTCCGCGGTGAGGTTTACATGGAAATCGCGGGATTCGATGCGCTTAACCGGAATCAGCGGGAAGCCGGGGACAAGGTATTCGCGAACCCGCGTAACGCGGCGGCCGGCAGCCTGCGGCTGCTCGATTCGCGCATTACCGCGAGTCGGCCGCTAAAGTTTTGCAGTTACGGGATTGGTCTCAACGAGGGCGTTGAGTTGCCCGCCAGCCAGTATCGGCAGATGCAGTACCTGCGCGAGATCGGTATTCCGATCAGCCGCCAGATCGAGCGCCTCGACTCGGTCGACGATTGCCTCGATTACTACAGGCGTATACTCGCGGCGCGTGAGCAGCTGGCCTTTGATATCGACGGCGTGGTTTTCAAGCTTGACGATATTGACTTGCAGCGCGAAGCCGGCTTCGTATCCCGCGCGCCGCGTTGGGCGATCGCTTACAAATTTCCAGCGCAGGAGGTCATGACGCGACTGCTTGACGTTGATTTCCAGGTGGGAAGAACCGGTGCGCTGACGCCGGTGGCAAGACTCGAACCGGTTGCGGTCGGGGGCGTAATGGTCAGCAATGCAACCTTGCATAACATGGACGAGATCGAACGCAAGGATATTCGCATCGGCGATATCGTCATTGTACGCCGCGCAGGTGACGTTATCCCCGAGGTTGTCGCCCCGGTCGTGCAGCAACGCGAGGGGCGGCCGGCGAGGCCGAAAATGCCGGCAAGCTGCCCGGTGTGCGGCTCGGAAGTCATGCAGCAATCCGGGCAGGCGGCCTATCGCTGTGTTGGCGGCCTCTTCTGCGCGGCGCAGCGCAAGGAAGCCATCAAACATTACGCGTCGCGCAAGGCCATGGATATCGAAGGCCTGGGTGATAAGCTGGTTGAACAACTGGTGGAAAAGGGCCTCATCGATTCGATAGCCGACCTTTACGACTTGTCGCTGGAGCAGGTTTCCGGGCTCGGGCGCATGGCCGAAAAATCGGCGCGTAACCTGCTCGATGCGCTCGCCAAAACCAGGTCAACGACGCTGGCGCGCTTTGTCTATGCGCTCGGTATTCGCGAAGTCGGGGAAGCCACCGCCGAGGCGCTCGCCGGGTATTTCGGCGACGTCGAAGCGCTCATGGATGCCGATGTCGAAACCCTGCAGCAGGTAGAAGATGTCGGCCCGGTGGTTGCTGAAAATCTCCGTCATTTCTTCGATCAACAGAAAAACAGGGACATAGTTGAAAAACTGGTGGAACGGGGCGTCAACTGGCCGCAGGTCGATGCCGCGCAAAAGCAGCAGGCGCAAACGCTAAGCGGTAATACCTACGTGATCAGTGGCAGGCTCGATGGAATGAGTCGTGACCAGGCCGCGGGCCTGTTAAAAGCACGCGGCGCGCGCGTCAGCGGCAGCGTTTCGGTTAAAACCACGGCGCTGATCGGCGGTGAAAATCCGGGTTCAAAGTTTGCGAAGGCCGAGGAACTGGGTGTTGATATCATCGATCAGGCCGGGTTTAATCGTCTGCTGGATGACTCCACGAGCAGCGAATCGTAGTAATGTTTGACGAAGCGCAACTGGCCGAGTTGAAGAAGTACGCTTTCAGCGTATACATTTTACAGGCCCTGTATTTCGTGTTGCTGATTACCCCGGTCATCGGTGTGATAATTAACTATGTAAAGGAGGACGATGTGCGCGGCAGCTGGCTGGAAACCCATTTCCGCTGGCAGAAAGCGACATTCTGGTATGGCTTGTTGTGGTCTTTTCTGGGTGTGATTACACTGTCGTTTTTAGTCGGTTACGCGGTCCTGGCGGGCGTCACCCTTTGGCTGATCTACCGCATTGCGCGCGGCTGGATCTACCTGGTGGACGGCAAGCAAATGTACCCGGAAACCAGTGGAGAAGCGAATGAGTGACGAGCAACAGTGGAAAGATAAACTATCCACCGAGGAGTACCAGGTCTGTCGGCAAAAGGGCACCGAAGCACCGTTCAGTGGCGAGTATTATCACAATCACCAGGCCGGCCGCTACCTGTGCAAATGCTGTGGCGAACTTTTGTTCGAATCATCCGACAAGTACGATTCCGGTTCGGGCTGGCCTTCCTTCGACCGGCCCGCCAGCGACCAGGTGATTCACTACGAGGGGGACGCGAGCCTCGGTATGCAGCGCGTCGAAGTTTCCTGCGACCACTGCGGCTGCCACCTCGGTCACGTGTTTGACGACGGACCTCGGGAAAGCACCGGCAAACGCTACTGCATCAACTCACTGTCGGTCGATTTCGAGGCTACTGGCGATGAATGAGTCCGATTTCAATGAACTCGCCGAAGACAGCATGTTGTCCATCGAAGACGCCATCGATGAATGCGGTGTCGATATAGACTATGACAACGCCGGCGGTATCCTGACCCTCGAGTTTGGCAACGGCAGCCAGATTATCATCAACAAGCAGACGCCCCTGACGCAGTTGTGGGTCGCGGCGCGTTCAGGCGGATTTCACTTCGATTACGATACGCAAGCGAAGTGTTGGCGTCTGCAGGGTGGTGGAGAGGAACTGTTCAGCTGCCTGAGTCGCTATTGCGGCGAACAGGCGGGTGAAGCGGTTTTGCTGGGCAAGGGATAATTCCTGCGCGCATGTTCGCTACTTCAGTACTTTAACCGTTAAACCATAACCCGGAGCTGATCCCATGCCGTCATTTGATGTTGTTTCCGAAATCGATCATCACGAACTCAGGAATGCGCTCGACCAGGCCAATCGCGAAATCGGCACGCGCTATGATTTCAAGGGTTCCAATGCGCGAATCGAGCAGAGCGGTAACGAGTTGACGCTCGAAGCCGAATCGGAGTTCCAGATTAAACAGATGACTCCTATTCTGAAAGAGAAGATGTCGAAGCGTAGTATCGATGTCGATTGCCTCGACTTCGGCGACATCGTCGAAATGAACCGGCGTGCAAAGCAGCCGGTAGTCGTCAGGGAAGGGCTGGACAGGGATCTCGCCCGCAAAATGGTCAAGCTGATAAAGGACAGCAAGCTCAAGGTCCAGGCCGCTATCCAGGGTGATCAGCTAAGGATTAATGGCAAGAAGCGTGATGATTTGCAGCAGGTAATGCAAATGCTGCGCGATGCAAAGTTAGGCATTCCGTTGCAGTTCAACAACTTTCGCGATTAGTCGGTATGCCAGCCTGCGACGCGCTGTCAGGCGGTCAGGTATACATCGAAGCGTACCGATTTTGCCCGGTACACCAGGTCGGGTTTGAGCTGGTTTAGCGTCGGTGCTTTCGCCGCGCGTTTGACGACCACGCGTTTTCGCGCTTTTAGCAAAGCCGATTCGAAGCAGGCATCGATATCCACGTTAGCGGTGATCGCCTGCAGTATCTGCATTTCCTTGGCGGGTTTGGCGCCGGATTTGTGCGCGCTAAACATCGGATCCAGGTAGATGCAGTCGTATGCGTGGTCGTTTGCCAGTTTGTGCAAGTAGCGAGTTGCATCGGTGTGTTCGATGTTCATCCTGCCTGCCGTGATGCCTGCGGCGGCATCGGCGGCGAGCAGTTCGAGTGAATAAGCGACGATTGCGTATACCATTTGGTTCTGCTCCAGCATTGTCACTCGTTGCCCATGGCGGGCGAGGATGTAGCTATCGACACCCCAGCCGGCGGTGACGTCGAGTATCTTGTCGATGTTGCGTTGCTTGTTGTTGCAGGCCTTGAGTAACAGCTGTGTCGACTGGGCGGCGCGGGTGGCCACGGGGCCTGAAATGAAACTGTGATGAAATCGCAGGCGCGCAGCGGGCATATCGATCTCGACCCCGGCGGTGTCGGCGTGAATGAGCAGGCCATCGGCAGACGCGCTCGCATGGCGTTGTAGCGATTGCAGTGCCGCGGACAGCGAGGGATTCATCAATAATGCGGGGGTTGCTCGAAACCGGTGTCGATATCGCCGGAATGTTCGCTGGTCAACGCCTGCAGGCGAAGTCTGAGCTGTTCGATATTCAGGGTCAGCCGTGATATTTCCCGATCCTGTTGCGCAATCATGTTGTTGAGCGACTGAATCGTGTAATCCTGCTCGCTGTAAAGCACTTCGAGTCGTTCCAGTCTGGACTGTAACTTGTCACTCACGGCTGTCACCTTTCGGAAATCGGACGAGTTTAACAAAATTAAACATCGACAAAGCATACAATGATGGTTTACCGATGGCTAATTCATCAGCATAATAAGGACTTCCAGTCTGTTTTAAAATGAGCTGACTGCAGTCCAGAAGAGGTTAAGCGTGAGCGAATCGCAAATAGATAAAATAGCACAGATTGCCGAACGAATTTCGGCCGAGGAAAACCGGCGTACCCGGCAAACGCACACCATTAATTCGTTGCTACAGGAGCGGCAGCAGGTTCTGGTGTTGATGTGTGAACTGGGTGAGTTCGAGTCGAACGAAGTGCCCACGGATACCGTGACGCATAACCTGCGTAAGTTCAACCAGCAACTGGTCGATTACACCGCGATGGGGCATTTCGAAATTTACGAAAGAATCATCGACGGCAAGGAGCGCCGCGGTAACATCAAACTGGTGGCCGATCGCGTCTACCCGAAGATTTCCGTCAGCACCGAGGTGTTTGTCGATTTCAACGATAAGTACGAAGGTGCGGACGAGAGCGACAGCCTGACCAATTTGCATCGTGACCTGTCCGCGATCGGCGAGTCCATGGCTGAACGCATCGAAGCGGAAGACGAGTTGCTGCGAGAAATCAGCGATAACCTGGAAAGCCCGAGCGGAGATACTTAAACCCCGTTGTAACGCGCCGCCAATTCAACCTAAAATCCTCAGTTGAATCTACTGCGGTCGTCTACTGCACTGAATCTCATACATTTTTTCATTATTTTAAGCTCACCCGTAGAGTGACTACGCGATCGCCTAAAATAATGAAAAAATGCATGATATTCAGCACATTAGACGCCCTCGCTACGATTCAACTGAGGATTTTAGGTTCAAGATAACCGCTTTTACTTTATCGCCTTCAGGGCAATACCCTTTTGAATGGTTTAACCATGACCGACACATAGGCGCCGGACTTGATGTAGGGATCTTCACCAGCCCAGTCTTCGGCGGCCTGCAGCGAATCGAATTCTGCGATAATTATGCTACCGCTAAAGCCGGCGTCACCCGGGTCTTCGCTGTCGATGGCCGGGTTTGGTCCGGCGATAATCAGGCGCCCCTGTTCACGCAACTCGTTCAGGCGAGCCACGTGTTCACTGCGAACCGCCATACGCGCCTCGAGGCTGTCAGGGTTATCGATACCTACGATACTGTATAACATCAGCTGGTCTCCTCATCGGTGCTGGGCAGATACTTTGCCAGGAAAAATGCCTGGGCGATGACGAATGCGATGGTCATCCCCATCAGGCCGAACAGTTTGAAGTCGACCCAGTTGTCTTCACTGAACTGTAACCCGAAGGGATCGATTTCGGGCGCAACAATCAGGTTTGCGATTCCCGAGACGATAAAAAAACCGACCCAGGCCAGGTTCAATTGCACCCAGACCTTTTTTTCGTCGATTTCGATGGCGTGCGACATCATTCGCTGGATTAACGGCTTTTCGCCGATCGGGTGGCTGGCGAGGAAAACCAGCGCGAACATCCAGTTGATGACGGTGGGTTTCCACTGAATAAAAACGGGATCCTTGAACGCCAGGGTCGCGCCGCCGAAGACGAGCAGTAGCGCCAGCGTGATGAGTGGCATTTTTTCGACCTTGCGCACGACGATCGCGGCGCCCACGACCTGTAGCAGGGTGACCACGATCGCGGCGAGCGTGGCCAGGTAAATCGCATCGCTGGACTCTCCGGGCGTCAGGTTCATCAGCGGCACCCAGGCGTTGACTCCAAGAATGAAATCATCGGGCAAGTCGAGATAAAACTTGTAGAGGATGAAAAAGAGGAGAATCGGGAAAAAATCGAAGAGCTGTTTCATGCAGACTGTGGTTATTAAAAAGCAGCGCAGATTCTATCGTATTACGCCCGGCTTTGGTGACTATTTTGAGATCCGGCGATATGTTCGAAGGTCTTGGTATGACGCTTCGAATCGAATGGTGGAAGCATTAAAGTTTTTCTAACTGCTGGCTAGTGCTCAGCCGGAGGATGACATGCATAAAAAAGGGCTCCCGAGGGAGCCCTTTAGATACTGCTATACGAATCTTCTAGGATCTAGAGGATGTCGTATCTCAGGATCGCGCCGAGGCGGGTTTCATCCTGAAGAGTGAGAGGATTGTCGATACCATCACTGTCAATCATGGCAGCTTCATAGGTAATCCTGGTATTGCGACCGAGTAACTGATTGTAACCCACAGCGATGACCATCGGATCATTGTCGTCAGTCATCAGGGTTTCTAAGTGGGCGTAAGCGTTGCCGATTCCCCAGTCTAAAACGATACCATCGATATCGCCATCACTAGTGGCACCATCCTGTGTCATAAAACTCACACCCAGCGTGGTGTCGCCGATTCCGATTCCATACCACGCAAGCGCGATGATGTCTTTGTCAGTATCATTATTTCCCTGGGTGGGTAATGCACCGTCTTCATCGACGCTCGAGTACCCGAGAGCGATGGTTGAGTCACCGAGGCCAAATGTTACAGCAGCTTCCAGTCCATCAGGAGCGGTTTCATTCTTGTCTTCATCGAAATAACCAGTCACACTGAAATTGATGTTGCCACCACCACCAGCATAGGTGATACCGCTGTCGGTACGACCGCGATATTCAACCATGGCGACACCAGAAGTCCACGCCGGGTTATCCAGGGGACCAACGATCATGTCGTACCAGGTGTGCCAGGTTTGACCTGCTTCAACGCTACCCCAGTCGCCTTTCAGGCCGGCAAAAAGATGGCGAGTTTTGAGTTCACTTTCGTCTACGCCAGCTTCGTAGCGACCGTAACCGGTGAGACCGTTACCGAGGTCGGTTTCGCCTTTCATGCCGACACGTGAAGATATCCCGTCAACGCGGAAATCGGCCTCTTTTTCAGTATCCTTATCCTGGTAGAAAAGACCAACACGAACGGAGCCGTATACTTCGCCATCGGCTTGTGCGGCCATTGGCGCGGCGACGATGCCGGCTACAGCCATTGCAATTGCAGTAGTTCTAAATTTCATGAGTAATTACCCTTAAGTCAGTTATATATAATTGTGCTGAGGAACAAAGTAGTTACCAACAAGGTTGACCCTGACGCGAACTACTTATGGCCAAGCATAATAGCCAATTCTGACGCAATAGCAACCCTATTTTTCGAAAAAAACAACAAATTTCAATTTTGTTGCAAAAATGCCACAAAATTTCATAATTTTGATGCCGAGCTCGCCAAATAATCGTCCTAATTGATTGATTTGAAATATAAATATGATCGTTGTTTTCTTCCCACTGAATTCCTGTATGATCGCTCTCCGAACTTTTCGGATTTGCTTATGGCGCAGTTTTTTGAAATCCACCCGGACAATCCCCAGCGGCGCCTGATACAACAGGCCGTTGCCATCATCGATCGCGGCGGGCTGGTTATCTATCCGACCGATTCGAGCTACGCGCTGGGTTGTCACATTGGCGATAAAGCCGCGATGGAACGTATTCAGCGACTACGCCGCACCGATAACAAACACCATTTTACATTGGTCTGCAGCGACCTGTCCGAGATCGGTACCTACGCCAAGGTCGGCAACTCGGAGTATCGCCTGATGAAAACCCTGACACCCGGGCCCTATACGTTTTTGCTGCGGGCCACTTCGATTGTGCCGCGGCGGCTGATGAACCCAAAGCGAAAAACCATCGGTGTACGCGTCCCCGACAACAACATCGTGCACGCGCTGTTGTTGGAACTGGGGCAACCGATCATGAGTAGCACGCTGATCCCGCCCGGAGCAGAGCAGGCGCTGGACGACGCCTTCGAGATTCGCGAGGCATTCGAACGCGATGTCGACCTGGTGATCGATGGTGGATTTTGCGGCGTCGAGCCGACCACGGTTATCAGCCTGATCGACGGTTATCCGCAAATACTGCGCCACGGCAAGGGCGACGTTTCCTTTCTCGAATATCATTAACCCGCATATCTCACCGTTGTTTTGTTAGCCCGCTTCTTTGTATAATTCGGCCCTGGCCGTCATTCTTTGGATCATCATTATTGAACACCATTAGACAAAACAACCGCGTGCTGTCGGGCATGCGTCCGACCGGGTTGCTGCATCTGGGTCATTATCACGGCGTCCTCAAGAACTGGATTGAATTACAGCACAGCTACGAGTGTTTTTACTTCGTTGCCGACTGGCATGCGCTTACCACGCATTACGAGGATCCCTCGATCATCGCCGAGAGCAGCCGCGATATGGTCATCGACTGGCTTGCCGCCGGTGTCAATCCGGGCAGTTCGACCCTGTTCGTGCAATCGCGAATTCCGGAGCATGCCGAGTTGTTTACGCTGCTGTCGATGGTTACGCCGCTGGGTTGGCTGGAACGCGTGCCGAGCTACAAGGATCAGCAGGAAAAAATAAAGGACCGTGATCTCGCGACCTATGGCTTTCTCGGTTACCCGTTGCTGCAGAGCGCCGATATCCTGATGTACAAGGCCGGATTCGTGCCGGTCGGTGAGGACCAGGTCGCGCACGTCGAACTGACGCGCGAAGTCGCACGCCGCTTCAATCATTTCTATGGCCGCGAGGCTGAATTCGAAAGCAAGGTGAACGCGGCGATTCGCAAAATGGGTAAGAAAAATGCGAAGTTGTACCAGAATGCCCGCAAGCGCTACCAGGAGCAGGGCGACACGGATGCGCTGTCCATCGGGCACGCCTTGCTGGCTTCGCAGCAAAACATCAGTTTGAGCGACCGCGACCGATTGCTCGGCTACCTCGACGGGCAGGGGCGCATCATTTTGCCGGAGCCGCAATCGCTACTTACCGTGTCTTCGAAAATGCCGGGCATCGATGGGCAGAAGATGTCGAAGTCCTATAACAATACGATTACCTTACGCGAAGAACCGGATAGCGTCACCCGCAAAATCAAAACCATGCCGACCGATCCGGCGCGAATTCGACGCAACGATCCGGGCGATCCGGCAAAGTGCCCGGTGTGGGGCTTTCACCAGGTGTATACCGGCGAAGCCACCAGGGTGGAGTTGTCGAAGGGCTGCAAAACGGCCTCGATCGGCTGCGTTGATTGCAAGCAGTATGTCATCGACTCGGTGCTGCAGGAATTGAGGCCGATACAACAGCGGATGAGGGAGTACATGAACGACCTTTCGAGCGTGGACGCCATCATCAACGAAGGTTGCGAGGCCGCGCGCGACGTCGCCCAGGACACCATGGAAGAAGTACGCAAGGTGATGGGCCTGAGCGGTCGCAAGTAATGGAAAAGGGGTACAACAGCGCAGCTTCCAGCCAGTCGGAGATGCCATTCGCGCTGGTGCAGGGCGAACCCCTGACTGTGATACCACAGGATCTGTATATTCCACCGGATGCGTTGCTGGTGTTTCTCGAAGCCTTCGAGGGTCCGCTGGATTTACTGTTGTATCTGATCAAGCGCCAGAATATCGATATCCTCAACATACCGATCGCGGCCATCACCAAGCAATACATGGAATATATCCATATGATGGATCATCTTGAACTCGAACTCGCCGCCGAATACCTGGTGATGGCTTCCATGCTCGCCGAGATCAAGTCGCGCATGCTGTTGCCGCGGCCCATCGAAACCGATGACGAGGACGATCCACGCGCCGAACTGGTGCGTCGGCTGCAGGAATACGAGCAGTTCAAGAAGGCGGCGGAAGACCTCGATGCTCTCGACCGCCTGGAGCGCGAAATCCACCTCACCAGCATCGATATCCCCAGGTTTGACATCGAAGTACCCATGCCCGAGGTCAGCCTCGCGGACCTGATGAGCGCGTTTCGCGACGTGGTAAACCGCGCCGAGCAGTTTGCCAGTCACCACGTCGATCGTGAACCGCTGTCGGTGCGTGAACGAATGGTTATCGTGCTCGATCGCATCAACGCCGATGAATTCACCAGTTTCATCGATTTCTTCGAACCCGGCGAAGGCCGCATGGGGGTAGTGGTCAGCTTTATCGCGATACTTGAACTGCTCAAGGAATCGCTGATCGAACTCGTGCAAAGCAAGCCTTATGCTCCCATCTACGTGAAGGCCAAATCTTAATGGATAGTGATCTTAATGGACAATGACAGGCTCAAAGCCATACTCGAAGCCCTGTTTGCCGCCAGCGACAAACCCCTGTCGGTGAGCCAGTTATTCGAGCTATTTATCGGCGATATCGAACAGCCGGACAGGGATGATATTCGTAAAGCCATCCAGGAACTGGTCGAAAAGTACCGGCATAGCGGCATCGAGTTGAAACAGGTTGCCTCCGGATACCGCTTGCAGGTCAGGGCCGACTACGAGGTCTGGGTGGCGCGGCTGTGGGAGCAAAAACCGCCACGTTACTCTCGCGCACTGATGGAAACCCTGGTCCTGATCGCCTATCGCCAGCCGATTACGCGCGGTGAAATCGAAGATATACGCGGTGTCAGCGTTAGCACCAATATCATCAGGACGCTGCGGGAACGTGACTGGGTGAAGCCGCTTGGTCACAAAGAGGTGCCAGGCCGACCGACCCTGTATGGCACCACGCGGGAATTTCTCGATTACTTCAACCTGAAAACGCTCAACGAGCTGCCGACGCTGGCCGAAATCCGAGATATCGATCAGTTCAATCCCGAGTTTACCTTCGAGCAGAAAAACGAGGCCGCCGTAAACTGACACGAATCCTTGACGTCCCGCTGGATGACAGAGGATGGGCTAGCTGTATAATCCGCCGATGGAACGCATACAGAAATACCTGGCCAACCAGGGCGCCGGATCACGGCGCCAGATCGACGCGCTGCTGCAGCAGGGGCGAATCAGTGTCAACGGCAAGGTCGCCAAACCCGGTGATCAAATCGACGGTCGCGAAAAAATAGCCGTCGACGGCAAGCTGTTGCGCTTACAGCGCCAGGTGGCGCGGCCCAGGCTACTGATGTATCACAAGCCCGTCGGTGAAGTCTGTACGCGTTCGGACCCGGAAGGACGCGCCAGCGTCTATCAAAATCTGCCGGGATTGAACCAGGGACGCTGGGTCGGCATCGGTCGGCTCGACATCAACACCAGCGGCTTGCTGCTATTCACCAACGACGGCGAACTCGCCAACCGCCTGATGCACCCTTCTTTTGAAGTCGAGCGCGAATACGCGGTACGCGTGCACGGCGAAGTCAGCCTGGAGATGTTGCAGCAATTGCGCGGCGGCGTGCAACTCGACGATGGTCCGGCGCACTTCAACGACATCATCGATTCGGGCGGCACGGGTAGCAACCACTGGTATCACGTGGTGTTGACCGAGGGACGCAACCGCGAGGTAAGGCGTCTGTGGGAAGCGGTAGGCGTCGAGGTTAGCCGCCTGGTGCGGGTTCGATACGACCACTTCAAGTTACCCAAGTGGTTGAAGCCGGGCAAATCGCGTTTTCTCGATGATGACGTGGTCAAACGAGTTTATCAACGTCTCGGGCTGGAAAAGAAAGGCCGTTCGCAGCAGTCATCGAGGCGTCAGCGGGGCCGGGGCTGATGGCGCGCCGGAACATTGCCGGGCTTTGCCGGGGGGTGTTACCGCCTGAATTCGAACGGCTCGAACAACAGATCCCCGAAATTCAGCAATTCCTCGAGCAAAACCTTCCCGAATCGGTGCAGGGTTGCGTGACCTTGTTGACCCTGAATGACGAGCAGATTGTGATTGCCGCGAATAGCCCGATGGTGGCCAATTTTCTGCGTCTGCACAGCGCCGAAATCGGGCAGCAGTTGCGCGAGACTTTTAACCTTGAACAAAACATCCGGTTTCGCACCATTCCTGACGCACTGCTGAAAACCGGCGGACGTGATCGATTGACCGAGCCCGAGCCGGAGGCGGTGAGCGAGGAGGCGGTCAGCGCTATCGAGCGCAACGCGCAATGGATCGAGGATGAGAAACTAAGGGCAGCCATGCTGTCGCTGGCGAAGTCCCTGAAGAAGCCCTAAGCCGCTGCCTTGAGGCTGGCGTTTGCCATATCCGCATAAATATTCTTGAACACGATCTTGCCGGTGGCGATTGCCGGTACAGCAAGAATGATACCGATTGTGCCAAACAAGCTACCGAAAATCAGAATACCCAGTACTGCCTGCACCGGGTGCAGGTTAACGGCGTTGGCCACGATCGATGGAATCACCACGGCATTGTCGAAGATTTGCGCGCTGACGATAACGATTACGCTGAGGTAGAGAATGGTGGGATCCAGTGGTGTCATCGCGGCCCCGACCAACAGACTCAACACGATCGAGATGATCGGCCCGATGTAGGGCATCAGGTTGAAGAGGCCGGTAATGGCGCCGAGCAGAAGCGGGATGTCGAGGCCGATGATGCTGAAACCGATCGCACAGAAGGCCGTCATGATCAGCGATTGCAGCATGACGCCGCGGGTGTAGGCCTGCAATTGGGTCGAGACATTGTAATAAATCAACCAGCCCAGTTCGAAGCTCGAATTGGGCAGCCAGTTCATCAGGTTGTTACGCACGCGTTTGAAATCCTTCAGCAGGTAGTAAGTCAGAAACGGCACCAGGGGATTTTGGGGTCAAGTTTTGAATCTTGACCGAGTCATTATTAGGGGGTGAGAGAGTAGGGAGGGTAGGGAGGGTAGGGGACATGCACTTTATCGGGTGTTCTCAAAGGGCCGCGGGGAGCGGATGGTTGCAAATGGAGCGGTCAAGTCACCGTTGAGCGCTGACGATAGGATTCGTCGTCCCAGAGCCGGTCGGTCATGACCTGCCCGATGGCTGAAGCCGCCTGGCGCACGTCTTCGGCGTCGATGTAAAGCGGGGTAAATCCGAAGCGCATGATGTCGGGGGCGCGAAAATCGCCGATCACACCGCGCTCGATCAACGCCTGCATCGCGGCATAGCCATGGTCGAAGCGGAAAGATACCTGGCTGCCGCGTTGCCGGCCGTCGCGGGGGCTTGCCAGGGTGAGGTCCGGGCAGCCGTCCTCGACCAGTTCGATGAACAGATCGGATAGCTCGATGGATTTTGCGCGAACGTCGTTCATGTCGGCCAGGTCCCAGATATCCAGCGAAGCTTCCAACGCCGTCAACTGGAGAACCGGCGGTGTGCCGACCCGCATGCGCTCGATGCCCGCGCCGGGGCGGTAATCGAGATCAAAGGCGAAGGGGTCTTCATGGCCGAGCCAGCCCGCAAGCACCGGCCGTATCTTATCGGCCAGCCCCGGCGCCACGTAGATGAAAGCCGGACCGCCCGGGCCGGAATTCAGGTACTTGTAGGAACAGCCCAGGGCAAAATCGGCGCCGGCGCTGGCGAGGTGCACCGGCAGTGCCCCGGCGGAATGGGCCAGGTCCCAAACGGTTACAATGCCTTTCGCATGGGCTTTCGCGGTCAACGCCTTCATGTCGTGCAGGCGGCCGGTTCGGTAATCGACCTCGGTCAGCATCAACACGGCAACCTCTTCGCTCAGATAGTCTTCGACGGCTTCCGGCGCGCAAAGCCTGAGTTCGTGCCCCCGGTCGAGAGACTCGATCAACCCTTGCGCGGTGTAGAGGTCGGACGGGAAGTTGCCGTTATCCGAGACGATGATCCTGCGCTCGGCGTTGATCTCGAGCGCGGAGGCCAGCGCCTGGTAGACCTTGATCGTCAGCGTGTCGCCCATAACGACCGTGCCGGGCGCCGCGCCGATCAGGCTGGCGATACGATCGCCAACCCGCGAGGGCTGGTTTATCCAGCCGGCCTTGTTCCAGGCGCTAATCAACATCTCGCCCCATTCGTCCCGCATCATCCTGTTAACCCTGGCGACTGCCGCTCTGGGTAAAGGGCCCAGGGAATTGCCATCCAGGTAAACCACGCCGGCAGGCAGATGGAACAGCGACCTGGTTTTACTGAAATCTGTCACGGCGATGCATTCTTGGTGGTTTCAGGGTATCGGGCTAGTCTAGCCGGCATATTGCACCAGCCGGTCTCGGGCCTGGATCTATCCAATTGAACGATAAGAGTAAACTGATAAATTAGTAAATGGAAATTAAAGTGCAGTTTGTCATCGGCCCGAGCCCTGTCCCGGCTCAGGGATTCCTATAGTTTTATGGCGAAATTTTTCAATTCGAAACTGGCATTCAACAAGTAGTCCGACCGCCTGATAGTCGTACCTCTGTCGCGGCGCATTTTTTATTACCCGGGCCAGTCTCGGTATCTGTCAGAGGGGTAGAGTTTTTTGTATTCTATATAGCTAAAAGCTTGCTCGAAAGCAGATAAATTGAAATTTAACTTATCGATACGCGGGATATAAAATATTCGTTGGCGGTATTCAGCCAGTTCTCGGGAACAAGCAAATTGACAGGGGCGGCAATTATTGAATGCAAGCGGGTAGTAGACATGGATATCTGCGGATTATGGCTTACTCTGATTTCCGCGACCCACGAAAATGAATGAGAATACGCAGCCGGTGATCGTGCCAACGAATTAACCGAACCGGTAACCGCCAACAATATGTAATCAATATCATTAACGGGGACAACTCATGATTATCGTCGGTGAACGCATCAACAGTACACGCAAACCCATTACCGCAGCCCTCGAAGCACGCGACGCCGACCATATAATAAATGAGGCGCGCCGGCAGTGGGAGGCGGGGGCAACCTATCTGGATGTCAACACCGCAATGATGCGTGCCGCTGAACCCGAAGTCATGGCCTGGGTTATCGAGCTGATTCAAGCTGAGCTCCCGGATGCCCTGGTTGCCATCGACAGTGCCGACCCGGTGGCCGTCGAGGCCGGGTTCAAGGTGCACAAGGGTCGACCTCTGCTCAACTCCATCAATGGGGAAAAACAGCGCATGGACGCCCTGATTCCACTGATCAGGGAGTACAGTCCTCGAGTCATCGGTCTGACCATTAATGATGGGGGCATCACCCAGGATGCCGACAGTCGTTACCGCATCGGTACTGAATTGATCGAGCTTTTGACAAAAAACCAGGTAGATCTCGATGATATCTTTATCGATCCGCTGATCTTTCCGGTCAGTGCCGAATTGCAGGCCGGAAACGTCTCGCTCGCCATCATGAGGCGCCTTAAGGAAAACTATCCCGGTGTTCATACCATTTGTGGTTTATCCAATATTTCCTTCGGCCTACCCGAGCGCAAATTGATCAACCAGGTATACATGATACTGGCCATGGGCCACGGTCTCGATGCCGCGATAATCGACCCGCTGGACCGGCGCATGATGGCCAGCATCACCACCGTCAATACTCTCCTGGGGCAGGACAAGGTTTGCAGAAATTATCTGAAGGCCTATCGCAGCGGCGATCTCAATCTCGATCCAACCACCATGGCGGCCGAATAATCTGGTCCGGTCGATAGTAGAGAGAAATGCAGACCAGGGGCCAGGAACACGTCACCATCACGCTAACGGACGATGGCGCCCCGCTCTCTGTCGAGGCCGGCATCAGCGTTCTCGGCGCCGCACGGCAAAACGATATCGACATCATGGCCACCTGCGGCGGTCGTGGCCGCTGCCGAAGTTGCCGCATCAAACTGGTCAGGGGAACCGCCACTGAACCCGGCGTAGCTGACATTTCCCAGCTCAGCAAGGACGAAATCGGCGAAGGTTATCGACTGGCCTGCCAGTGCTATCCGCAATCCGATTCCAGGTATTCGATTACCCCGCCCACCCACGAAACCTCGTTTCAGATTCTGAGCGAGACGGGCGAATGGCAAGACATGCTCGATTCCATTGACCCCGCCGGAGAAAATGAAACGCCCTACGGAATCGCCTTCGATATCGGAACCACAACCGTGGTCGGCTATCTGACCAGTCTCGAAACCGGCGCAACGCTGGCCTGTGTATCCGGCCTCAATCCACAAACGGTGTTTGGCGGTGATCTGATTTCACGCATCGGCTTTGCCGCGGAAAAGAAAACCCATGTAAAAAAGCTGCATCAGCGTATTGTTACTTTCATGAACGATCTGAGCCAACGCGCCTGTGATCAGGCCGGGATAAGCCGCGCGGATATATGCAAAGTCACCCTGGTCGGCAACACCTGTATGCATCACCTGTTTCTCGGCATTGATCCCACGCCACTGGGCAGTGCGCCCTATGACCCGGTGCTCCGGGAAGCCCGTCAATGCCCGGCGCGCGAATGCGGTTTGCGGCTGCATGAACATGCGCGGGTTTACACGTTGCCGGTCATCGCGGGGTTTGTCGGCGCCGACACCATTGGCATGATCATGGCTTCACAACTCGGCAGTCGGCCGGGAAATACGATCGCCGTCGATATCGGCACCAATGCCGAAGTCGTCCTGAAGACAGATCGAGGGTTGAATGCCTGTTCCTCTCCGGCGGGCCCGGCGCTGGAGGGCGGTCAGATTCGCGACGGTATGCGCGCCGCCTTCGGCGCCATCGATCGGGTAAGCGCAGATCGGGATATCGTCACCCATACCATTGGCGATGCACCGGCGCTTGGAATTTGCGGATCGGGTCTCATCGATGCCGCCGCCGTACTGCTTGACCTCGGCATCATCAGCAAAACCGGGCGGTTGCTTGTACAACCGGATCGGTTGTTGCCGGATGCGATCGCGGCACGGCTTCGACACGACGACAATGGCAGCCCCGAATTTGTCCTGGTGCGGGCAGCGGACAGCGGCAATCATCTGGATATAGTTCTGAGCCAGGGCGATATTCGCCAGCTGCAACTCGCCAAGGCCGCAATCATGAGCGGAGTGCAGGCCTTGCTGCAACAGGGCAACCTGGAACGTAGCGACATCGATGCCTTTTTGCTCGCCGGTGGCTTCGGCAACTATATCAATATCCGAAATGCCCGGCGTATCGGGCTGATTCCGGATCTTGCAAATGACCGCATTCACTTTATTGCCAATGCGGCCGGACTGGGCGCGCAGATGGCGCTGCTGTCCGATCAATGCCGCAGGCAAGCGGAGAAAATTGCCGTGGAAACGCAACACCTGTCGCTGGCGGGTCTGCCGGGTTTCCAGAAGACCTACCTTGATGCCATGGGATTTCCAGAGGAGATCAGAAAATGACCGCAATCCCATCTTCGGACGTAAAACACCAGACACTGCTGATCACCTGCGGTGCCATAGCCCGTGAAATTGTAGCCATTTTGTCGCAAAATGCCCTGGACTCCATGAAAGTGGAATGCCTGCCGGCGCATCTGCACAACACACCACAGCTGATTCCGGAAGCCGTACGCACCAAAATTCAGGGATCACGCGACAAATTTCAACGCATCATCGTGCTCTATGCGGATTGCGGCACGGGCGGCAAGCTTGATGAAGTGCTGGAGGAAGAGGGTGTCGAACGCATCGCCGGGGCGCACTGCTACGAGGTGTTCGCGGGTAGCCAGGCCTTTGCCGATATCATGGACACCGAGGTCGGAACCTTTTTCCTTACCGATTTTCTCGCGCAGCACTTTGAGCGCCTGGTCTGGAAAGGACTCGGGCTCGATAAACACCCCAGGCTGCTCGATATCTATTTTTCCAATTACACGCGACTGCTTTACCTGGCGCAGAGCGATAACCCGCAACTCTGTCGGAAAGCCGAGCAAGCGGCTGAAAAACTGGGCTTGCGATTTGAGATTCGCTACACCGGTTATGCTGGTTTTGAGAACTTCCTGACTTCTATATGAAAACTGTCTCCTCGGGTACGAAGCTTGCCGGGACGCCCGGAGAAGCCGTTGCCCACGGCGAAACGGCGAAACTGGAACCTTGCCCGTAATGGAAACTCCAATTCGGGTGGTCATCGTCGGCAATAGTGCCGCTGGCCTGAGCGCCCTCGAGGCTTTTCGAAAACTCGACCGCTCTTCGAGCGTGCATGTCATATCGAAGGAAGGGTCGTCGCTCCCTTATGCGCGAGTGCAGATTCCCTACTACCTGAAAGATAGGGTTAGACGCGATAATCTCTATATCCGCGAGGCTGGTTATTTTAAGGATCTGAACGCCGAGACGGTCGAGGGCCGTGTTTCGGCGCTCGATACGACGACCGGTTCAGTGATCCTCGAAGATGGCCGGACCATTGTATTCGATCGTCTGCTGATCGCATCGGGGTCCAGCCCCGTAGTGCCGTCGATCACGGGCATAGATAGCGCAGGCATCCACCACATATGGACCATGGATGATGCCCAGGCCCTCAAACCGGTTTTTGAGACCGGCAAGCGGATCCTGATTATCGGCGGTGGATTTATCGCCATGCAGGCTGCATGGGCGGCCGCCCAGTGCGAACTGTCGGCTATGCTGGTGGTGCGCTCGACCATCATGCGCCGGGACCTGGACGATCAGGCCAGGGAACTCTTGAAGCGGGCCATGGCGGATCATGGCGTTTCCCTGGTCGAAGGCGAAATACCATCCCTTATTGCGGAAAATACCGATCGATCGCTAAGGGTGGAATTCCCCGATCGCCAGGCGGTCGAAGTCGATGCCGTGGTGGTGGCTACCGGCGTTCAGCCCAATACGGCCTTCCTCGACGGCAGAGGGATTGCCATCGATGGCGGTGTGCTGGTCGATCGACATATGCAGACGAATATTCCCGGTATTTATGCCGCCGGCGATGTCGCCGCGGCAATAACATCGGACGGTCGGGATCACATTGTGCGCGCGCTTTGGCCCTGCGCGGCGGAACAGGGCGAGGTGGCCGGCGCCAATCTCGCGGGCCGTGAGACGACCTACCAGGGATCGCTGAATATGAACGTGACCGAACTGTTTGGTCTGGTGATTGCATCCTGTTCCTTTTTCTCTGTCAGATGTTGAGTTCGCACTTTCATCTTCTCAGAGTGGGGGCAGGATGCACCACCCCCC
>JAAEPH010000093.1 GCA_024232855.1 Gammaproteobacteria bacterium
CGCTTGCAGGGTAGCAAAGTTATGCGTCAGAGTGGTGTTGAAACTCTGATTACCGAGGAACCGGATGACCGAATTGGTCACGTCCGGATCTGTGGGGGGGATGGCCAGCAATGGCTGTCTCTACCCGGAGGGCGCGAAAAAGATGTGCACCAAAAGTAGGCGCCATGAGGCGAGCGATTGATTTAGATAGCGTAATGAAAAAAACGCGGGCGGCGTTTTCCGCTGGTCACCTTATTGGTGATAAGCACTTTTTTCATATAGCTAGTGATGCGGCATACCGATGAATCAATCGCTCGCCTAAAGCGCCTACTTTTGGTGTGCAGACTTTCGTGATCCTACTGCGTTTTCTAGGATCATGAACCGCCTTTTTTTGATATACCTCTACTCACGTATTAAAATTGCATCTCCGGATATGGATTAGGCTCGATGACTAGTGACTTGAAAATAACCTGCGTACAAATTTGGCCACTACGCATACCGTTGGCAAAACCTTACCATTTGTCCAAACTTTACGGTACTTTGACGCATAGCGATACGGTGATCATTCGTTTAACACTGGCCAACGGAGTTACTGGTTGGGGTGAAGCTGATCCTGGTGGTATTGACTGTGATGGTGAGACGATCGACTCGGTCGTGCAAACTCTTGAGAATCGTGCGCATCACTTGCTTGGCCAAAGCGTTGATGATTGGGTTGAATCGGGTAAAGGGCGCGATTTTCACGGTCCCGCTGCCGCTGCCTTTGATGTCGCCTGTTATGATGCGTTGGGACGCGCCACCGAGACACCGGTTTGTCAACTGCTGGGGAATCCATGTCGTAATCAGATTCCGCTATTGTGGCCGACTTCTTGCGGAAGTGCCGACGATGATCTGGCTATTATCGCCGACTATTATGAGCGTGGGTTTTGCACCTATATGCTGAAAATGGGTGACAAACCTGTAAATGAAGATATTACCCGTATTAAAGCGGTGATTGCGCAACTGCCTTATGGTGTAAGAGTGATGGTCGATGCTAACCAGGGGTGGTCGCAAGAAGAGGCAATACAATTTGCCCGCGAGACGGAATCGCTTCCTCTGGTTCTGATTGAGCAACCCGTTGCTGCATCTGATTACGATAGCCTGCGTAGGGTGCGTGAAGTTGCGGGATGTCCTGTTTCAGTAGATGAATCAATTCAAAATTTCAGCGAGACAGCCGCAATTCTGGATGCTGGAGCAGCTGATATCTTCAGCATCAAAATTTCAAAAAATGGCGGGCTAGCAAACAGTCAAGCGATTGCTTCGAGTGCAGGTCGTGCCGGGAAACAGGTGCTCATGAATAGCATGATTGAGCTTGGTATCACCCAGGCCGCATCATTGCATCTGGGTTGTACGCTGGATAATCTTGTTAATTGCGGTCATGCTTATATGTCGACACTGCGCATGGCGGATGATGTTACCGATTTTTCCGAATGGATAAAACAAGGTGTCGTGACCCTGCCAGGAGTACCGGGGCTCGGCGTGAATGTGTCACTGGGTAAGATAAAACAATACCAAACAGGGGGGCTTCAGAGTATAGGAAATACGAACACTATATCATGATCCCTCAAGGTTGATTGCAGACAAATATTCAGTCAGCTTTGATGTTCTTATGGATGACAACTTTTAGTCAATATTGCCAGAGATCGACTGTCCTTCTGGTAGATAAGTTCGGATTTCTGCTTACATCATCGTATCGATTGTTGAAATCCGGGGACAGAATATTTGTTTTCCAAATAGTAAGACCCAAAGCTAAAAATAGGTATACTGTCCCGGGTATTACTCTGTATCTAGACAAAACAAACCATCCAGGCAGTGTAGTTAATATAAAAAACCGGAGGAGACATATGAAACAAGACGACGAAATCAAGTTTCTGCAACGACTGGTTGCGGAAAACGGCCTGAGCCGCCGCAAATTCCTGACCGCGGCGATGGCCCTGGGCGTGGGAGCGATGGCGCCCGCACTATACAGCGAAGCGGCCCGGGCCGCTCCTAAGAAAGGCGGCAGACTCAGGCAGGGGCTGACCGGTGGCGCGACCAGCGACGTGCTGGACCCGGGCCAGATCCTGGATTCCTATATGACCAACGTGCAGTTCGGCCAGTTACGCAATAACCTGACCGAAGTCGCGGCCAGTGGCGAACTGGTGGGAGAACTGGCCGAGAGCTGGGAAGCTAACGCCAATGCCACCCAGTGGGTTTTCAAAATTCGCAAGGGCGTGGAATTCCACAATGGCAAAACCCTGGATTCGCAGGACGTGGTAGATTCGCTGAATCATCACATCGGCGAAAAGTCGACATCGGCCGCGGCCGGCATCCTCACCGGCGTCGACAATGTCAAGGCGGACGGGGCGAATACGGTGGTAGTAAGCCTCAAGGGCGGCGATGCCGACTTTCCGTTCATCCTCAGTGACTACCACATCCTGGTCTGCCCCTCCAACGGGGACGGCAGCATCGACTGGCAATCCGGTATCGGCACGGGCGGTTACTCCCTGGTGGATCACGAGGCCGGTATTCGCACCTTTACCAAGCGTAATCCCAACTACTGGAAGGAAGGCAAGGCGCATTTCGACGAAGTCGAGTCTCTGCAGCTCGCAGACTCGTCGGCGCGTACCACCGCCCTGCGAACGGATACGGTTGATTGCATCCAGAAAGTAGAATTGAAAACCGCCAGCCGGCTTGCCAGGCTACCGGGTGTGAAGGTTGTCGCCACCACGGGTAACAAGCAGATCACGCTGCCGATGCGCACGGACATGGCGCCCTATGACAATAATCACGTTCGCATGGCGCTCAAGCTGATCATCGAGCGCAAAGAGTGGCTGGACAAGATCGCATTTGGATACGGTGAAATCGGCAACGACAATCCGATCGGTCCGGCCAACGTGTATCGCGCGACCACCGAAGAGTTGCCGCAGCGGGGGTACGATCCCGACAAGGCGAAGTGGCACCTGAAGCAGGCCGGAATGGACAGCCTGTCGGTGGAGTTCTTTGCCGCGGATACCGGGTTCACCGGCGCGCTGGACGCGGGGCAGCTGATGCGCGAATCGGCCAAACCCGCCGGTATCAATATCGATGTGATGCGCCAACCCAATGACGGCTACTGGTCCGACGTGTGGATGAAAAAGCCCTGGTGCGCCTGCTACTGGAGCGGCCGGCCCACGGAAAACTGGATGTTTTCCCAGGTATACGCCGCGGATGCCAGCTGGAACGACACTTACTGGAAACACGAGCGCTTCAACAAGTTGCTTATCCAGGGCCGCGCTGAACTGAACACGGAGAAACGGCGCGAAATCTACGTCGAAATGCAGCGCATCGTGAACGCCGAGGGCGGCGTGGCATTACCGCTCTTTCTCAGTGACGTGATGGCGATTAACGACAAGCTCGGCCACCCCGAACAGCTCGGCAACAACTGGGAACTGGACGGCATGAAGAACGCCGAACGGTGGTGGTTCGTCTGAGCGACCCCGATTAACCATCAACTTGAGAAGCCGGAGCGATCCGGCTTCTTTTTTGCTGATAAATTACACGAGACAGAGGAATTACAAATAATCCCTCGATCCTGTCCCTCCTGATTATTCGATCGTGTCGTTTTTCTGGTCATACTTTGCTATCGCCATCAGGCTGCCATTCTGCCGTAGCGATGGTGCAGGCCACCGACATGGGGAAACGCAACAATGTCACCCATCTCGGGCGGTTCTACAGTACGGGTTTCAGGCGGATCCTTATTCA
>JAAEPH010000094.1 GCA_024232855.1 Gammaproteobacteria bacterium
AAATCGCGCAGTATATTGATTTCACAAGGAAATATCCGAAGAAGTCTCGTATCGGTGATTACGAGCGACTGAGGATATATTTCTTGTGGAATCAATAGACAAGCGAGATTGTGCATATTTATGAATTTTCCGGGTTAGATAGTGCGCAATCATGCTTGCCCGCTCGTAGGGTCCAGGTGGACAACGAAATGGATTTTCTGGCGGTGCGATAATCACTACACCACCGTCACGCATTTGCTCGAGTTGTTTGCGGAGTATTAAAGTCTGCGATCCCGCCTTCCAGGCATGTGGAATGACTTTACTCGTTTCCTCGTCATAACCCTCGACTTTGTCCCATAGAAAATCTATACCGGGAGAGACGACTAAACGATCGTATTTCAGATTCCTGACACCGGCGAGTTTAACTTTTTTAGTGGTAGGATCAATCTCAGTTACGCTGTCCTGAATGACCTTTACACCATGCGTCTGGCGCAAAGCATCGAAGCCATGGGTGATAAAATCGATATTATATAATCCACCCAGGACCGCATTGCTAAATGGACACGTGAAATACCTGGCATCCCTCTCCACCAACGTAACCTCTATGCCGGGAGCCAGTTTTCGAAGATATTTGGCGCAGCTGGCTCCGCCGAATCCGCCACCGACGACCACGACATGCCCCTTTGCTTTGGCCGCATAGGAGTGCGATGGCCAACCTATCGCCGATGTGGCGCTAAAAGCACCTATTGTTTGAATGAAATTTCTACGCGTAATTTTACTCATGGCTACATCCTCCAAATTCTCATTTAATGCTAGAAAAGTATTCGGCGATCAACTCGATTTCAGCCTCACTATAGCCTTTGGCATGACGCCCCATTACTGTAGAGGCGCGTTTACCCGAACGAAATTCTAGTAATGAAGACTTTATAAAACCTGCTGTTTTGCCGTGTATGCTGGGTATAGCTCCTGGACTTTTACCATCCATACCATGACATCCGGCGCAGGAGATGCTAAGCATCACACCTTGAGAAAGTTTTTCAGCCTGACCAGAAGGAACCATCAGCAACATACATGAAATCCCTACGGGCCAAATTAAGTTACGAATCGACTTCTGCATTCTCTTATCCCCCTTTGTGCGTACCGTAATTCAAAAAAACCAATAAAAGCGGATACCATTTTGCAGTTGTTGAGTTGTTGATCCAAATCAAGAAAACATTAAAATATTTTAAAAAAAATCACCGCAGCATTAGCTCTGTATTAAGAGGTATACGGGAATTACAAACCAACAATCTTGTGGCTTATTCCTATGCTTGCGCAGATTGCGAAATGCTTTATGCTGAGCATTTAATGCAGTATCTTGCTGTTTTTTAGTTGCAATACCGGAGAATCGATCGTGGATCATCCCTGGCGCGTTGACTATCAAACCGAACCCGCAAAGTATCGGCACTGGCGCCTCGAAGCTGACGCTACGGTGGCGATCCTGCTCGCCGATGCGGACGATGACCGAATGGCGCCGACGCCTGCGCGACATTGCCGAGCAAGCCGGGCCGTCCCGGGATAGTCTCGTTACAGACCTGAAACAGCAGGGACACCTGCACCTGGAGACCTACTGATGAACCACCAGAAAACGCTCAAAATCCATCAACGCAGCGCCGGCGTCGCGCAAATCACGATGTCGCGAGCCGACGTCTTCAATGCCTTCGACGAAGCGATGATCGCCGAACTGGACGGCGCGTTTAGCGACCTGGTGGACGATGACCAGGTGCGCGTTATCGTGCTGGCAGGCGACGGCAAGCATTTCAGCGCCGGCGCCGACCTCAAGTGGATGCAGCGCGCGAGCCAGGAGTCGCGGGAATGGAACCTGGCCGATGCGCGCCGTTTCGCGGCGATGCTCGGTAAAATCGACGCCTGTCCCAAGCCGACGCTGGCGCGCATCCAGGGCGCCGCTCTCGGCGGCGGCGTCGGTCTCGCCTGCGCCTGCGATATCGCGATTGCCGCCGACAATGCCAGCTTCGCGATCAGCGAGGCAAAGTTCGGCATCCTGCCCGCGGTCATCGGACCCTATTTGACCAACGCGGTCGGCAAGCGCCAGGCGCGGCGACTGGCGCTGACCATGACCCGTGTACGCGCGGTAGAGGCGCTCGCGCTGGGGCTGGTGCAACAGGTCACCAGCCTCGATGAACTCGACACCGCGGTCGATGCCTGCCTGCAGGAGTTACTCGCGGGCGGACCGCGGGCGCAGAGTGAAATCAAGGCCCTGTTCAGCCAGCTGGAAGTAGGCCCGGTAACCGAAGAAGTTCGCGAATTGACGGCGCAGACCATCAGCCGCGTGCGCGGCAGCGAAGAGGCGCGCGAAGGCTTCGCCGCCTTCCTCGACAAGCGCCCACCGGGGTGGATTCCCGAATAAGTCCGGCAGCGGACAACATCCCGGTAACGGTTGTCGGCGTCGACCGGAGCATCGCCGCCAACCACAAACGCGCTTGACTGTGAATAACCCCGGAATTTGATTGCCACGGGTACCGGGCTGAACATAAACTCCGGAACCCATGAACCAATCGTCCTGGCCCAGAATATGGGTCGCCTTTCTCGCCGGTTGTGTAGCCGCGTTCCAGATCGGCAAGACATTCGCGTCGTTGACACTGATCATCGACGAACTGAGCTTAAGCCTCGTTCAGGCGGGGCTCATTCTGTCATTGTTCGGCCTGATTGCGGCCATCGCCGGCGCGGCTTTCGGCTTGCTATCGGATCGCATCGGCCACCTGCGCATGGCCCTGACCGGGCTGGCGTTGTCCGCGGCCGGTTCCTTTCTCGGCGCACTGGTCCCCAACATCGAACTCTTGCTGTTGTCTCGCTTGCTCGAAGGCTTCGGTTTTATCCTCGCGATCGTTGCGCTGCCTTCGCTGATAAGTCGCTCCGCCAGCGATCGTGATCGCCCGCTGGCGATGGGCCTGTGGGGAGCTTTCATGCCGGCGGGTATCGGTCTGTCGATGATCATAACCCCGCTCCTGGTCGACTGGCACGGCTGGCGCGGCCTGTGGAACGACGTCGGCATTATGCTGCTGCTATGGGGTGTAATTCTCTACCTCGGTTTTCGCCGTTCACCGGCTCAGCCGGGCATACGCTTAAACACAGCCGAGTTTATCGGCAGTATTTTGCGCCTCGGGCCGCTATTGGTAGTCGCCGGTTTTGTCTGCTACTCGAGCCTGTATCAATCGCTGACCGCGTTCCTGCCGACCATGCTGGTCACCGACTACGATGTCGCGCTGGCAACGGCCGCGCGTTTCGGCGCATTCGTCGTGGTCGGTAATATCATCGGCAATGTCGGCGCGGGCTGGTTGATCAGCCGGGGTTTCAAACCGTGGAAACTGCTGACGGTTTCCTTCGTGGCGATGGGCCTTTGTGCATCGCTGGTGTTCACTACGGCCACCGACCCGGCGCTCAAGGTCGTCGCAGGCTTCCTCTTTTCCGCGTTTGGCGGCATGTTCCCGGGCACCGCCTTCGTGCTTGCCGCGCGCTATTCGCCAAGCCCGTCGCAGATGGCGCTGATGGCCGGCTTCATGCTGCAGGGCGCCGGTATCGGGCAGGCCATCGGCCCACTCATGGTCAGCTCGGTGGTGGAATATTACAGCGACTGGAACACGGCCATCCTGGTCGTAATCGCGATGGCCGGCATCGGACTTGGCTGCGCCCTGCTATTACGCAGGCGAACCTGAGTTCACGGCTGGCATACGCGATCAGCAAAAATCCGCGCCAGCTGCGGGCAGTTCCCCGGGAAGGTTCTCGCAGAGACGCGGGGATGCCGGGAGCGCAGAGGGACTATTGCAGAATGGGTGCCTGCGCAACTCTGGTTCAAATTTCGACAACCCCCTTTTTCCTCCGCGTCCTCTGCACCTCGGCGCCTCTGCGAGAACCACCCTGGAGAAGTGATCGCGAACGGGTAATATACGCGACTAGCCCGCATCGCTCACCAGGGGGCGGGATGATCGCGCAGGACTTTGGATTCACAAGGGATTTTCTGAAGGAGCGGAATAACAGTGCGTATTTCCGACTGAAGAAAATTCCCTGTGAATTCAAAGAACAAGTGAGGGCCCGTCATCCTGGTGAGCGATGCGGGCTAGATGGAGAACATCGACTCCAGGTCGTGCTTGGAGAAGGCCTTGAAGGCGAGCATGGTATCAGTCTGCTCGATGCCTTCGATGGGCCCCAGCTTGTTGGTTACCAGTTCCGCCACGTCATCATTGCTGCGGGTACGGACGATGACCACCAGGTCGTAATTCCCGGTGACCGAGTAAACTTCCGATATTTCCGGCATGTCGGCGAGTTGCTCGGCTATCGCGGTTATGCGGTTGCTCTCGACGTTCAGTAAAATGATGAATGTAACCATGATCTGTTTCTCTATGTTGAGGCTGAAGGGTATCTTAACCCGGAAATCTCATAAATTTGCGCGAATATCGCGCAGGCCATTGTTTCAAAAAGAAATGGGATTTCACAAGGAAATTCCCGAAGAAGCCTCGTATCAGTGATTACGAGCGACTGAGGGCCTTGGTGCCCCTTGAGGGTAAATATTTCTTGTGGGATCAATAGACAAGCGAGATCGTGCATTAGTGTGAATTTTCCGGGTTAAACGTTAAACGGTAACGTTTACGGTTTTTTCCACCGACAGCATCGCCCTGACTTCTTCGGGCATCGCCCGCGCCAGCAGCTTTGCCGGATCGTCGGCATCCGCGTAACCCCACACCCTGACCTCGTTGCCGCTTGCGACCGGAGTCAGGTTGTCTCCCTGCCTGAATTCGTGGGCGACCATAAACGACTTGTTACCGAAGCTTTCGACTCGTGAGCTGCACACCGTGATATCCCCGAAGTACAGGGGCTTGCTGAAAGCCATGTTGCTGGCGACCAGCGGACAACCAAGAAACAGCTTATCGCTATAGGTTTGCCCGACCAGGTCGAAACCGGCCGCCCGCAACAGCGCGTGCGTACCCGAATCCATCCAGATGTAATAATGCGGATTGAAGATGATGCCGGCGGGGTCGCAGTGCGCCCACTCGACACGAATTCGTTGCGTGACTGTCAGCATATTGCGGGTCCCATGGATTTATATCGATGACGCTCGAAGGGCTCCTTACTGCGTGTCGTTTGTGGGTGGCGGATCCCGCTTACCCTCGCTGCCCGCCGCCGCTTTTGCCTTGTCATCATCGTTCGCGTAGATCGGCTCGATTTCATCGACATCGTCTGACAAGTCCTTGCTTGCGACGTCTTCACTGGTGACGTCTTCAGCAATGCTATCGCCCGACCCGGAAAATTCGGGGGCCACGTCCTCTACTTCGACGTCTTGCGCGGAAAAATCCTCCTCCTGCGCCGCCGCACTATCTTGCGGGCCTGGCTCTTCGTTCATCGATATCAGCACCTTGCCCTTATGCTGTTCCAGAACGTGGGAGAATTCGGGCGCATCGCTGAGGGTTTGCGCCCCTTCCGCAAGGTGCTGGTAAACCTTGGCATAGTCCTGTGTCAACTCTTTAACCAGGTCCGAGGTTTTACTGAAGTGACCGTTGACACTGGCTCGATATTGTTCCATTTCAGAGCGCGACTGCTCCAGTTTGACCCTTAGTTCGTCGACTTCGGTAGTGGTCGGAGTGAACCGTCGGCAAATCAATACACCAAGCAAGGCACCGGCTAACAGTGCGATACCCCCGAATACCCAGACCGGATCAATCGACGCCACGTCAACTCCCAAGATTATTGAATCGAAACCAGAATTGTAATGTATTCGGCGGGGCAATCATACCGGCGATGCGTGCGGCGGGGTGCAGCAACAACCGCACAGACTGGCTATGGACGCCAGTGTTTCGCACGCGTTACCGCTTCGCTGAAGCGATCGAAATACTGACTCATATCGGCATTGGGCAGGTAATCGGCCTGCGCTTCGTCATCCTCCGCGAAAAGCAGATCGCCGCCGCCGGCGAGCGCCGCGGTGCCGAGCGCGGTCAACTCCGCCATCGCCTTCACCGAGACCTGGCGGCCGAGTACATTGGCGAGGAACTGGCAGAAATAGGGGTTCACCGATACCCCGCCATCGACGGAAACGCGCTCGGCGATGGTGGCGAACTCACCCATCGCGCGCATCACCTCGGCGGCGCGCAGGGCGACGCCTTCGAGCAAGGCCCGCACCAGGTCGCCGCGCTCGGTTTCCAGCGACATACCCAGCCAGAGCCCGGCCGCGCGCCGGTCCCAGTGCGGGCAGGCCAGTCCCGACAGCGCCGGCACGAACACGAGGTCGCGTTCGATCGCGCTGGCGCCAGCAAACTGATTGATTTCGGCATAGTTGTCGAACAGACCCAGCTTGCGACTCCATTCGACAGCGGAGCCGGCGCAGTAAACACCGCCGTCGAGGGCGTACACCGGCTTTCCGGGTACTGTTTCCCAGGCAACGGTTGGCAGCAAACCCTGTTCGGGCGAACGTTGCGGCTGGTCACCGGTAATCACCAGCGCGAACGCGCCGGTGCCGAAGGTAATCTTGGCGTCGCCGATAGCGCGGCAACCGTGACCATAGAGCGAGGCCTGCTGATCGACCACGCTCGCGGTCACCGGGATGCGCCTGCCCTGCGACTCGATACTTCCGAACTCGCCGGTAGTCGCGACGATTTCGGGTAGCGTCTGCCTCGGCACGCCGAACAGTCGGCACAGCTCATCGTCCCACTCGCCGCTTTCCAGGTTGAGCAGCGAGGTACGCGAGGCGGTACTGATATCGGTGACAAAGTGGCCCGCGAGCCGATCCAGGAAATAGGCGTCGGTGGTGCCCATTCTGAGCTTGCCCTGCCGCAGCAGTTCCCCGGCCTCGTCGCAGTTTTGCAGAATCCACGCGAGCTTGCTGGCGGAAAAATACGAATCCAGCGGCAAACCGGCGAGTTCCAGCACGCGCGCTTCGTGTCCATCGCGCTTGAGCGCCTCGATCACTTCGTGGGTACGGTTGTCCTGCCACACGATGACCGGTGTCAACGCCTGCTTGCTGTCGGCATGCCAGGCGAGGCAGCTTTCGCCCTGGTTATCGATGCCGATCGCGGAAATGCCCGGACTCATCTCGACGCAGGCTTCGATACTTGCGATCAACTCATCGGCATCGTGTTCGACCCAGCCGGGCTGTGGGTAATACTGCCGGTGCTTGACCACGTGAGTGATTTTTGCGCGGCCCCCGGCGTCAACCCTCAGGGCGCGGGTGCTGGTGGTTCCCTGGTCGATGGCGAGGATGGTCATGATCGTTAATCCTGGGTGGGTTGAAATTCGAGGGACAAGGATTGGCTTCGGCTCAGGCGCTCGTATGCAGGCAATGGCAATAATACCCTGCGCTCGCGGCGGGCACGAATGTTTCGCGCGCTCAGCTCGCCGTTTTCATCGCACAGCGCCAGCCTACCCGACAGGTTGTCGTTAAATCGAACCTGCAGGCTGTCGTGTGCCGCTGGAGGAATCGTGCCGCAATCCGGATGCGGCAGCGCGATGACCTGCGGCATGAAGTAGCGGATTGCCGGACTACCGCAGTTAACCTGGAGGCGACGTTGCAAGGCGTTCAACCTGCCTGCGAGACTGGCGTGGACGCCAGCGGCGGTGTGCGCGCCTTCGGCCCAGCACCAGGCCGCGGTATCGACCGGATGCAGCATATTGCCACAGGCGAAGTAGTCCTCGTCGGAACAACGCCCGTACTGGTCAACCCTGGGACCGCCACTGGCCGCATCCAGTTCGAGATGGCTGGCCCTGACCAGGCTCGACTCGCTGACAAAGTTGCCGCTGAATATCACGCCGTCGCATTCGAGCGACATCAAGTCTCCGCGTGCATCCCGAATCGTCACCTCGGTTACCCGCTCCTCACCGTGAATCGCCTGCAACGAGGCATTCAGCAGCAAGCGCGTACCGAGCAGGCGCGGCAGCAGCGCGGCACCTCGCCACGCGATCACACGGGCATGCGAGTCAATCATGGCGACCGGCTTGATACCGGCATGTCGGCATGTCAACAGCGCGGAAAACGAAACCAGCTCGCTGCCGACGATCAGGGGACGCGTGAAGGGCAAGCGATGCTTCAGGTACACCATCGACTGCAGCGCACCGGTAGTGACGATACCGAGCGGTCGTGAACCCGATACCAGCCGGGCGGCACGGGGTGTTTCGCGGTTACCGGTGCAGATGACTATCTTTTCGGCTATCAGGCTTTCGATGCCCGCGACGGTCGACAGGGTCAGGTTTCCTTGCTGCCCGATTTCAGTAACCGTGGCGGCCGTGCGAAGACGGGTGCCCAGGCGCTGCGCCCGACTAGCCAGGCGGCGCGCGTACTCGGGACCCGACAGAATTCGGTGAAATTCGCGCAGGCCGAAGGGTGAATGCCCGCAGTGGCGCGGAATACCGCCCGCGTTTGCCTCGCGCTCCAGCAGCACGACATCATCGATACCGCCGCGGGCGAGTTCTGCCGCGAGCGCGAGGCCACTCGGACCACCGCCGATAATCGCTACCCGGCAGCTGCTCGTTTTCACTTTTTCGCCACCGCGAGCGGTTGCTCAAAACATCCCTCGGTCAGCTCACAGAGTTCCGCCGAACAGTAGAAACCCTGGCACCGGCCCATGGTCACCCGGGTTCTGCGCTTCAATCCGGCCAGGCTGCCGGGCGCTAACGGCCCGCTGAGGGCGTTTTCGATCTCGCGCCGCGTCACCAGTTCACAGTGGCAGACGATGCCGCCGTTGTCGGGCTGTTGCCAGTCGCGCGGTCCGGGATCGGCGACTTGCGCAACCCGCGGCCACTGGCAGTTGCTCAGCGGCACATGTCGATGCTCGCTGTCCTGGTACTGGCGATAAACGTAGCTTGCGATGCCGAGCGCGGCGCTCAGGCCGGTGGAGCGAATGGCGCCGACACAGCAGTAATTGCGCTCTGAATACCACTGGATCTGGTAGTCCTTGTGTTCGCTCGCGGGCCGGATACCGGCGTAGGTTGCGGTGACGGTATGCCGGCGCAGTGCCGGCAGGATACGACCGCCGCGCTCGACCAGGGCGTGCAACTCGTTCGCTTCGACGCCGGTATCGCTGCGGCTTTGTTGTTCCTCGGCGGTCGGGCCAACCAGCAGGTTGCCGAACAGGGTCGGGCAGACCACGATGCCCTTGGTGATTTCAGTCGGTACGGGCAGCAGGATCGAATTCAGCAGGCTGCGCGCCGATTTATCGAAAACCACGAACTGTCCCTTGCGCGGACGGATTTCGAAATTCGATTCGGCAATCAGCAGCTGGTTGACGAGGTCGCCGTAGAGGCCGGCGCAGTTTATCACCTGGCGTGCACGCAGTTGCCCGCGGCTGGTTTGCAATGACCACTCGACACCATCGAAATCGCCGCCAAGCAACTCGCAGTTACGCGCCAGGCTGGCGCCGTTATCGAGCGCCTGTAGCAGGTAGGCGTAGGGCGCGCTCCACGGGTCGATGACCGATTCGCCCGCAACCTCGAGCGCGGCGACGACGCTATCGCCCACCGCCGGTTCCCGCGACAATACTTGTCGTGCATCGAGGATACGCGCCGAAGTAACGCCGTTACGGCGGGCATTCTGCAAGATCCCGTCGAGCCTGTCGGCTTCTTCTGAACTCCAGGCCAGCACCAACGCGCCGCATTCGAGCAACGGCAGGTTGAGGCGGGCGTGAATGTCGAGATATTCGCGGTAGCCGTCCGCCAGGCAGCCGTGCTCCTGCGAGCCGGGCGGCGGTGCATCGAAACCGGTGTGCAAAATCGCGCTGTTGGCCTTGCTGGCGCCGTCGAGAATGTCGGCCGCCTTTTCGATGACAAGCACGCTGGCGCCCTCGAGCGTAAAGCGCCGCGCCATTGCGCAACCGACTACACCGGAGCCGACGATGATGACGTCGAACAGGCTCCCGGGTAGTGAATCGCTGCAGGAATACTCTGGCATGAACCCTCATCCGCGCGGATACGATACTCTGGCAAGGACCAGATCAGTGTGAATGAGTATATTTTCTGGTGACCGACTAGTCAATTTGACTGACTGTATCGCCTAAAACAGTCAAGTTTGTTCATTAATTGGGCATTATTATTCAATTTCCTGCCTGAGCGGTCATTGAATGGTGATCGCGGCCTGTGCTAGTATCGGCCGATGCGCCCCCGCGACAGACAACTTCGGATCACCGATCTGGTGCGAACACAGGGCAAGATTAGCGTCGACGAACTGGTGCAGAGGTTCTCCAGTTCAGCCGAAACCATACGCCGTGATTTGACGCTGTTATCGGCCAACGGCAAGCTAAAAAAAATTCACGGCGGCGCCGTCCCGCTGCGAGATTTCGGAGAGGGGGCGTTCGCGCAGAGAATGCTGCAAAACGCCGAGGCGAAAAGGCTGATCGCGGACAAGGCGCGTCACCTGGTATCGCCCGGGGACAGCCTGTTTATCGATACCGGATCAACCACGCTGGTCATGGCCGAAGCACTGGCTGCGATCGACGAGCTTACCGTCGTCACTAATTCGACCGCGATCGCGAGAATCATCGGTTCCGCTAACGTGACCACGCGGGTATACTTGCTGGGCGGTTCATACAATGAGGATAACCGGCAGACCTGCGGCGCCATGGCGCTGAATCAGCTCGACGGATTCCATGGCAACCTCGCCATAATGACCGTGGGGGCTATTTCCGCGGACGCCGGTGTCATGGATTACAATTTCGACGAGGCTGCGATCGCGCGCGCGATGATCGCGCGCAGCGACAGGGTGATCGTACTGGCCGATGCATCCAAATTTGACCGGGTTGCGCCTTTTGTCGTAGCCTCCTTCGAGCAGATAGATGCTCTGGTGAGTGACAGGGCGCCGCAAGGGGTACTGGCGGAACATCTGAATCAGGCAGCTGTCGAAGTGATTTAGTGATGCGATCTGCAATGTTGTAAACTGCGCGCACGGGCAAGACCCGTGCAAGGCAACACAGGTTAATAAAAACAAAAGCGGGGGACTAACCGAGCAGTGCCGAAGTTCATTGTTACCTACGTCAAGGCGGTCGATTACGTGTCGACCAAGGTCGGACGCCTGGCCATGTACCTGATTTTCGTGATGATCGGCGTCCTGCTGCTGGACGCCGTCACCCGCAACATCATCAACATTCCGCTTTCCTGGTGCATCGAAATGGCGCAGTTCACGATAACCGCCTACTACATCGTCGGCGGCCCCTACTCGATGCAGCTCGACAGCCACGTGCGCATGGATCTGCTCTATTCACGTTTCTCGCCTCGCAACCAGGCCCGCCTCGACTGTTTTACCGCGCTGTTCCTGGTGACCTACCTGGTCTGCCTGTTGATCGGCGCGATATCGAGCACGATGTACGCGATCGAGTACGACCAACGCAAGTTCTCGATGTGGAACCCGTCGATGATTCCGATCAAGGTCATCATGGTGTGCGGCATCGTACTGATGCTGCTGCAGTCCATTTCGATCTTTTTCAAGGACCTGGCCAAGGCGCGGGGGATAAAGCTGTCATGAGTTACGAAGCCATCGCTATCTTCATGTTTATTTCGATGATGCTGATGCTGCTCACCGGCCAGCGCGTGTTCGCGGCGATCGGCATCGTCGCTTCGCTCGCGGCGCTCCTGCTGTGGGGCGATAGCGCGGTGGAAATGCCGTTCAACGCCGCATTCAAGCTGTTCAACTGGTACCCGTTGCTTACCCTGCCGCTGTTCATCTACATGGGCTACATACTGTCCGAATCGGGCATCGCCGACGATCTATACGGCATGTTTCACGTCTGGATGGGCGGCCTCAAGGGCGGCCTCGCGGTCGGCACCATTCTGTTGATGGTGGTGATTTCGGCGATGAACGGTCTCAGCGTCGCCGGCATGGCGATCGGCGCGACCATCGCGCTGCCGGAAATGCTGAAACGAAATTACGACAAGATCATGATCACCGGGGTGGTTCAGGCCGGTAGTTCGCTCGGCATCCTGGTGCCGCCGAGCGTGGTGCTGGTGCTGTACGGCATGATCGCGCGCCAGCCGGTTAGCCAGCTGTGGCTGGCGGGTGCGATCCCCGGTTTGATGATGGCCACGCTGTTCATTATCTACATCGTCGTGCGCTGTCACTTTCAACCGCACCTCGGGCCTACGGTGTCGAAGGCGGACCGCGATATGCCGATGAACGAAAAGCTCAAGCTGTTGCGCGCCGGCATCACCCCGTTCCTGATTTTCTTTTGCATGACCGGGCTTTTCATCATGGGCGTTACCAGCCTGGTGGAAAGTTCCGCGGTCGGCGCGACCGCGGCCACGCTGGCGGCGCTGGTGCGCAGGCGCCTGAACCGTAAGGTCATGGAGGAAACCATCCGCAAGACGCTCGCCATTTCCTGCATGTTCATGTGGGTGATTCTCGCGGCGCTCGGTTTCGGCGCGGTCTTCGACGGCATCGGCGCGGCGCGCGCGATCGAAACCCTGTTTATTACCAACTGGGACCTGACGCCCTGGGAAGTGCTCATCATGATGCAGCTCTCCTACCTGGTGATGGGCATGTTCCTCGACGATACCGCGATGCTGGTCATCGTCGCGCCGCTGTACGTGCCGCTGGTTAAAATTCTCGGCTTCGACCCGATCTGGTACGGCGTGCTCTATACGATAACTTGCCAGATCGCGTACATGACGCCGCCATTCGGTTACAACCTGTTCCTGATGCGCGCGATGGCGCCGCCCGAAATCACGTTGATGGATATTTATCGATCGATCATCCCTTTTGTCATGGTCATGACGTTCGCACTGGTCCTGGTCATGGTTTTTCCACAGATCGCCATGTGGTTGCCTGAATATGTCCAATCAAAATAACGACATGGCAATCGTGCGAGATCGATGCGAAAATTTTTATGCAGTCACAAACCTAGGAGCCTGAGAAAGTGAAAGAAGATACCAAATCCATAGAAGCGAAGACAGAAACACCCGAGCCAAACAAGCGGCGAGATTTTATCAAAAAAGCGGCTGTGGTAACTACGGGCGCAGTTGCAGTTGGACTGGCAAGTTGTTCGGACGACAAGTCATCAACTTCAAGTGAAGAGCTGTCTAAAGCAAAAGAAAAGATTTCCGAACTTGAGAAGATCATTGCAAGTAAAGAGGCACCTACTGCATACTCACCAACCGATCCGATCAAGTGGCGACTGCAGACCTATTCCGGCGCGCCGCTCGGCGCGCACGTAATAAAACCGCAGATCGAAGAGTTCAACAAAGCCGCGCACGGGCGCATGGAGATCGAACTCTATTACGCCGACCAACTGGTCGCCACCGATGAACTGTTCCGCGCCATGCAAAACGGCACCATCGACGCGGTGCAGAGCGACGATGCGACCATGGCATCGCCGGTCGACATCAGCGTCTTCGGCGGCTACTTCCCGTTCTCCACGCGCTACAGCCTCGACATGCCGGTACTGTTCAAGTACTACGGTCTCGACGCAATCTGGGCCGAGGCCTATGGCGAGATCAAGAACGTCGAGTGGATCAGCGCCGGCGCCTGGGATCCGTGCCACATCTTCACCAAGGATCCGATTCGCTCGGTCGCCGACATGAAGGGCAAGCGCGTATTCGGCGTGCCGACCGCGGGCAAGTTCCTGTCGCGCTACGGTCTGATCCCGGTCACCCTGCCATGGGACGACATCGAGGTCGCGATCCAGACCGGCGAGCTCGACGGCGTGGCCTGGTGCGGTTTTACCGAGGCCTACGAGGTCGGCTGGGCGGACGTCTGCAACTACGCGCTGCTGAACAACGTGACCGGCGCCTGGTGCGGATCCTACTTCGCCAACACCAACAGCTGGAACAAATTGTCACCGGATTTGCAGGCGCTGTTCCGCATGTCCTGCAACGATTCGCACTACTATCGCCAGGTCTGGTACTGGGGTGGCGAGGCCGATCTGCGCGTCAACGGCAAGAAGATGGAATTGACCACGATCCCGGCCAATGAATGGGATCAGGTCGTCGCCGATTCAGCCGAATTCTGGGACGAACTGGCCTCGATCAGCCCGCGTACGGCCAAGGTGGTGGCAGCCTACAAGAAGTACGCGGCAGTCATGAAAAAAGCGGGCGTACCTTACCGCTACAGCTAAGCTGTCCATTTATGGAACCATCGAAAAGGCGCTGCTTGCAGCGCCTTTTTTTTGATTTGTCATCCCTGCGGGCTCAGAGGAAGCGCAGATACATGTAAACGCTGGCGATAATAATGCTCAGTATCATCATCGGGAAGGCCATCAGCATGAAGGGCAGGAAGCGAATGCGATGGCCGGCGCGCTCGGCGACGCCGGCAACAATCAGGTTGGCGCTGGCGCCGACCAGCGAGCCATTGCCGCCCAGGCAGGCCCCCAGGGCCAGCGCCCACCACAGCGGCATCAGGTTTTCGGCGCCGCAAAAGGTCGGCGCCATCGATTTGATCACCGGAATCATCGTTGCCACGAACGGTATGTTGTCAACGATAGCCGAAGCAACCCGGAAACCCACAGGATCGCCAGCGCCGTGATCGTAAGGTCGCCGTCGGTGTGATTGATGACCAGGTCTGCCAGCAACTGCAATACACCGGCTTCTTCAATCCCCTTGACGGCGATGAACAGGCCGATGAAGAAGAATATTGTAATCCATTCGATTTCTCCGAATATCTTGTGCACCTCTTCGGACTGCTCCTCGGCACTGTTCCTCAGATTGGACAGCAGCAATAGCACGGCAGCACCGAAGAGGGCGATGGTAGCGGGTTCAAGGTGCAACTGGTGCGCCAGCAAAAAGCCGGCTATCACCAGTGTAAAGACAAACAGTGATTGCTTCAGTAGCCGCGTATCGGTTATCGCTTCGCGTTCATTGAATTTCATGACGCGTTCACGCGCTTCCGCGGTGGCGCTCATGCTCCTCCCCCAGATGAAGTAAATAATCCCCAGCGTAATCATCAGGATCAACGGAACGATGGGCGCGAGGTTGATCAGGAAATCGTTAAACGACAGGCCTACCGCCGAACCAATCATGATATTCGGTGGATCGCCGATCAGGGTCGCGGTGCCGCCGATGTTCGAGGCAAGAATTTCCGTAAACAGGAAAGGATAGGGTTTGATCTTCAATTCATTGCAGATCAACAGCGTCACCGGCGCAATCAAAAGCACGGTGGTGACATTGTCGAGCAATGACGAAAAAACCGCGGTAACCAGTGCCAGCATGACCAGTATGCCCCAGGGCCTGGCCTCGACTTTCTTGGCCGACCAGATGGCGACATACTGGAAGACACCGCTGCCCCGGGTAATGGCGACCAGCACCATCATTCCCGCCAGCAATCCCAGGGTGTTGAAATCGATCCCCGAAATCGCGGTCTGCTGGTTGAGAACCCCCAGCGAGACCATCAGGCTGGCGCCCAGGCCCGCGACGATTGCCCGGTTGATATTGTCGGAAATGATGACCGCATAGGTCGCCACAAAAAGGATCGTCGAGACCCAGAAAGGATCCCAGCCAAAAAATTACCTGTGCGGCATAGCCGCTATCGCCGTGCATCGGCGCCACATATTTGAGTCACTTGTCGGTGTATCCTATTCGAATCAGGCATCTTGCGAGGAGGTGCCGTCGCTATTGTCCATAAGCCGCCCCAGGATGACACTCTCCAGTATATCCCAGGCGGAAACTACCCCCACCAGTTTGCGTTTCTTGCCCTTGAGAATGATTACCGGCAGAGTTGAATCCTTGCTCTCTTCGAGCAGCGCCAGTAGCTCGGGGAATTTCGTATCTGGCTCGCAGAACGCCAATTTCTTTTTCTTCTCCAGGTAATCCACTACCTCGTGGTTAGCGATTTCTTGCCAACGCTCACCGACTAGCACGGATTCATCCGGCAGAAAATGAAGATCGGTGAGGCTGTAGCGCCCGAGATCCGATGCCGCAATCGGTAACAACAGGTGACTCAGGCGCCGAAGCCCGAAGAGCCCCACAAACACACCGGAAGCATCGACGACAGGAAGGTTGCGCACGTGCTTGCTATGCATGAGCTGCAAGGCATCGGCAACGGTATCATCCGGTTTCAGGGTGAATAGTCGGGAGGTCATGATGTTTTCTGCTTTCAAATCAAGTCACTCCATAATTTTGGGGATTATGTCAGGATCATACCGAGGCGACTTGATCTAGCGCAATGACGAGGCTTTTATCTTGTAAGCAGCCCTGCTGATCGCTCGCCCGCCAGGATTTGTCAGGCGGGCGGAATGAGGACCAGTTTTCCGACAAATTTCTTCGCCAGAAACTGTTGCTGCGCAAGCGCGATTTCATTCAATGAAAAGGTGGCGGCGACGAGCGGGCGGATTTCATTGCGCTCGATATAGCCGGCCAGGTTGCTGAAGACGACATCCTCCTGAAAGGTACAACCGATCAGCGTCAGATCCTTGAGATAAAGCGTGCGCACATCGAGCTCGACCAGCGGTCCGGCGATGGCGCCGGCGGTCGCGTAACGCCCGCCGCGCTTGAGCACCTCGAGCAGCGATGGCCAGCCCTCGCCCGCCACCAGGTCGATGACCACATCGATACTGTTAGTGCCGATCGCCGCGACCAGGTCGATATTGCGATCGACTACCTCGTCCGCGCCGAGCGCACGCATATCCCCCAGCTTGGAAGCACCGGCCAGGGCCGTCACATGGGCGCCGCGACGTTTCGCGAGCTGTACCGCGGCCGAGCCGACACCGCCCGAGGCGCCAGTCACCAACACGCGCTCGGCGGCGACGTTGGCGCGATGCAGCATGTTTTCCGCGGTCGAATAAGCGCAGGGGATCGACGCCAGTTCCGCATCGGTCCAGTCGCAGTCGACCGCGTGGGTTTCGCGCGCGGGCGCTTTCGTGTACTGCGCAAAGGCGCCATCGCATTCCGAACCGAAGGTCCAGCATTCGTAGGGACGGTAATCGACGTAGCTGCGCAGCATGTTACGCACGATGACTCGCTCGCCGATTCTATCGCTGTCGACCGCATCGCCGACCGCAACGATCACGCCGCAGCAATCCGCCCCCTGGATACGCGGAAAGATCAAGGGCACCCCCGACCAGCTCGCGTCATCGGCATCCACCTCGTCAAAACCGGACTCGCCGCCGCTGTTGGTGTCGCCAGCCACTTTTTTTGAATACCAGCCGATGCGCGTATTGATGTCGGTATTGTTAATCCCGGCCGCGGCCACCTTGATCAATACTTCATCGGGGCCCGCTGACGGTAACGCGGCATCGTCCCGGTACTGCAGGACCTCGAGTCCGCCGTGGCCGGTCAGAAAAACCGCCTCCATTTGGCCGGGTAGTGTCTGCTGCATGGTGAGTTTACTCCGTTTGAATGCCGCCCTTTGGCGCAGTCTAGCGCGACTCGAGGTAGTCCACAAAAAGCATCATTTCGATGACCGGGCCCTTACCCATCATCTGCATCGCGCGAAACGGTATGGATTTCATCGCCGTCGTTGGAAACGGCAGAGTTTAATCCGCGGCGCGTATCCGAAATGGCGTGACCCTGCGGCAAGATGGAATCTGTCTGGTGCGTCGACAACGACAGGCAGGCGCTGGCGTTCCCCTGGATATCGCGGATCGGTGCCGCCACGTCCCCGTCGATCACGCATCGGCAGCGGCAACATAGCCCGCCAACCCCGCCCCGCTGAACAGGTTCCTGATTTGATTGATCGCAGACGCGCTATAGGGCCGTAGCGGATGCCTGCCCCAGATCGGCGCCGGCCATGCCGGATCCGAGGCATAGCGCACGATGTGGTGCAGATGCAACTGCGGCACCTGGTTCCCAAGCGCGGCAAGATTGAGCTTGTCGCCCTTGTAGCTGCGCATGATGAACTCGGACAAGGCACAGGATTCATCCAGCAATTGCCTGCGATCCCCCGTTTCCAGCTGGTAGATTTCGCGAATACCATCACGCGCGGGCACCAGGATAAACCAGGGGTAGTTGCTGTCGTTCATTAACAGTAAATGGCTAAGTTGCAGACGGCCGAGGCGGATGCAGTCGCCGGCCAGGCGTTCATGTATTTCAGTCATAAGCTGCTCTCCCGGGCACCGGCGCGGTCATGTTGGCGCTGGCGTTTGTTGGCGGTGCCGGTACGCCGTTCGACATCCAGGCGTTGATCTTCGAATGCGGGCCGACCCTTTTCTCCGGACAAGCGGAAATCGGCCTCGAGTAACTCGCGCAGCTGTGCGGGTGGGCGTTGCATCGGCCCGCCCAGGGCGACGTACAACAGGCTGAACAGGCGTCGCAGTGAAATTTTCCAGGTGCTGCCGGCGAGTTGATACAGGTAATCGCTGAGTTCCAGCAGGTTGGCAAAGGGCTGCTCCGCCAGGATCAACGGCAACAGGTTTTTGAATCGCCCGGAGTTACCGATCAGGTCCCAAAAGCGCGCACATCGATTAACGCGTTGCAGGGTGACAAAATCGATATCGCGGGTACTCAGAAGGTTGTAGGGGGCAGCCGGGTTGTAACGCATCTCATAGGTATTGTTATGGCGGTTGAGCGGGGCGCCTCGCAGGCGCTTCAATATACCCAGCTGGATTTCATGGGGTCCCAGCGACACCAGTTGATCGAAGCTGCGGGCAAAATTCTCGAGCGTGTCGCCCGGCAGGCCAAAGATCAGGTCCGCATGTATGTGTGCGCCGGTGTTCTCGCGCAACCAGTGCAGGTTCGTGCGGGTCAGCTCGTTGTTCTGACGGCGACTGATGGTTTGCTGAATCACCGGATCGAAGGTTTGAACCCCAATTTCGAGCTGCAGTGTCGCCGCTGGAAAACGCGTTAACACCTGCTTCAGTTTTTGCGGCAGGTGATCGGGGACGACCTCGAAATGAAGGTATAAATCCTTGTCGATACGCTCGAGGAAAAACTCCAGTATCGCGATACCGGCACTGACTTTCAGGTTAAAGCTGCGATCGATAAATTTGAAATTACGCGCACCTCGCCGATACAGTTCGTCCATCGCGGACAGAAAACGCGCCAATTCGAAGGGCCGCGCCGTCCTGTCGAGCGAGGACAGGCAGAATTCGCACCTGAACGGGCAACCGCGCGAAGCCTCGACATAGATCAGCCGATTGCGAATGTCTTCATCGTCATAATAGGCATAGGGCAGTTCGAGTTCATCCAGGGCCGTGGTTTTTCCGGTGATCATCCGCGATGTGATCGGGCGGTCTTTCAGCAGGTCGTCACAGAGTTCACGAAAACTGGTCTCACCGGGTCCGCTCACGAGGTAATCCGCCAGTTCGGCAAGCGCGGGCAAGTCGTCCGCGAAACTGACTTCGGGGCCACCCACGATAACCCGTGTTTGCGGAGAAACCTGCTTTAGCAGGGCGATGACTTCGGTCGTCTGCGTAACATTCCAGATGTAAATACTGAAGCCGATGATTCGCGGCTGCGGTTCGAGTAACTGTTCGACGATATCGATGGCGCGCTGCTGAATCGTAAACTCACGTATCTGCGCCTGCGCCCGCAGTTTACCGAGATTGGCATAGAGATAGCGCAGACCGAAGGCGCAATGCATGTAGCGGGCATTGAGCGTGGTCAGGACGATGGGATCGGACATGCGCAGGACGACGAATTCGGGTTAACAATGGCCTGTCATAATACGCCAAATGTGATGAAATCAGTAACAATTCCGCTGCGATAATGGCCCGCGGCAGGCCTGAATCAACCGGTCATGGTTACATCTTGGTTGACCTGTTCTTCGATTTGCGCGCGGCCGGAGGCATGCATCCTCCCCAGCATAATCTGCTCGCGCTTGCTGAGATCAGAGAATTGCGCCGATAACCCCATACCGTTGCCGAGTATGTGCACCACCTGGCATTGAACCATCATCGAATCCGGGGCACCGGCATGCCTGAACTTGAGAGTCAACAATCCCAGTTCACCCGGGACCGGGATTCTCTTACCGGTACCCGAAACCGCTGAAGCTTCGATTTCGGCGCCATTAAGACTAATTATTGCGGGTAATACCATTGATCTCGATACCCGATGCGAATCGCGCCACGCACTGCATTCGTATAATTTTGCGAACCGAGGTCCTGCGCTCTATTCCACTACTCACAATACTTCATCCCGAAAACTGGTTTCACTGCCACTGCACTGCCCGATATAGCAACACCTCGGGCAGAAAAGTGAGACCTGCTTAAAAAATGAAAACTGTGTGCGCCGATCATTTCGGGATCATCGCAACCTCTTTTTTTAGCCGGGCGCCGAAGCCGGGCTTTCGCTGCTCAATTCGACGATGGATTTGTGCAGTTCGTGAGTCTCACGCTCCTGACGAAACAGGCGCTCGGTCATGTTTTGCAGTTGATCACGTATCACCTGCAGCGTCAGCCTTACTTCGGATGCAAACTCCTCGAACTCCTCGGATTTTACCTTGTCGCTGCTACCGTCCGGAAAATACAGTATACGACCGTCGACCGCTGCCGAGGGCATTTCTTCATCTTCATTATCTGTCGAGATACTCACTGCCGCCGACCCTCCGTCATCCACGGATACGGTTGAATCTGATTGTTCGGCTTCAGACCCTTCAGGTATCGTAAATTTCATAATTTCTTCGTCGTTGTCTATTTCCAGAACAATTTCATCACCGTCGTCATGCGCGGTGTTCTCGGGTAGTTCGTCCGTCCGGGGCTATCTCGTCTTCACTAAATTCGAGGTTGATCTCTTCGCCGTCCGGGGCCATCTCCTCTTCACTGAGTTCGAGGTTGATCTCATCGCCGCCCGGGGTAATTTCATTTAATGCCGCGTCAATGCCATCACCATGCAGATCAACATCGGTGGAAAATAATCCGCTAGCATCCTCGACCGCACCGAGATTGAAATCGGGCAATTCGGGCCTGGCCGTTGCGCGCCTGGCCGGACCACGCTCGACTCGAGGCTGATCCGATTCGGCCGCAACGGGTGGCTCGCTCGACTCAACCTCGAGGTGTGAATTCTCCGGCTCGTCCTTGTTCTCCGCTTCGTCCTCGATCTCCGGCTCGACCTTGATCTCCGACCCATCACTGAAGGGTGGTTGATCCGTGGCTGTCGCCGCGGCAGCGAGCTTTGGATCTTGAAACGCTGCATGCATGAGTAGCGGTGCCGGGGCACTGGAGCGTTGCGTCATGGCAGCTCCGACGCGGCGTCGGGAACGGAACTCCTGCATCAACATCAAAAATACCAGCGTGACCCAGCCTCCAAATACCATCGCTGCCCAGCTGGGGCTATTGGAAATGAATTCATCAGCTCGCTGCCAGGCGCTTCCTATGAAGGCAAGCGGCGCCCCGGATCCAATAACCGTTAGCTGGGCAACAAATTCACTACGTGATTCGAGGGAGCTGGCTGCAGATCCCTTGTTTAACGGCAATTCGAAGGCCCAAACGGCTATTAATTGATATCAAAATCCTTGCTATCGAGCGACCCCGGCTACCAGATTCGGTGCGAATTCCCCCGCTAACGGATCAATTTCAGAAGTGCCATAAGCGCTTGAAGACAGGGATACATCCATAGATCACCAGGCTAGAATAAATTATAAATTCGGGGCACAATCGCTACTGTCCTGATAGGAAACCCGAAGGGTTGAAACAAGACCTGTTGACCCGAAAATTCATAAATGATACGCAATGTGGCCAGTCTATTGATTCCGCAGGTAATTTTTACCCCTAACGGGTGCCGAGGCCCCCGGTCGTTCCTCGTGAAATCATCCGAGCCGACTTCAGTCGAATATTCCCAGTCCATACCTTCCTGAGCTAACGAGACCATGACGAGACGTGAGAAAAGAGGTACCGGTAGAAGGGTACAACCGCGAGAACAAGCCTCGCCGGTTGCATCGCCCGTGTGGCCGGGGATGACGGGTGGGCGGTATTTACCGCTCGACCCTTCGGAGCTGGAGCGTATTCACGAGCTTGCTCTGCGCCTCCTGGCAGACCTGGGGTTCTCTCAGATCACTCCCTCACTCGAAAGCCGCGCCGTGGCCGCCGGATGTTATCTGGATGATGATGGTCGCCTGCACTTCCCCCGTGCACTGGTCGAAGACGTTATCGCCAGAACCCGGCGCAAGTTCAGCCTGCATGGCATTGACCCCGCCCGTGATATCGAGATCGGGAGCAGACGCGTGCATATGGGCACCGGGGGTGCGGCACCGTTTGTGATGGATTTCAACAGCGGTCGTTATCGGGAAAGCACCGTGGCTGATTTATTCGACATTACCCGCCTGGTGGACCGGCTGGAACACGTTCACTTTTGTCATCGATCGGTTATCGCGCGGGACACGGAGAGCGTTCTCGACCTTGATATCAATACCATCTACGCCTGCCTGCAGGGTACGACCAAACCCGTTGCCGTCAGCTATACCGATAGCGACAGTGTACGTGCCGCGATACCGCTTCTCGATCGGATTGCCGGTGGTGATGGCAAGTTTCGCGAACGCCCGTTTTGCACGGTTGTTTGTTGCCACGTGGTGCCGCCAATGCGTTTTGCCGAGGAAAGTTGCGATGCGATGGAGGCGGCGGTCGAGGCGGGAATGCCGATGCTGATGATTTCCGCCGGGCAGGCCGGTGCCACCGCACCCGCTGCCCTCGCCGGCGCCGTCGCACAGGCTTGCGCCGAAACCCTGGCCGGACTGGTGCTCTGTAACATCATCGACCCTGAGTGCAGGGCAATTTTTGCGGCCTGGCCATTCGTAAGCGATCTACGCACCGGGGCGATGTCAGGCGGCAGTGGGGAACAGTCCTTACTGGCAGCCGCCAGTGCGCAGATGGCCGGGTTCTATGACCTGCCCAGTTCGATGCCTGCCGGCATGACGGATTCAAAGCTGCCTGACGCACAGGCTGGCTGGGAAAAGGGTTACTCCGTCACATTGGCTGCGCACGCAGGCGCATCGATGATCCACGAAAGCGCCGGAATGCTGGGCAGCCTGATGGGCGCATCGCTGGAAAGCTACGTACTCGACAATGAAATGCTGGGCGCGATACTGCGTACGGTTGGCGGGATAGAAGTTTCCGAGGATACATTGAACTACGAGGTGATTCGCGATGTGGTTCTGGGAGAGGGCCATTACCTCGGCCATGCGCAGACGCTGGCGCGTATGAAAACAGAGTATCTCTACCCCGAGATCGCCGATCGTCGCAGTCTCAATGAATGGGAACAGGGCGGCGGCGACCTGCGCGATGCCGCGCGTGATCGGGTACGAAAAATCCTGTCAGAGCACTACCCGAGCCATATAGCGGCAGACGTGGATGCCTGGATTCGGAAAAACTATAACATCGTCCTCCCCGCCGAACGCATGCGCCCGGGCAACGGCGTCTGGTGATACCTGTTTTCCGGTCGCTGCCTTGGGTATTCCGCCTGGCTACTCCCGGTTATTACCCACAGGAAGTCAGCCTTTCCAGATACCCCGACTCCGAACCATGTCAAGTGCGGCCTTGATCCCATGCTCCTCGATCTCCCGGTGAAAGGCGATACAGTCCGGATTCGATTTGTTGGCCTCGCTGTTCAAAGCCGCGATTTCCTCACCATGATTGATTGCATGACCAAATCCCTGGAGATCCAGCGCACCGTTAAGAGCGACCTTGGCCATTGCCATGGTTTGAGACGGCAGCGAGACAATGCGCCGACAAACAGCCTCGACTTCCTCCATCAATCGATCGGCCGGAAACGCGCGGTTGACCAAACCAATATCAACTGCCTCCTTGCCCGAAACCATTAACCCCAGCAGAATCATTTCCTTCGCCTTTCGTGGCAGGGCAATGCAGGGAATACTGCTAAAGTCGGGAATGTAAAAAAAGTCGATTTCCGGCTCACCCAGTTCGGCATCTTCGGAGGCATAAACCAGATCAGCTCCCATCGCCAGCTCGAAGCCGCCGCCAACGCAATAGCCCTCGACCACGGAGAGGGTCGGTTTTGGATAATACCAGAGCCTTTTGGATACCTTGCTTGAGACGGTCTTGACAAAGTCCCGATAGGGTTCGGGCGAACCCTGGGTAACATCGAAGCCCGACGAAAAGTTCCCCCCGTTGCCCTTGATCGCAACAACCCGGACCGAATCATCCGTCTCAAAAGCATCGAGAGCGCTGAATATTTCATCATACATCTCGAAACGCAGAGCATTCTTCTTGGCAGTGTTATTGAGAAATATCCAGCCTGTCGAATTTTCTACGTGGTGTTGAACAAGTGTTGTCATGATTTTTTTCCTTTGCTGTCAGCCGCGGCCTTTTCGCGCTCCCCGCGGCGTAGTTCCTGCTTCATTACCTTGCCCGTGTTGCCGACCGGAAGTTCATCGAGAAACTCGATTTCCTTCGGATAAGCATGGGCCTCGAGTTTGTTTCGGACATGTTCGCGTAGTTCATCCGCCAGATGTTTATCCGCAACCACACCCGATTTGACGGTGACAAAAGCCTTGACGACCTGACCCTTGATGGCATCGGTAATGCCGATGGCCGCGGCGTCTGCTACCGAGCCGTGCTTTTTCAAAGCCGCTTCGATCTCACCCGGGCCGATCCGATAGCCACCGCTTTCAATGATGTCATCTTGCCGCCCGGTGAACCAGAAATAACCATCGACGTCCTTGGTCGCATAATCACCAGTGCATATCCAGTCGCCAATAAACCGTGCCCGGGTAGCTTCGGGGTCATTCCAGTAGCCGATAAAGATACTGGGGTTGGGTTTGCGAATAGCGATCTGGCCGTATGTTTCCGGAGGCAGCACATTCCCGCTGTCATCAATGATCTCCACCACATGCCCCGGTATCGCGCGGCCCATGGAACCTTCCCGTATTTCCATTACGCTCGAACAGTTGCATATGGAATAATCACATTCCGTCAGACCATAGTTCTCGTTGAGTTCCACCCCCAGCTCCTGTCTACCCCACTCAAGCAGGTCATGCCCCATGGTCTCACCACCCACGGCGATGGAACGAAGCTCTGACAGATCATATTTCTGGCTGGGGGACTCGACATTTTCCATCATGATACGCAGCGCCGAGGCGATCGCGAAAATGACCGTAACGCCGTGCTCTGAAATTATCCGAAAGGCTTCATCAGGGTCAAAACGCCCCCCGCGTTCATAGTTAACCAGCGACAGGCCATTGTTCAGGGTTGGGTAGAGGGCAGCGAACGAACCCGCCACGTAAGCCCAATCGCAATGGGTCCACAACAGATCGCCCGGTTGCGGGAACAGGTCGAGGTTGAAACCGAGATTGGAGGTTTCCGACGGTAATAGCTTATGTCCGTGCAGGGCGCCTTTCGGCGGGCCGGTGGTTCCCGAGGTGTAAATGATCAACGCCGGATCTTCGCTGCCCGTGTCAACCACATCGAAATGCCGGTCACCTTTCTCCTGGGCTTCCCAAAAGTCCAGTATATCGGCTTGCTTGTCCCGATTTTTTTCTCCGTTGACCACGATCAATACTTCAAGATCGGGCAGGCTTTCCCTGACCTCGAGAACCTTGGGCAGGTTTTCGTTATCGGTAATAAGGATTTTGGCTCCACTGCTTTGCAGCCGGTACTCGATGGCCATTGGCCCGAAAAGGGTTAGCAAGGGCAGCAGAATGGCGCCGGTTTTATAAATCGCGATATGAGAAATCAGCGTTTCCGGCATGTTGGGGAGAAGGACAGCGACCCTGTCTTCTCGGGCCACCCCCAGATCGCTGAGGGTGTTTGCAAAACGGTTGGACAGGTTCTTTAATTCCCAGTAGCTGTACTTGCTGACCTGAGAATCGCGATCTACGTGAATTAATGCAATACGGTACTTGTCCTGTGCCCACTTATCGCAAATTTCCACGCCAATATTGAGTTTCTCCGGGATGTCCCAGCGGAAATTTTCATAGATTTCTTCGTAAGAGCTGCCTTTGAGCACGATATTCTTGCCTCCACAATCCCGGTAACAATATTATCAGGTAAACAGGAACTACAGTTTTCCCTGAAAATTTTAACTGATCCTAATCGTGAACTCACTGCCGTTACGTTAAAAAGCGAAGAATAGTAGCAGGGACATGCAGCTTCTGGGTATTCACTGATTCCCGGGGTATTTTCTGATTGTCTCGAGAAATTTATATGACCGACCCGCACCGATCAGCGACTATTCGGCAGAATCGATGATACAGCCAGATTGCATGGCTGATGATTTCGGAAGGATAACGGTATCCTCGGTAAAGCTGGTTTGATGTATTCATTCCAAAAGCTTGACCGATTGACCTTTAACTTGACAGTACCGCTGAAATTATCGAAGACTGATCTGAAACTCGGCAACTGTGTGATGTCGGTATTGCTCGAGTTGTTTTGGAGTTGATAATAAATGACTGAAAGCTCATGCATGCCAGAGGGCTCAGAATGCCGCTACAATTTTCAGGCCACTCAGCACTTCGACCAGGAAACGACTATTTAGACAAACCAATTTATTGATGAAATGTTATATTACATTTTTTGAACAAGTAGGAAATAATTGGAATTCAAGCTTTCCCAGCTTCCCAAGTTCCGTGATGCGATATCAAAATTTGCCAATTCTTCGCCTACTGTAGCGGATTCTGACAGGCTGCTCAGCCAGTTGGAAAAATTCGAATCAACCAGGTCCCTCAGTGGCAAGCTATTACGTAGTAATGGCAAGATTAAGGCCTTTTATGTAGGTGATCAGTTTCCCGATTCTCATGGTCCAAATAGTCTTTATGCTATTGTATTTGTGAAAGCAGGCGAAATAATTAGTGCAGAGCTCTACTATGCGAAAGGATTGAAAACGAAAGAAAGGCAAGCTCTATACTTAACCCGGAGAATTCATAAATATGCACAATCTCGCTTGTCTATTGATTCCACAAGAAATATATCCTCAGTCGCTCGTAATCACCGATACGAGACTTCTTCGGATATTTCCTTGTGAAATCAATATCCTGCGCGATTTTTGCGCATATTTATGAATTCTCCGGG
>JAAEPH010000095.1 GCA_024232855.1 Gammaproteobacteria bacterium
AATCCGGAATCGGCAATACCCTTTCCGGGGTCATGGGTAGCCGGTAGAGTGGTTTGCCGATTGCATCACATATGGCGTTACGGATGGCGGGTGCGGTTGGAATGATCGGCGCCTCCGCGAGTCCCTTGGCGCCGAATGGCGCACCGAGAGGCTCGGGTATTTCAATCACCTCCATTTCGATTTCCGGTATGTCGAGTGCCATCGGTATCACGTAGTTTTCCAGCGACGCGTTCCGGGTATGACCGGCTTCGACGATAAGCTCCTCGGTTAACGCATAGCCGATACCCTGGGCAACGCCGCCCTCGATCTGCCCATAAACACCGCCCGGATTGATCATTTTTCCCGCATCGTGCACGGCGATCAGCCTTTCCACCCTGACCTGGCCGGTTTCGCAGTCGACCAGTACCTGCGCGATCTGGGTGCAGAACTGAAAAACCTCCTGGCTGAAACGATAGCTGGCCGCGGGCGTATCGTCCGCATACTGGAAGTGGGCCAGGCTCTCGGCATGCAGGGGTTTGCCCCAGTTACTGGCCCGCAGGGCGAGATCCCCGACGCTGAGTTCGTGCGCTTCACCATCGACGGTCAGCTTGCCTGCTTTCAGGTCGAGCCGGTGTTTTTCGATTTTGGTCTTGCCGGCCGCCATGGTCAGCAACGTATCGCGAATTGTGTCGGCTGCTTTTAACACTGCGCTGCCCGATACCATCGTCTGCCGACTGGCGGATGTCGAACCGGCATCCGGCGACCGGGAGGTGTCTGCCCTGATGACGCATACGGATGACATGTCGATGCCCAGCCTTTCGGCCGCGATCTGCGCCATGACGGTGACGATCCCCTGGCCCATATCCGCGGCGCCACTGCGCAGGATTACCGAACCATCGCGATGCATTTCCAGCGCCACGCCGGCGTGATCCGCGAGGCCGCGTCCCAGGCCCGAGCCTTTCAGGATGGTAGCCATTCCAAAACCGCGCCTGAGATGGGGAGCCGGCTTGCGTTCGCAACCATCGCGCTTATCCCATTCGATCATTTCCGCGGCTCTGTGCAAGGAGGTTTTCATTGCCGCCCCTTCACGGATCACAACACCCGTGTACATTTTCGTACCCGTTTCAACGCCGTTTAACAGTCGAATTTCGAGCGGGTCGATGGCCAGCTTTCGCGCCAGGTCATCCATCTGCGACTCGTAAACGAATGCCGCCTGCGGAGCGCCAAACCCACGAAATGCGCCACAGATCGGATTATTGGTGCGCACGCCGATCATCTCGATTTCGATGTTTTCTACTTTGTAGGGCCCGCCGATGAGCTCGCAGCACTTGTTAATCACTTCGTAGCTGGAGTTCAGGTACGGCCCCGCATCGGCAATTACGCGCGCTTTCACCGCGAGAAGTTTCCCCGCCTTGCTTGCCGCGGTGGTGTAGTCAACAGTGAACGGATGCCGTTTCACATGCGTCAGAATCGATTCCCGGCGTTCGCGGATCAGCCGAACCGGGCGCCGGGTAGCCTGTGCGAGCAATGCGGCATGCATTTGTACATTTGCCTCGTCCTTTCCTCCGAATGCCCCGCCGATATAGGGTGTGACGACACGCACCCTGCTCTCCGGTAAAGCGGTTGCCCGCGCAATCTGCATTCGGTCCCGGTGCGGGGTCTGACAGGAGGAATAGACCGTTATCCCGCCATCATCGTCAACGTTGCCGACAGCACCCTCGGTTTCGAGAAAAGCGTGTTCGGCCCGCTGGGTTCGGAAGGTATTCTCGATGACTACATCCGCCGAGGTAATCGCGGCTTCCACATCGCCTGCGCTGTAGGACTGGTTCATTACGACGTTCTCTTCGCCCTGCACGATCTGATCGGCACCAGCCTGCATGGCCTCGAACGGATCGAAAATACCCGGCAGTTCTTCGTACTCGACTTCGATCGCGGCCAATGCCGCATTGGCGGTGCGCTCATCAACCGCGGCAACGGCGGCAACCGCGTCCCCCTGGAAACGAACCTCGTCGACGACCAGCAGCGGTTGATCGGATTTTGCATACAGGTAGCTGTTCTCACCGGGAATGTCGGCATGGGTGATTACCGCGAAAACACCCGGCATTGCGCGTGCCTTGCCGGCATCGAGCCTGACGACGCGCGCGCGTGCGTGCGGGCTGTACAGGAGTTTGCCGCAGAGCATCCCCGGCAGCTGAATATCCGGACAATAGCGGGCCTGTCCGGTGACGATATCACGCGCACCCGGGGCGGCGGTCCACTTGCCGACTATCGCCGTATCAGGCATTTCGGCTGCCTCCCTTCAAAACCCTGAGTTCCGTTGCCGCCTGTTCAACCGCCTTGACCACGGCCTGGTAGCCGGTACAGCGGCAGAAATTGCCGGCAATCGCGGCGCGGATCTCGTCGCGAGTCGGGTTGTCGTTGAACTCGAGCAGGGCGTAGCAGGAGGCCAGCATGCCCGGCGTGCAGAATCCGCATTGAAATGCCCAGTTCTCGGCGAAGGCGCGTTGCAGTGGATGCAGTTCATCGCCCTGCGCAAGCCCCTCGACCGTCATCACGGATGAACCCTCCGCCTGCGGCGCCAACACCATACAGGAATTCACGGACCTGCCGTCCACTATCACCACGCAGGCGCCGCAGTCTCCGGAGCGACACCCGTCCTTGGCGCCGGTGAGCCCCAGGTTTTCGCGTAACAGGTGAAGCAGCGTTTTACCCGGCTCGACGGAAACCTGCTCCTGCCGGCCATTGACTTCAAGCTCGATTTCGATGTTAGCCATTGCTTCTTCCTCCCGCCAGTTCACGTTCGCTAGCAACTAGCCCGCATCGTTCACCAGGATGGCGGGCCCTCGCTTGTTCTTTGAATTCACAAGGGATTTTCTTCAGTCGGAAATACGCACTGTTATTCCGCTCCTTCAGAAAATCCCTTGTGAATCCAAAGCCCTGCGCGATGATGTGCAAGGAAGCACGAATGCGGTGGAGGCAGGAGCCGAGAACCGTCATCCCGCCCCCTGGTGAGCGATGCGGGCTAGCGCGCGTCGAACCAGAACCTCCGTCATCTGCAGTCGATAGGCCCGCGAGGCGCGAAAATCCGAGATCGGCATTGCCTCTTCCCGTGCCTTGCGTGCCGCCGCGCCGAGTAGCTCCTCGGACAGCTCCTCGCCGGTGAGCATTGCCTCTGCCGCAACTGCCCGCATCGGCACCGGCGCAACGGCGCCCAGCACGATGCGCGCTGTACTGACCTTGCCTTGCTCGTCGAGGCTGAGCCTGGTCGCAAGATTTACCTGGGAGATCGTCATGGAACGTCGCTGACCCAACTTGATGAAGGTTGCGGCCGTCGCGGCCGAGGTCAACGGCAACCTGATTTCCGTCAGTATCTCATCGGGCTCGATCACGCTCTGGCCGGGACCCACAAAGAATTCCGCCAATGGCAGGATACGTTCACCCGCGGATGACCTCAGTACGATGTCGGCATCGTAGGCGATCATTGGCGGCACCAGGTCGGCGGCCGGGGACGCGTTCACGATATTGCCGGCCAGGGTTGCGCGGTTTCGGATCGGTGGCCCGGCAAACTCTTTACAGGCCGCCGCTAAAGCCGGAAACATTTGTGCGATGTCGGCGTTTTCGATAACCCCGGATACCGACAGCGAAGCGCCGAGACCCAGGTACTCGCCGGAAAGCGTGACGCCGTCGAGCGAAGCCCGCCGAAGATCGATCAACACCGAGGGTGACAGGACCTTATCGCGCATCTTCAGGATCAGGTCGGTTCCCCCTGCTATTACCCGTGCCTCCGTTCCACGCTCGCGTTTGATCTCCAGACCCTGATCGAGGGAGGTCGCGGTTATGAATTCGGGAAATTTCATGCCAGCCCGCTCCATTCGTCCCGCAACTGGTCACGGAATTGGGGTGCGGCAATTTCGATCAATGCCTCGGCCCTCGCCCTCAGGGGCAGGAAACGAAGCCGGCGCACGCCATACTCGGTAACGACATAATCGATATCGGTGCGCAAAGCGGTGGCCGCCGTATGAGGAGCCAATGCGCTCACGATACGCGATACCGTACCCCCGGCCGCGGTCGCGCCAAATGCAACGATAGAGCGCCCACCCCTGGAACGGGTTGCCGCGCGCATCATGTCGACCGAACCACCGGTGCCGCTGACCTGGCGTCCCTGCAGAACATCGGCATTGACCTGGCCGAACAAATCCACCTGCAATGCGGAGTTGATGGAAACAAAGTTATCCTGGTTTGCAACGACACTGTAATCGTGCGTGTAGTTTACCGGCCTGAAACAGATAGCCGGCGTTTCGCCCGCCCAGGCAATCAGGGATTCGTCACCCAGGGTTACGCCGGTAACGATCTTTCCGGTGTCCAGTTGTTTACATGCACCGGTTATATTACCGGCAATCGCCAGGTCCATTACCCCGTTGGCGATCATTCCGGAATGGAAGCCCAGGTCGTTTTTATCGCCTAGCGCGGCAAGGGTGGCACTGGGTATGGCGCCGATACCGATCTGGATGCAGTCGCCGTCAGCCACCAGATCTGCCACGTGGCGGCCAATCACAGCCGATTCAGCGGTGATTTCGACGGCGGGTAAGCCTGGCACCGGACATTCGCACTGGACGGCATAGTCCACGCGGGAGGCGGGCAACTCCGGTGCATCCCCGGGGGAGGGTTGCTGGCCGTTAATTTCCGCGATGACCAGCTTGGCATTCGGCACTACGGCGGAAATGAAATCGCTGCTGATACCCTGGCTGTAGACACCGTTTTTGTGCTCCGGCGGCAGCTGTACGATGACCGTATCGATGTTTGCGTCGTGCGCGAGATAATCGTAAATAGCACGGTACTGCAGGGGTAAAAAGTCGATTTTGCCGGTATTTATCGAATCACGATTTTCCGCCGTGGTAAAAAAAACGGTGGCGTTCGCCTGCTGGCCGAAGCGAGTGAAATCGCCCGCGTTGACCCCGGGCACCGGAACGGAAATGAAGTGTACACCGGCACAGGCATCGGCTTTTTGCTCCAGGGCTTGCATGATAGCCCTGGGTTCAGCGGTGGCGCCGGCTACAAATACCCTCATCCCGGGTTCGAGTAGCGAGGCAACCTCCTCGGCATTTATCCAGCGGGTCATTTAGCAACCGGGCTGGCAGGCGGATGGCGGTGCGACCAGGGTATTGCCTGTTCCAGTTGCGCGGCGAGGCTGAGCAGCGTTGCTTCGTCACCGTAACGCCCGGTGAAATGCACGCCGATCGGCAAGTTATCGTCATTCCAGTGCAGCGGCAGCGAAATCCCCGGTTGGCCGCTGGCATTGGCAATCAGGGTGAAAGCGGTAAAATCGCCGAGGCGCGAATTGTGCTGGTGGCGGGTTTCATGACTATAGCCAAAGTAGCCCAGTGGTACCGGCGGTTGCAACAGGGTGGGTGTAAGCCAGAGATCATAGCTGGAAAAAAAGCGGCTGAAATCGCGGCAAAGGGATTGAATCTGCTGTTGAGCCAGCAGGTAGTCCGCCGAATTCTGCTTCTGGCTGTGTCCATACATGCGCCAGGTGACCGGTTCAAAATCCTCTTCCCGGGGCGTTCGGTCGAGACGTTGCGACCAGCTGCGGATCGACCAGCCGAGATAAGCGGTCATCACCTGGCCAAAGGATTTTAATAATTGCCCGCCATCGATACTGGGCGATGCCTGTTCGACCACGTGTCCCGCCTGTTCCAGCAACCTGGCTACTTTTTGCGTCGCGGCGATACAATCCGGATGCGCCGTAACGCCATTCAGGGCCACCGTTCCAAAGCCGATTCGTAACTGCCCCGGCTCGCGTTTTACCGCATCGGAAAAAGACTGTTGCGGCGGGCTGGGGGCATAGGGGTCGCCCGGCACCATTCCCGCCGTGACTTCCAGAAGCGCGGCGCTGTCTCGCACCGAGCGTGTCACCGCATGCTCACAGATAATGCCACCGGCGATATCGCCATAACCCGGTGCAAGCGAGTTGCGACCCCTGGTCGGTTTCAAACCAACCAGGCCGCAGCAGGAGGCGGGGATTCGTATCGAACCGCCACCGTCGTTAGCGTGCCCGGCCGCAACCATGGCGGTGGATACCGCGGCGGCCGAGCCGCCGCTGGAGCCACCGGTGCCGCGACTCAAGTCCCAGGGATTACGCGTGGCGCCAAAACACAGGGGTTCGGTAGTCGGTAGCAAGCCGAATTCCGACGAATTGGTTTTACCCATTATGATCAGGCCCGCCTGTTTGTAACGGCGCACCAGTTCGTTATCTTTTTCTGAAACATAACGCCCCTTGGCGAATCCCGAGCCATCGGTTCTCGGGGCACCGCTGCACTCCGATACGAGGTCCTTGAGAACGAATGGCACTCCGCCAAATGGCGCCCCGGGATCAACATTTTGCGCCGCCGAAAGCGCCTGTTCGTAAAGCGGTGTAATAATCGCATTGAGATCCGGATTCAGTCGTTCGATGCGCTCGATGGAAGAAGTGACCAGCTCCTCGGCCGATACTTCCCCATCGCGCACCAATCCCGCCTGGGCGGTAGCGTCCAGAAATGCAATGTCATCCAGATTGTTCGTCATGATCTTCCTCTTAGCGAAAAACATCGGTTTCGTGCGGGCGCACCAGGTCTTTTGCTGAGCCCGCCTCCAACGGCAGCGATAATCCGCGAATCACGATTACCGGGGTGCCCTCATCGGCCTGGCCCATCAATAGCGAAGCCGCTGCCGCCAGCTCGTCGGCGAGCCCGATGCTCGTTGTCTCGAGCAATCTTCCGTCGAGATCGGGCTGCCCGCACAGATCGACTACCGCGGGCAGTCCGGCGACTCCGATCGCAAAACCAACCGTGCCCAGGCGCCACGGGCGACCCCAGGAATCGCTAATGATAACGCCGACATTCTTTTCAGCGGCAATTTTTATCCCGCGGCGGAGGTTTTCGGCCGATTCGTCCGGTGCTTCGGGTAACAGCAATACCTGGTCTTCCCCGGTAACGTTCGATGCATCGATACCGGCATTGGCCAGGGTAAATCCGAGGCGGTGCCTGACCACCAGCAGACCAGGCGATGCACGCACAATTTCTACCGATTCGGTCAGAATCAATTCAACCAGCCGGGGATCTTTGTCGACTTTCAGCGCGAGCGCCTGAGCTTCGGCCGAAGGTTTAACCGAATTCAGGGCTACCATTCTCCCCTCCGATTTGGATACGATCTTTTGCGCAACCACCACAATGTCATCGTCCCTGAGCGGGAACCCGGCGATCAATTCAACCAGATCATCCCCTGCCCGAACCAGGGGAAAATCAGCAATCGCGGTGAGTTGAATAGAGCGGTTAATGGCCTAGGCCCTCAATTCCCGGGTAAACTCGAGCACGGTCTGCGCCAGGTTTTCCCGGTCCTGCAAGGAATGCATTACCGTGTTGGTAACCCGTACCGGGATTTGCAGGGCGGTGGCAAGCTCGGCATCCTGTGTATCGAGTACAAACCCCGAGAGCAGATCCTGGTAACACCCGGCTACCGTCAGGGCATTCACCGGCAGTTGTTGTTCCGCCAGCATTTTCGCCAGCGGGCCCTTGATGGCCTGGCCGCCTACAATCGGGCTGACCGCCACGATCGGTGCCGGGCAGGCCTTGAGTGCATCGCGGATGCCCGGCACCTCCAGCATCGGATCGATGCTGACGAAAGGGTTTGACGGGCAGATAACGATCGCCTGCAGGTCGGGGTTCTGAAGCAATGAAAGCAGCCGCGGATTCGGTTGCGCCCGGTCGGCGCCGACAAACCTGAATTCGCGCACCACTGGTTCAGCCAGCTCGCGCACGAGGTAGTGCTGAAACATCAGCTCACGGCCGTCCGCGGTGATCACCACGGTTCGAACGGGATCGTCGCTCATCGGCAGCAGCTCCGCCTCGACACCCAGGTGACGGCAAAGTTCGGCCGTTACCTCGCCGAGGCTCTTGCCCTGCCCGAGCAGCTCGGTACGGCGCAGGTGGGTGGCCAGATCACCGTCGCCAAGACGAAACCAGGTGGCGCCGCCCAGGCGTTGCATCTGTTCGATAAAGGTCCAGGTTTCACCGGCCCGGCCCCATCCCTGCTCGATATTATTTTCACCGGCGAGGGTATACATGACGGTATCCAGATCCGGTGAGATATAGAGCCCGAAGTGTTCGAAATCATCCCCGGTGTTGGAAAGAACCGCGAGTTCCCGGGGCTTGAGAATGCGGTACAATCCCAGCGCGAGCTTGGCGCCGCCAATACCGCCGCTGAGACACAATATCCGTGTCGATGTGCTACCTGCCGTTTGTTGCACCATCAGGCATTACTCTGGCATGCAGGTTGGTCAAACCCCGTAACCTGCCATGATCTCGCGGAACCCGGAAAGCTGCCTGTCGGGGCTGATATCCAGATCGCAAAGTGGCGCCTGTCCACTATCCAGGCGCCTGCGCTCGGGGGATTTTCCATCCTGTTTAAATATCAGGCCGGTGGCAAACCGATTTTCTACCAGCAGACTGTTGACGGCAGTGAATGCGCCGATTCGATCACCACAATCGTACTCGGCAAGCGCGTCGACATTGACCATGCGACCCGCCCAGGCGGGATAGGTATCATTGTAGGTAACGCAGGGTGAAAGAACCTCGAGGAAGGCAAAACCCTTGCCGGCGCGCGTATGTTCCATGGCCGCAACCATCAGTGCCTGTAACTGTACCGGCGAGGCACTGGAGCCGCGGGCGATAAAGCCGCTGCCCGGTATCGACAGGCCGAGTTGAACACCGTCAAAGGCCTGTTCGTCGGTTTCCTCGGCATCGGCCGTGGGCGAGTGCTGACCCTTGGTCAATCCGTAGGTGCCATTGTTCATCAGGATATAGACTACCCCGGGGTTGCGTTTGAACGAGTGGATCAGGTGACCACAACCAATCGCATAACCATCGCCATCTCCGCCAACGGCAATGACATCGAGCCGTGGATTTGCCAGCTTGGCCCCGGTCGCCGCCGGCAATACACGGCCATGAAGCGCGTGATAACCATAAGCGCTCACATTATTTTGCAGCGTACCCGCACAGCCGATACCGGCCAGAACCATGGCCTGATGGGATTCGACCTGCATCTGGCGAAAGGCTGCCAATAGCGCGTTGCGCACGCCATAATGGCCGCAGCCGGCACACCAGATGGGTTCGTTCGGTTGGTATGTTTTAGTCATTGACCGCTTTCCCCCTGTCTGTCGGCCTCGGCCTGCTGGATTTCCGAGCATAGCTCGCCGGGGCTGAACGGTTCGCCATCGTATTTACGAATACTGCCGATACAGGCTTTGCTTGCACCGGCCGCAAGCAGGAGCCGGGCAAGTTGCCCGGCCTGATTGTGTTCGATGACATATACCCGCTTGCTGGAACGGATAAAGTCCAGCGTTTCATCGATTACCGGCCATATGGTTCGCGGCTGCAGGCATTTGATACGAAGCCCCGCGGCAGTCAGGCGCTGCTGGGCTTCTTCTATGACGCCCTGTTGCATGCCGATACCCAGCAGACCGATGGATGCATCCGCGTCACCCCATGACTTACCCCGCGGCAACAGCTGCAGATTCGAATCCAGCTTGCGCTGTCGTTTGTCAACCATGGTGCGACGATTTTGCGGGTTCGAGGAAACCTGGCCCCACTCGTTTCTTTCATTCCCGGTGACCAGGCTTTCGCCGCCCGGCGTTCCCGGCACCGCCCAGGGCGATACGCCATCGGCGGTTACCTGGTAGCGTCGATATTCACTCATGTTGCGCAGCTCGGATGCATCCAGCCTTTTGCCGGGCTGTAACTGAACCGCATCGAGGTCAAAGGGTTCAATCGTGCTCGAATTTTGGCCGACCGCCTGATCCAGCGCCAAAATCACCGGGCACTGCAACTGTTGCGCCAGATTGGTCGCCTGCACCGACAGTTCGAAGCAGTCACGCGGCTCGCCGGGCGCCAGTACCACCCTGGGGAAGTCCCCGTTGGCGCCGAATACCATCATATCGATATCACTTTGTTCGGGTTTGGTCGGCATGCCGGTGGACGGCCCGGCGCGTTGGCAGTTAACCACCACCAGCGGGATTTCAGCCGAACCCGCGTGGCTGATCGTCTCCTGCATCAGGGCAAAACCCGGTCCCGATGTTGCCGTCATCGAGCGAACACCGGTCATTGCCGCTCCCAGGGCCATATTGGCGGCGGCAAGCTCATCTTCAGCCTGAATCGCTACGGCCTCAAAACGGACGCTGTGCTTCTGTAGCGACTCCAGTACCTCGGTCGCCGGTGTAATGGGATAGCCCGCAAAGAAGCGCCCGCCGGCAAGCAGAAAGCCGAACGCAATCGCTTCATTCCCACTGATCAACAGCTGCTCGCTACGCTCTGCGTCGGCCAGTGTCCATCGATCTTGCTGCGCGTACAATTCAGAGGCATATTGACGACCGCGGTTCAAGGCTTTTGTATTGGCTGCGATCGCATCTTGCGGCAAGCGCCGGAAGATATGGTGCAGGCAGTTGGTTGCCTCGCCTTCATCGATGGACAGAATATGCGACAGGACACCAAAGCTGAGGCTATTCTTAAACAGATCCCGGCGCAGATCACGCACCGCAAAGCGGCCGAATGGAATTTCAACTACCCGCACATTCGGCGCCAGGGCATCACGGCACAGGGCGCCATCCGAAGCGTCGAAAATAATAATACTTTCAGCGGCCATCCGGGTTGCCGCCATATCTACCGCCTCCTGTTCGAAGGCAACCAGAAGGTCTATGTGATCTCCCAGACAGCCGCGTTGAAGCAACGAACCACGCATCGTCGCCTCCGCGTGACCGCCCTTGATACGGGAGGCGACATTGCGCGACATATACAGATGGTAGCCCCGGCGCGCGAGCAGTTCCGCCAGCACCGAGATCACGGTCAGCGAACCGTCGCCTCCTTGTCCGGCGACCATCACATTCAGGTCGGTCAGCGCGTTGGCAGTCATCGTCAGCTTTCCTCCGATGGCGCGCCCGGCCCCTTGGTATAAAAGGTTTTCGGGTCAAGGTAATTCAGTGCCTGACGTTCGGCCAGAGTGGGCATCTGTGCCGGCAGCGGCCGATTTATCTTCTTTTGAGCAGACAGTTTGTTCATCAGCATTTCGCCCCTGGGCTCGTCATCCAGCGGTCGAGTCTCGAGCCAGCCATCCGCAAGCGCCGCCTGAAAAGCCCGGTGGCCCCGTTCGGTTCGAATCAGGGTGTAGGTCCAGCCATCGAGACCGATGCCGCCTGCCGCGATATCGGCATTCTCCGCACCATAGTCCAGGCAGTAAAGACAGGCCGGGCGCGCAAATTCCCGGTATTTGGCCAGTGACACACTGTGAGTTTCGCTACTGTCCAGACGAACAATGACTTTACCCTTGATATTGATGTTTTCGATAGACAGTGGATCAACATCGATCATCGTCGCCAACTGGTTGATACTTTCATGGGTGAAGGCTTCCGAACAATACAGGCCGATCACCAGGGAGATGTTCTTCCGATACCAGTTGGCCAGTTCGAGGCGAATGCTGGAGTGTTGCTGCAATCGCGTGCCATCGACCTGGCAGGGGACACCAACAACCGCAAGCGGTGAGACGTTTTCACGCACCGCCTGCTGCAGCGCGATCAGGTTCGGGGAGTAGGTGTAGCGGGACCCGGCGCAGGCCAGTACCGAATCCCGGTCCGTGGCCAGCCGCGGTTGGCCGATTTGCCGGTTACCCGGGACGACATCGCCCAGTACCGCCCCGCCCAGGGTGCCGGTTTCCATACCGTGAATAAGTAATGCCGAAACCATTCCACCGTCCTGCGCCCGGCTAAGAATCCCCGGTTCGGTTGCCCGTACATAGTGGCCATAGCTGTAAGACCCGTAACCTTCATCCTTTTTTGGCTGACGAAAACCAAGCTGGTCCGGTAAATCATTATCGGCGGGTCGCAACACCGGGCAAACATCGGCGCACAACACGCATTGCACACAGGCTCCGGTGCGGGTATCGATGGGCTGTTCATCCTCGTAGTCGAAGACATCCACCGGACAGATGGTGACACAGGACGCGCAGCCAATGCATTTGCCCGCATCAACAATCGTCTGCATCAGAAAATCGACCGTGCGGAACCCGCCGCGGTTGATCTCGGTGCGCCAGGCAAATGCCCATTCATGCGGGCTGTCGGCCTCCTCAATCAGTTTCCGATAGCGGGTGATGACTCGATCCAGCCGATTCTGTTCAGCCGCGGTTTTCACGTATTTTCCGTTACTCACTGTGCTCACGTTGCCACCATTAATGGGATTGTCCCGTTGATCGGATAAAAAAACACGAAGGCCGGGTAACTTTATTCCGATTCGCCCGATTTTGCTGCCTTAAAATCGGCAGCGTTTCATTTTTTTCCATAAACGGAATGCCGTTTGTATTATTTTCGCCATAGTTGCAATATTTTCGACGCGATCAGCCACGCCCGGATTCATCCGAGGCTTTCTGGATACTCATCCAGTCGAACAACTGAATTCAGTGCCCTTGTCGGTTCGCGATAACCGTCTCGCATCTGAAAATGTCCCATTGAAGGAGTGCTTCGACAACCGCGCTCAAACTTATGTGCGTAACCGGAAAGTCCTAACCAGTCGACCCCGATTTTTGCCGCGCTACCGGTATTGCCAGATTCTACAAAAGAGGCGCCACGTCGCTGGCAAAAGCTTCCATCTGCGCCATACCGAAACTGACCGGCTCCAGGCCATGGAACTGAAACTCGAGAACAAAATGCCATACTCCGGCATCCGCCAGGGACCTGATCCGCTGTGCGCAACGTTCAGGTGACCCGCTGATAGTAACATCGCTGGGGTTGATGGATTCGTCTTCGAAGGATACCGCCAGGCGCAGGTTCGGTAGCTGTGACGCGTAGTCTTTTTCGTCTTTGGCTACATAGACAAACGAAAACGCACACAATTTCGGGTCGGTACCCCATTTCTCGCCTTCCT
>JAAEPH010000096.1 GCA_024232855.1 Gammaproteobacteria bacterium
CCCGTTTCCTCAGCTAGAGGAATGAATACATCAGCCCCCACAAGACCAAACTCATGATGCTTCCATCGTGCTAACGCTTCACAGCCTATTACTTTACCTGACTGTATTGAAACCTTGGGTTGATAAAAGACCTTAATCTCCCCTGCAATGATAGCCTTCCTTAACTCATGTTCCATCTTAAGCCGTGTATTTGCCTTCTTGTTCATAGAATCTGTAAAGAATTGATAATTATTCTTATCTTTATATTTAGCAGAGTACATAGCGGTATCAGCGTTTCGAAGTAGAGCTTCTACATCTGCACCATCTTCAGGATAAGAAGCAATACCGATACTACAACCTATAACCAATTCGTGACCTTGAATACGAAATGGTCGAGATAAAGCTTCAAGCACACTGTCAGCAACTTTAGTTCCAACAAACTCACCGTCTATCTGTTCTAATAAAATGGTATATTCGTCACCTCCAAGCCTTGCTACAGTGTCATTACCTCTTACACAGGCAGAAATCCTTTCAGC
>JAAEPH010000097.1 GCA_024232855.1 Gammaproteobacteria bacterium
AGCAACCGTGTTGCTTCGTCTTGCATGGTCGGGTCATTACTACGGGCAGCAGACACAACTGTTTCTAATGCAGTCGCTCCACCTACCGACACAAGTTGTTCCAGCAGAAGTTTTTTGGCTGTCGGCGGCGCGGTGGCTAGTTCAACTGTAAGTTTTTTAGCACAGCCTTCCTGTGGCATGCGAACACAGGCTGCAGTCAGTGCGGAACGCATGGCGACATCGCCAAGTGAACGCTGTTCCTTCATTACCATAGAAATAAAATCAGCAAGATGTTCCATTCGAACTGTAGCTGCTAACGCATTGATAGCTTCCTTTCTGGTTGTGTCGTCATCACTTGCGGCCAGCTGAAACAATGTGGCCGAAGCCTCGGCAATCCGCCGTTGTGCTGCTACATCAATGGCCATTTGTTGGGTAGCGATGTCATCGCTCGTAAGTCGACTAAGAATCGCTGTGTCGATTTCATCAAACGGAAGTGCTGCAAGTATCGATCGAGCAGCTTCGGCAAGGTCCTCGTCGGATTCTGCCCCCACTTCAAGTAATAAAGGCACGGCCGTTTCATTGCCTACTGTCGCGAGTGCTCGAATTGCTTGCATGCGAACGGCAGAGTCCTCTGCCTGTGCTGCTTTCATAACCGTTGGAAGCGCCGTCTTGTTGCCCAATTCCTCTAATGATTGAAGCAAGAGAACCTGACGCTCTGGTGAAACCGTATGAAAGAGCTTTTGTAGCTCAGGTGAGGCATCAATTTTCAAGTGTCTGATAGCCTGCAGGGCCAGTCGGAAATTGGACTCGTCATCAGTCTCGAGCAGTTCGATGAGTTTTGGCAGGCCATCATCTCCTTGCGCAAGAATGATATTGTACGTTGCCTTACTCTTTATTGAGGCTGGCAGATCAGCAGCTTCGATCGCGTCATACAGTGTCACGGCGTCCTTCACCCTGCCCTGCTTCGCCAGTTGCTGGATGCAGACCATGCATGCATTTGCCAACGTAATACCCGACCCCGCTGTCGCTTCGGATAGCATTTTCTGTAATTCGTCAGCGGCTTGCGGGCTGCCAATGCGTCCGAGGGATCGGGCAGCCGCTGCTGCGGTGGCTTCATCATCACTTCTGAGTAAGGCGGCTATCACACCAACCGCTTGTGCATCACGACGCACACCGATCGAAGCGAGTACGTCAATCAACCGGTCGCCCTCAAGGTGTGCAATCGCGTCGCGAAGTGCGGCGTCGGAGGCTTCACCTGGGATTGCTTCAAGTGCATCTCTGGCGTAGGACGACAGCTTGTCATCTGTCAGTAAGTCAGCTAGCGCCGGTACAGAGCGTTCATCGCCAAAGATCGCCAGCCGTTCGCACGCCTTCGCTTTTTCAAAGACTGATGCATCTGGCGACGTTAACACTGTAACCAAAGAAGCAGGTGTGCCTGTTGGTGAGTCTTGAGCGAGCAACCCGAGAGAGGCTATCACTGAAAAACAGAGAGCCAAAAACAATGCTCTGAAGTGATCAATACGAGCCATGCCTGCTGTCCTTGTCATGCTTCTATGTTTGGGTGTTTTTAGGGAGCGTGTTGATCAAACGGCCCACGGCTGACGAGCTGCTCTGCTTCGCATCCGGTTGGCTTCGTTATCACCAACAAACATTTCAGTGCTTGGGTCAAACGTCAGCTTGCGGTTGAGCTTCCAGGCAATGGCAGCGGCATGACA
>JAAEPH010000098.1 GCA_024232855.1 Gammaproteobacteria bacterium
GCGCGAATATCGCGCAGGATATTGATTTCACAAGGAAATTCCCGAAGAAGCCTCGTATCAGTGATTACGAGCGACTGAGGGAATATTTCTTGTGGAATCAATAGACAAGCTAGATCGCGCATAATTTGTGAATTTTCCGGGCTAGAACGGCAGCTTGAATCCGGGGGGCAAATTCAGGCCTGCTGTCATTTCCTGCATTGCGGCCTGATTGCTTTTTTCCACCTTGTGGACCGCGTCGTTGACCGCCGCGGCTATGAGGTCTTCGAGCATCTCGACGTCGTCATCGACCAGGCTGGGATCGATAGTGACGCGATTGACCTCGTGAGTACCGCGCATGACAACCGACACCATACCGCCACCGGCCTCACCCGTGACTTCCTTGTTGGCCAGTTCGCGCTGCGCTTTTTGCATGTTTTCCTGCATTTCCTGCGCCTTTTTCATCATATCCCCGAGCGCACCTTTCATCAGCTTACCTCACCGTTATCCGTTGTCTTCAATTTTAACCACGGTTGTTTCATTGAGTTCAGCCGCAAACGCATGCTGCAGCTTTTTGACCATTGCCTCTTCCCTGATCGCCGCAATCGCGGCAAGGCGCTCCTGTTGCTGGCGTCGTAGTTTTGCCTGCAACGGTGTTTCACCGACAAGCGCGGCTATCGCGGTTAACTCCAGACGTAATGATACCCCAAGTTTATGCTCCAGGGCCTGCAAAATTTCAGCCCGGGTTACATCATTGACGAGATCGAGAAGTTCCGTCGGTAACTGTAACCGTATGCGCTCACCGGCATGGGACTGGAGCTGACTGTTGGCGACTATTTCCTGGGCCAGGCCGGTCAATCCCAACTCGTAGGCAATCGCACTCCAGTCCAAAAGGGAATCACGGTCCTCGCGCGGGCCGGCGTCATCGGGCATCTGACTTTTTGATTCGGGTTGCTTTGATTCGGGCGGTTCCGGCTCGGGCGGTTCCGGCTCGGGCTGCTCCGGCTCGGGCTGCTCCGGCTCGGGCTGCTCCGGCTCGGGCTGCTCCGGCTCGACTATTGCGTCAGGCTTTTTTTTTACCTCGACTGGCTCGAGGTCGCTATCCGGTCGAGGCGAGAATGCGATCAGCCGCAACATCAGCATTTCGAATCCAGCGGCCTCGTCGGGACAGACCAGCAAATCCTGACGCCCCTGCAACAGAATCTGGTAGTAAAGCTGGATTTCTTCCGGTGACCATCGGCGGCTGTACTTTTGTAGCATTTCCGCAGCCAAATCATCCTCGCTGACGAGCTTCGGATCAGCCTGGCAAAGCGCAACTTGCTGTAGCAGCGAAATCATTTCCGCGCAAACCCGCTGGTAGTCCGGACTATGTTCGATTATCAGTCGAGCCTCGTTCAGTAAGGCCGCCGCCTGCTGACCGGATAGGGCATCCAGTATGCGCTCCAGGTAATCCCTCGAAACCGAACCCAGCATCGACTCTACCGCATCCTGCTGTACCGCGCCGCCGCCATAACCTATCGCCTGGTCGAGCAGGCTGAGCGCGTCGCGCATGCTGCCATCGGCAGCGCTTGCGAGTTGCACCAGAGCGGACTCTTGCGCCGTTATGCTCTCCTGTTCGGTCAGAAATTGCAGCTGTGACAGGATCTGCGATCTCGACATGCGTTTCAGGTTGAATTGCAGGCACCGCGACAACACTGTCACGGGCATTTTCTGGGGATCGGTGGTCGCCAGCAGAAACTTGATATGTGGCGGCGGTTCTTCAAGGGTTTTGAGCAAGGCATTGAAGCTACTCTTGGACAGCATATGCACTTCGTCGATCAGGTAAACCTTGAAACGGCTTCGCGTTGGCGCGTATTGCACGTTGTCGAGCAGTTCGCGCATATCGTCGACCCCGGTGCGCGAAGCCGCATCGATCTCGATCAAATCAAGGCTGCGCCCCTGGTCTATTTCACTACAGGACGGACATTCGCCACAGGGCTCGGAACCTATCCCCTGTTCACAATTCAGCGACTTTGCAAAAATACGTGCGATGGAGGTCTTGCCAACGCCACGGGTACCGCTGAACAGGTAAGCGTGATGCAAACGATTGCTGTCGAGCGCGTTGGTCAATGCCTGGAGAACATGCTCCTGGCCAACCATTTGCGTGAAATTTGCCGGCCGCCATTTGCGCGCTAGTACCTGGTAACTCATCGGGCCTGGTAGTTCATAGGGATGTAGTCGGACCGGGGCATTCCACTGGAAAACTGGAGGCGACCTGATCCAGCACACCTCCGCACCCAATGTCCCTGCTACCGTTGCTCCCTTCCGGGCCTGGCGGATTTACAGATAATTGTCACGAAGGGACCGAAACAGGTCACCATTGCAAGAGCGTGAGTGTATAGCGAAGCTCGGTCCGGTTTCAAGGCGCTATTCGCCTAATTCACTTGTCTTGCACCGTATTTAACCAGAGAATATGATGCGCCAGCGGCTCCGAGCAGAGAATCCCGACCATGGGTAAGAAGAAAAACAGGTCCCCCGACAATACCATCGCGCGAAATCGTATTGCGCGTCACGATTATTCGATCGAGGATGATATCGAGGTCGGCGTCGCGCTGGAAGGCTGGGAAGTCAAGAGCCTGCGCAACGGCAGCCTGCAGCTGAAAGAAAGTTACGTCATGATTAAAAACGGCGAATTATGGCTTACCGGCGCTCACATCAGCCCGCTAAATACCGCGTCAACACACGTCAAACCTGACGCTACCCGCTCGCGCAAGCTGCTGGCGCACCGTAGCGAAATCGATCGCCTGGTTGGTATGGTCGAACGCAAGGGTTATACCCTGGTTGCGCTATCCGCCTACTGGATTCGTGGCCGCGCCAAGCTGAAGATTGGTATCGCAAAGGGCAAGAAAGCCCATGACAAGCGCGCCAGCCTTAAGGAGCGCGACTGGAAACGCGACCAGGCGCGCATTCTCAAGCCTTCCTGAGCGACCGCGGACCACCGCACATACAACAGATTACTTCCAGGCGGGATCGTCGTGCAGGGTGGCGAGGAATTCGATGTACTCGCGATTGGCCTGAAGCGAGGCATCATCGACCTGCCACAACGGCAAGCTTTGTCCGCTGCCGCCAGGTCTCGGTTCGAACTGTTCGAAATCTGTCTCGCTGCCGTGATCCGCTTCCAGGCCCAGGCTGGTCTGCCCACCGGTCATGGCCAGATAGACATCGGCCAGAATACGAGCATCGAGTAATGCACCGTGCAAACTGCGCTGACTATTGTCGATGTCATAGCGTTTACACAAAGCGTCGAGATTGTTCTTCTGTCCCGGATGCCTCTGCCGCGCCAGCAGCAGGGTATCGAGAACGGCACAGCATTCTTCGAGGGGTGCATGCGGGGCATCCAGCAGTAATAACTCGCGGTTTAAAAAGCCCATGTCGAAAGCAGCATTGTGAATAACCAGCTCGGCGCCCTTGACGTATTGGTAGAAATCCTCTGCCAATTCGCCGAACTGCGGTTTGTCCTGCAAAAATTCATTGCTAATTCCGTGCACTTCGAACGCCCCGATATCGACTTCGCGATCCGGATTGAAGTAATAATGCCAGTGGTTTCCGGTAACCCGCCGATTGACCAGCTCGATACAGCCGATCTCGATAACCCGGTGCCCCAGGCTGACCTCCAGCCCGGTCGTTTCCGTATCCAGCACGATTTGCCTCATGCCGGCATCGCCTCATCGATCGCCGAATTTGCAAGCTGATCCGCCAACTCATTGCCCTCGACTCCCGAATGCCCTTTTACCCAGCGCCAGTCGATATCGTGCCGCTCGACCTCATCATCCAGCAGTTGCCAGAGGTCCACGTTCTTGACAGGTTTTTTAGCGACGGTCTTCCAGCCGTTGCGTTTCCAGTTGAGCATCCACTCATTGATCCCCTGCATCACGTATTTGGAGTCGGTATTCACCTCGATTTCGCAGGACCGATTGAGTGCCCGCAAGGCCTCGATTACCGCGGTTAATTCCATTCGATTGTTGGTGGTTTCGGGGTTATATCCCTTGAGCGTCTTACGCTGCCCCCGGAACCCCAGAACCACACCCCAACCTCCCGGTCCCGGATTTCCGCGACAGGCGCCGTCGGTATAGATCACGACTCTGGCGCTCATGCAGGTCCAGCCAGTAAACAGCGGCAGTAACACGGGTGCTGACAACGAACAGATACGGACGTCGTGGGGTGCAAGCTATCGATCATACTTCATGCCCCTGCCGACGCTGGGGCGAGCAATCTTGGCGGGCAGCAATTTCCGGGTTACCCAACGATGCCTGGCTGGCGTTAACGGAGAGATGCTCTTGCTATACACCATCAGGTTGAGAGCGCCGAACACAGGGAGCCATTTACGCATGCCCTTTTCGAGCCAGCCCAGGTGACGAATCAAACCCGGTTTCTGAATCGGTGGCTGATATCCGACACGGATGTGGCGATGCTGATCGAAGCCCAGCAGCCGCATCCAGTCATCGATGCGTTTTGCGGTAAAAAAATACCCTCTGAAGGGGACATGTTCCAGCCAGGACTGGAAAAAATGGCGCAACCCCCACAGCGAAATCGGATTAAAATCGATGATCACCAGCTTCCCCTCGGGTATCAACACTCGGAAAACTTCGCGCAAAATCGCGTGCGGTTCACTGCTATTCGACAAATGGTGCATCAATATGACCAGGTCAACGCTATCCGAAGCAATCGGCAGCATGGATGGGCTTGCGTGAATGTGAGCAGCCCGATCAATCTCGTCGAGGGTGAACTGATGCTTGACCCGGCAACTTTCCTGCAAAGCCCGAGCCAACCCCGCGCAGCCAAGCTGCAGCGAGTAATACCCAAAGGTTGTCGCCAACACCGGGCTGATCCTGGTTTCAAGTTCGTCGAACAGGTATTGCCCGGTTTCGCCCAGATACCAGTCCTCGATCGTGGCAAAACCTTTGCCTTCAGTGGCTTGTCCTGAAAATCTCATTTGAAACTTGCGAATCCGGGGTTACAATTAGAAGTATTCTAGCCACATAGTGCGATCGATACTAATGTTTCTCAACCTCAAGCCCCTGTCCGGGGACCGGAATTTGTTGGTCCTTGCCCTCGCGATACTGGTGGGGGGATGCTCAAGCCTGCAGTCCAATCCGACCGTCGAAGCAGCACCCCCGGTTGCCACGGCAACCCCTGTCGAAAGTCTCGATGTGAGTGACAGCGAATCTTCGCGGACAATCGTTCGAGCGCAGGCAAGCCTGTCGGCATCGGTACAGCCGGATCCCTATGATGCGCCGGATTATTTTGATTTCGAACAACCAGAGCCCCAGCCGGTGTTAATATACCCGGATATCGAGGTACAGGCGTACCAGGCGGAGCTGGAACTGGAGCAACGGCGTCGCCTTGACGCCGAGGCCGCACTAGCCCTGGCGGCCGCGCTCGACGAGGCGCGCAAGAAGGACAATGCCTGGTATAGGCTACAGCAGAAAATGCAATTGCCCGCGGTGAGTAACCCGCGGGTATCCGCGCAGTTGAAATGGTTCCTCGAACACCCGGGATACATGCAACGCGTGATGGAGCGCGCGCGCCCGATCCTGCCCTTCGTGCTCGATGAGCTGGGAAGACGAAACCTGCCAACTGAACTGGCTTTGTTACCCATCGTCGAATCCGCCTACCAGGCATTTGCCTACTCGCACGGCCGTGCATCCGGGATGTGGCAAATCATTCCCTCGACCGGCCGATTTCTGGGTCTCAAGCAAAACTGGTGGTATGACGGCAGGCGCGACATTATCGAATCGACCCGCGCCGCCATCACCTACCTGGAAAGCCTCGCGAAACAATTCAACGGCGACTGGGAACTGGCCCTCGCGGCTTACAATGCAGGTCCCGGCAAAATTCGCAGCGCCGTGCGCTATAACAAGAAGCGCAAGCGGCCAACCGATTTCTGGCATCTCACCAGGATTCGAAGGGAAACCCGTGACTACGTACCAAAGATGTTTGCGCTCAAGGAATTGTTTGCTAATCCGGAAAAATACCAGCTTGACCTGGTACCGATAAACAACCAGGTCAGCTATGAAATCGTCGAGCTGGACGGACAAATTGATCTGGCGCTGGCAGCCGAACTCGCCGAAATCACCGTCAACGAGCTGTATCAGCTGAATCCTGCATTTAATCGCTGGGCTACCGCCCCGGACGGACCACACCGCCTGTTGCTGCCGCGGGGTAAGGCCAAACAGTTCAAGCTCGAGGTCGCCAAGATCCCGCCCAACAAACGCATTAACTGGGTTCGCCACAAGATAAAAAGCGGCGAGACACTGAGCCATATCTCGATGAAATATCGGACCACCATCTCCCTCATCAAGAAAGTGAACAACATACGGGGCACCCAGATTCGTGCCGGTAAATACCTGATGATTCCAACGGCGACAAAGTCATTACAGACTTATTCATTGAGTGCGAATTCGCGCATTTCGACGATTCAGAATACCAACCGTGGCGGCACAAAGCAGGTTCATATCGTACGCCCGGGTCAAAGCCTGTGGAGTATTTCGAAAAACTACGGCGTCACCACCCGGGCCCTGGCCAAGTGGAACGGCATCGCGCCAATCGATACGCTCAGCATCGGCCAAAAACTGATTGTCTGGACAAGCGCCGGCCTGACAAAGCCCGTCAGCCTGAATCAATCGCGCCCGAGTAATGCCCTGCATGCGTTGAGATATACCGTCAGAAAGGGAGACTCGCTGTCTCTTATCGCCAATCGATTCAACATTAAAATTGCCGATATCAGACGCTGGAATCAACTGGGGAAATACCTGCAACCAGGACAGAAACTCAAACTTTACGTCGACATTACAAGTCAATCAGGCTAAGGCAATCTCAACGGGGATAGCACTTTGGATTTTTCGCCGCAATAGTTGCTTTATCGGATACCACGCGCCAAAATACGCCCTTACCAATGCCACTAGTAAAGGATTTCACAATAAGATATGAGCCTGGAAATTGATCCAAAACAAATAAAATCCTTTTCACCGATCAATTCCCTGAATCCTGAAAATGCGCAAGAATTAATAAAAAAAATCACCGCGACGCCAGTACAGGCGGGCCACTATGTCTTCAAGAAAGGTGATGTCGATAAAACGCATATCTTCCTGCTCAGCGGCGTTATCGAGCTGGTTGATGATAAAAAGGTCGTCAAGGTAATCAAGGCAGGATCAGCGGAAGGCCTGCAGCCACTGGCGCACGGCTTCCCGCGACGGGTATCGGCTCGCGCCAAAACAGCTTCGGTTGTAACCAAGATCAACAGCGACATGCTCGACATCATGCTGACCTGGGATCAAACGGGCAGTTATACGGTTGAAGGCGTCGATGAAGAAGGCGATGAAACCGACTGGATGACCCGCATCCTGCAAACCCGGGCTTTCCACCGCATTCCACCTGCAAACATTCAAGCGATGTTCATGCGCATGGAATCGGTCAGCTACAAGCCCGGTGAAAAGGTCATCGAACAGGAAGGCGAGGGCGATTATTTTTATATCATCAAGGAAGGGCGTTGCCTGGTAACCCGCTCCACGCCGGCGAATCCAAATGGCGTAAAACTGGCAACCCTGTCGGTCGGTGACAGTTTTGGCGAAGAAGCACTGATTTCTGACAGCAACCGCAACGCCACCATTACGATGCTCACGGGAGGCCACTTGATGCGCCTCAACAAGGAAGATTTCAATACCCTGCTCAACGAACCACTGCTCAACTGGGTTGACTACGATGAAGCCAGTAAACTCGTCGAAGGCGGTGCAATCTGGTTCGATGTGCGCTTGCCGGTGGAACACAAAGCCAAGTTCATCAAGGGCAGCATTAATATACCGTTGATATTCCTGCGCATGAAAGCGAACTCTCTCGACGCGCAGAAAAAATACATCATATACTGTGATACCGGTCGACGTAGTTCAGCGGCCTCTTTCCTGCTCAATGAAAAAAACATCGAGGCGTACGTGTTAAGGGACGGCGTAGACACCGCCGAACCCGGCGATCTCGAAACTTCCTGAACCCGTAATTATCAGGTTGAAAGAGCACTAGCCCTCAGGTGGAATACCCGGGAATCAGAGCTTCGTCAATTTCATCAATCTGAGACGCATCGAGGAATTCCTCGGCATAGTCCATATAGATCCGACTCTTGATGAATATCTCGAAAATATCGGGGTCGATGTGGCTGTCCTTTTTCATAAATCCCATGATTTTCAGACACTCGGACAGTTTTTTGCCCTTCTTGTAGGGCCTGTCACTGGCGGTGAGCGCTTCGAAAATATCGGCAACCGCCATGATGCGCGCCTGCACCGACATCTGGTCACGCGTCAATCCACGGGGATAGCCGGTTCCATCCATTTTTTCATGGTGCCCACCCGCATACTCAGGAACATTCTTCAGGTTTCTCGGGAAGGGCAGTGACTCGAGCATCTTGATGGTGGTGACGATGTGACTATTAATCACATCGCGATCTTCATCGTTGAGGGTGCCGCGCTGAATACTGAGGTTCCTCACTTCATCATCGGATAACAATGGCTGTTGCTGCCCGGAGGCATCGGTCCAGGTCACCCGGGCGAGTTGCTGCACCCGCTCGATGTGCTCTTCACTCATGAATTCACCGCCAATATTTGCATCGCGCAGAAATTCAAAATCATCCGTTAGCTGCTGACAGACCCGCTTGTAATCACCCTCCAGCGCATCCCTCGACCGCCCCGAACCGTCGTCTTGCAGACAGGCTTTCAGGTACACTATCTCCGCATCGCGACGCAATACTTCGAAACGTGCTTCCAGCGTATTTATCCGATCATAGATGGTTTCCAGTTTGGTCGCCTTATCCATCACGTGCTCGGGCGTTACTACCTTGCCGCAATCGTGCAACCAGGCCGCCGTTTCCAGTTCGTAGCGATCTTTTTCAGTAATACGGAAATCTTGCAGCGGTCCGTCACTAGCGGCGTTAACCGCATCGGCAAGCATCATCGTCAGCACCGGAATTCGACGGCAATGCCCTCCGGTGTACGGTGACTTATCGTCGATCGCCGATGCGATCATGCGGATAAGGGATTCAAACAAGATCTTTAATTCCGAAATCAGGCGCTGCTGGGTCAATGTGACCGCTGCCTGCGATGCGAGTGACTCGGCCAGTTGTTGATCTACCGCGCTAAACTCGATGACATCGCCACTGTCGATATCCCTGGCGTTGATCAGTTGCAATACGCCAATAATCTCCTGCTCGTGATCCTTTAATGGAAAGGTCAGTATCGACCGGGTGCGGTAACCGGTATTGCTATCGAAGTTGCGGGTACCGGCGAAATCGAAGCCATCCTCGTTATAGGCGTCCGCGATATTGATGGTCTTTCCCGTCAGCACGCAATGGGTAACTACATTGCTGTGATTTTCCTCACCGTCGACGATCATCGGAATCGCCGGAAAGGTAATCTCGTTACCGGAAGTTCCACCCATCTGGATATCGAGCGAATCATTAGAGATTATTTCAAAACTGAGTTCGGCGTCATTAATAAAGTACAGCGAACCGCCATCGGCCTGGGTTAATGCCTTCGCGCCCATCATTATCAGTTCCAGCAGCTTGGGGGTGTTGTTTTCCGCTGACAGCGCGATGCCGATCTCATTCAGGCGATCAATTCTATCTAGCAATTCTGACATAATCTGTTTCCTGGCGGCGCTCGAAAAACCGGATATACACTCGTCACCGTATATCCCTCGACGGCTTCTATTCTAGGTTAATCGCCTGCCAATTCAAATTTGTCTTTGCAGACAACTTTTTGGACCTTAATACTGGAAAAAATGTGCATACGACCTTATAGTTAATTGTCAGCGTGAATTTATTGGATGCTCTGGAGATCGTAATCTGTCAACCAGTTTAAGTGGGTCACGGAATATATTGAATAATATACGATTTGGATTGCAGAATTATCCAGTCACAAGCCCTGCCAGAGCCACAATAAAAAGCCGGCAGCTAATAATAAATGAAACAATGGATACGGTATGAAATCCCGTTTTTGGAGTAGCGACTGGTTCGCTGGTCTACTAATAACCATCGTAATTGTGGTTTTTTCCGGCTCGGCTCCTTTTCAAAGCCTCGAGCGGAGCTTTTACGACTGGGGCGTGCGATCGACCGATCGCGTACCCTCCGACAAGGTTGCCGTCATTGCAATTGACGACCAGAGTATCGACAACCTCGGGCGCTGGCCATGGCCACGGAATCTGCACGCCGAATTGATAAACCGCCTTAACGAAGGCGGCGCCAAGGTGATCGGGCAAACCGTTTTCTTTCTCGAACCGCAAATCGATCCGGGGATGTTATACATTCGCGACCTGATCGAGTTTTTCTCAAACGCCAGCTTTAACGACGTTCCGGCCGATATAGACGCGATCGGGGCAATGCTTGAATTCGAAGGCGACAACAAGGATATCCTCGAGTTCTATATGCAATCCAGCGTCAATACACGGCTCAGTCAGGACATCGAAACCCTGAAGGCAAACCTGTTTGAGGCCGAGCAGGATTTGAATACCGACGCCAAGCTGGCGCAAAGCCTGGCGGATGCTAAAAACGTGGTCCTCGCCATGGTTTTTTACCTGGGATCACCGCGCGGCAACCCCGATACCGAATTACCTGACTACGTACTGCAAAATTCGATAAACCAGATTCGCGACAGAATTTCGGCCCAGTCCAACGGGCTGTTTCCCATCCCCACGATAGATGCCCTGCCCCCGATCGCTGACATCGGGCGCCATGCAGCGGCAATCGGGCATTTAAACACCCTGCCCGACATCGATGGCGGCGTTCGTTCGGAGCCGCTGGTGCTGCAGCACTACGATCGTTTCTACCCTTCGATATCATTACAGATCGCCGCGAAAAGCCTGAACCTGGATAATAACGACATTCGTGTAAACCTGGCGGAAAGCGTCGAACTCGGCTCTTTAATCATCAAGACCGATACACAGTTGCAGATGAACACCTTCTTTTATTCTGACATTAACGGTCCCGCATTCCAGATCGATTCCTACTACGACGTGTTTACCGGCAAGATACCGATCGAGAAGTATAAGGGTAAAATTGTCCTCATTGGCCCCACGGCTACCGGTGTCGGCACCCCCCAGGTCACGCCGATCAATAGCGCGATGGCGCCGGTGTTGACACTCGCACACTCCGTTTCCAGCATCCTCAACGAAGACTTTTTCATCGAGCCCGAATGGGGTTTCTGGGCCCGCATGGGCACTTTCCTGGTGGTCATGCTGTACCTGATGCTGGTCATGCCCCGGCTCAAAGCGGGAGCCGCATTCGTCGTCACCATCGTGCTTGTGCTGGGACTGGTGGCGGCCCACTACGTGCTGATGACCAGCAACACCATGTGGATACAGCTAATGACGCCCGGCGCGCTGCTCGCCATCGGCTATCTCCTGATCACGACGAAACGCTTCCTCGTAACCGAACGCGGCAAAGCCAGGTCTGATGAAGAGTCGGCGGAAAGCAATCGCATGCTCGGTATCGCTTTCCAGACGCAGGGGCAACTGGACATGGCCTTCGAGAAGTTTCGCAAGTGCAGCCCCGTCGACGAGCAGGTGCTGGAGGCCATGTACAACCTGGCCCTCGATTTCGAGCGCAAGCGCCAGTTCAGCAAGGCGACATCGACTTACCAGTACATGGCGAAGCACGACAAGTCGTTTCGCGATATCGATACACGTATGGATCGTTCGCAGAAAATGGAAGAAGCCGTCCTGCTCGGTGGCAGCGGCGGCCATGCCGGCGGCACCCTGATGCTCGATGGCGGGGGTATCGAGAAACCCATGCTGGGTCGTTACGAGGTCGAAAAAGAACTCGGTAAGGGCGCAATGGGCATTGTTTACCTCGGTAAAGACCCCAAGATCAACCGCGTGGTGGCAATCAAGACCATGGCCCTGGCGCAGGAGTTCGAAGAAGACGAACTCGAAGAAGTCAAGGAGCGATTCTTTCGCGAAGCGGAAACCGCCGGTCGCCTCAATCACGCCAATATTGTCACTATCTTTGATGCCGGCGAAGAGCACGACCTTGCCTATATCGCGATGGAATTCCTCAAGGGACACGATCTCGCGCGCTACTGCAAGCCGGACAACCTGATGGACATGAAAACCGTGATCAGCATCGTCTTGCGCTCGGCCGAAGGACTTGATTTCGCCCACCAGCAAAATGTCGTACATCGCGATATCAAGCCTGCCAACATCATGTACGAACCCGAGTCGGATACCGTCAAGATCACCGATTTCGGTATCGCCCGCATTACCGACTCGAGCAAAACGAAAACCGGCATGGTGCTCGGCACGCCATCTTACATGTCGCCTGAGCAACTCGCCGGCAAGAAGGTTGACGGGCGTTCCGATCTGTTCTCACTCGGTGTCATGCTTTACCAGATGCTGTGCGGATCGCTACCCTTCAAGGCCGAGTCAATGGCCAGCCTGATGTTCAAGATTACCAACGAAGAAGCGCCTGACATAAGAACGATGCGAGCTGACATACCGGAGGCCATGGCCAACATCATCAACAGGGCTCTGACGAAGAATGCCGATGAACGCTACCAGACGGGTGCCGAACTCGCCAACGCGTTAAAGACATTCATGCAGACCTAGCCCCCGACCGTTAAATGAATTTGCAAAACAAGATAACCATCATGGGGCTAACCGATACCGGCATCGTGCGCAGCAAGAACGAGGATGCTATCGGCTTTGACAGTTCCCTGGGACTGGTAGTGCTTGCCGATGGCATGGGCGGTCACCGCGGTGGTGAAATTGCCAGCAGCATGACCGTCGACACCATAATTGACAAGTTGCAACAGAGCCTGCCCGATCTGACCACGGGGGAAGTCGACGAGGCGAGTGGCTTCTCCAGGGAATCCATATGTATCCAGGATGCTGTCGTCGAGGCGAACCAACTGGTTTTCCAGGCAGCGGAAGCCAACCCGGACCACAAGGGTATGGGCACTACCATTGTTGTGTTGCAGTTTTACAACAATTCTTTCTCGCTGGCCCATATTGGTGATTCGCGCTGCTACCGCCTGCGCTCCGACAAGTTTGAACAAATCACCAAGGATCACTCGCTTCTCCAGGAACTGATCGATCGGGGCTTTTATACACCTGAAGAAGCCCGAAAATCGATGAATAAAAACCTGGTGACACGCGCCCTGGGCATCGATCCTGTCGTCATGCCTGACGTTCAGGAAGATATAGTTCTGAAAAATGACATATATTTGCTATGTTCAGATGGACTAACCGATTTAGTTGAAGACGAAGATATATACTTAACTATTAAGCAATTTAGTGCTAGTCTAGAAGAAGCTGCCAAGCAATTGATTACAAAGGCAAACCAGAACGGTGGAAAGGATAATATTTCGGTAATGCTGTGCCGAATAGACGAAGATTTTTCATCACGCAAGGGCTGGTTCACAAAATTTGCTGCTTGGTTCGATTAATGGATTGCACACCCAGTAGATACATATTCTAAGAGGCTGGATAAAAACATGGTCGCAAAACTGATCACGACATCAAGTATGGGCGAAGAGACCGAGTTCGAGCTGGTCAATGAAACTACTACTATTGGTCGCAAGCCTGGCAACGATATTCAAATCGACAACCTGTCTGTCAGTGGCAGGCACGCCCAGGTAATCACCATACTCGAAGATTCGTTCCTGGAAGATCTGGGAAGCACCAATGGAACCTATGTCAACGGCAAGTTGGTAAAAAAGCATGCACTTGAAAATGGCGATAACATCACGCTTGGAAAATATCAGATAATCTACCAGAACCGAAGCGGCGGTGGCGAACAGGATTTTGAGCAGACCATGATCATACGCCCCGGCAAAGCAGGAATGCCCGAAGAAGCCGGTGGTAAGGAAATTGACAAGTCGGTACAGAAAATATCCGCTGCTATCGCTTCCGAAGCAGCAACCAAGGCCGCATCGCCGATGTCTAACAAGGAAGCCTGCCTGCAGTTACTCAGCGGCGCCAATGCAGGTAAAGAACTCGTCCTCACCAAGGCCCTGACCACGATTGGCCAACCGGGCGTACAGGTTGCGGCAATCACCCGGCGCCCCCAGGGCTTCTTTCTGATCCACGTTGACGGCGGCCCCAACAATAGCGTGGCAAAAGTTGGAGGCGCACCGATTGGGTCAAACGCCCACGAGTTGAAAAGCCACGACATAATCGAAGTCGCTGGCGTAAAAATGGAATTCTACCTGAAATAATTCCGTTTCAACTGCTCGTCCGACCTTAATCCCGGGAGCAATCCATGCAGCTTCAGCGTATCATCAGGTTAGTTTTAAGCGCCCTGATCCTAGGTGTGCTACTGATCGATACTTCGGGACTCTACAAATATCCGTTCCTCAAACAACTCGAAAACTGGACTTACGATACCCGCCTCAATTTCACTCGCCTGGATACTGTCGATGAGCGCGTGGTAATCGTCGATATCGATGAAAACTCACTGGCTGAAGTCGGTCGTTGGCCCTGGGGGCGAGACAAACTTTCCACTATCGTCGAAAACCTGTTTGGACCTTACAAGGTAAAAGTAGTCGGCTTCGATATCGTATTCGCGGAAAAGGACGAAAGCTCGGGCCTCGATAAATTCGAGGAGTTGGCGAACACGACGCTCAAGAATAACTCCGAGTACAAACAGGTACTGCAACAGATTCGCCCTACCCTGAAGCATGACGAAATATTCGCCAATAGCCTGGTCGGCAAGAACGTCGTCATGGGATATTACTTCAAGGCCAGTTTGCAGGAAGGCGAGTCCGGGGTGACCGGTTTACTGCCTCCCGCGCTAACCAGGATGGATGCGCAATGGAGCGAGCGCCTGCCGGTCCACAAGTCCACGGGTTATGGCGGTAATCTCGAAATACTCCAGTCCTCGGCAAAATCCGGTGGCTATTTCGACAACCCTTTCGTCGATGCTGACGGCGTGTTTCGACGCGTTCCCCTGGTGCAGGCCTATAAAGGCTATCTGTTTGCCTCACTGGCCCTGGCAACCACGCAGGGATATCTGCAAGCGGAAGGGATCGAACTGGCGGTAAAATCGGAGGGTTCCAAGGGCAGCAAGGAATACTACGCGCTCGAGACTATCAATCTTCAAAACTATCGGATACCAGTGGATGCCACCGCCGCCGTCTTTGTCCCCTACCGTGGTCGCCAGGGTAGTTTCCCCTATGTGCCCGCCTACAAGGTACTCGATGGCAGTGCCGACCCGGCTCGCCTAAAGGATAAAATAGTACTGATCGGCACCTCGGCGCCCGGGTTGCTGGATTTGCGTTCTACGCCGGTGCAAAACATTTATCCCGGAGTCGAGGTCCACGCTAACATTATCTCCGGCATCCTCGACGATCGCATCAAGCACAAACCCGCCTGGACGGTTGGATATGAATTCGTGCTACTGGTGGTCATCGGTATCGGCATGGCCCTGTTACTGCCCCTGGTTTCACCGCTGCTGGCAGCGGCCGCAACCCTGGGCATCACCGGCCTGGTCATGGCCGGTACCTTTATTGCCTGGAATACTAATCTTATTCTGCCGCTGGCCAGTCCATTGCTATTGATCGGCCTGATTTTTATACTGCATATGAGCTACGGCTTTTTTATCGAATCGCGCGGCAAGCGCCAACTCGCCAACCTGTTCGGTCACTACATTCCACCCGAACTCGTGGATGAAATGTCGGAGTCCCCCGAGGAGTATTCACTGGATGGTGAAAATCGTGAAATGACGGTCCTTTTTTCGGATGTGCGCGGCTTTACCACCATTTCCGAAGGCATGGATCCGAAGCAGTTAACGCAGCTGATGAATGCACTGCTGACTCCGATGACTCGAGTCATCCATAAGAATCGGGGCACCATCGACAAGTACATGGGTGACTGCATCATGGCATTCTGGGGCGCACCGATTGACGATCCGGAACACGCGCATCACGCCCTGTATGCCGCCATGGAGATGATGGACGAACTCAGGATCATGCAGGAAGATTTCAAGCAGCGCGGTTGGCCCACGGTGAATATCGGTATCGGCCTGAACACCGGCAACATGAACGTCGGCAACATGGGGTCCGAGTTCCGCATGGCCTACACCGTGCTCGGTGACGCGGTCAACCTGGGCTCCCGGCTCGAGGGATTGACTAAAAACTACGGTGTCAACATCATCGTCAGTGAATCGACGAAAGCCGAAATTCCCGAATTCCTGTTTCGCGAACTCGACCTGGTGCGCGTCAAGGGCAAGAATGAACCCGTCGCCATTTTCGAACCGATCGGCCACAAGAACGACGTTGAGAAGTCGGTAACCGAAGAGCTCAGCGCTTACCGCAAGGCGTTGAAGAGTTTTCGCGCCCAGTCATGGGATAACGCCGAGCTGGATTTCTTCAATCTGAACCGCGGCTACCCGGATCGTTATTTATACACGGTTTACCTCGACCGAATTGCCGTTTATCGCAAGGATCCGCCGGGCGATGACTGGGACGGCGTGTTTACACACACATCCAAGTAGGTCGTACAGAGAATTCCCGTTTTTATCCTGTCACCAGCAGCGCTTCAGCTCCTGCGCCAGAGTTTCTATTCCCTTCGCCAGGTCCTGTTCGCTCTGCACGTAGTTCATGCGCACACAGCTTTCGGCATGTACATCGGCGTTATTTGCCTGACCCGGAAAAAAATACTTGCCGGGTACAACCAGCAGACCGTTACGCTTCAGGCGTTGATACAGTTCCCCGGTGCCGATTCCCAGGCCCTCGAACCAAAGCCACAGGAACATCGATCCCTCGGGCTTGTGAATATGAAACCTGGAATCGCCGATAGCCTCCCGCAACAGCTTCACCGCCAGCTCCGAGCGTTGCCTGTAAAACGGCTGAATCAGGTCGTGACAGAGCGGCAACAAGGCCTCGTCATGAATCAACTGGGTAACAATTTCGGCACCGATTCCCGCCGGCGCCAGGCTGGTGATTGCGGTCATGTTTGCAAAATAACGAATCACTTCTTCATTGGCGATGACGATGCCGGTGCGCGCGCCTGGCAATCCCAGCTTGGACAGGCTCATGCAGACGATACAGTTGTCGTTCCAGAATGGATTGACCTCATTGAAAATGATATTCGGAAACGGCGTGCCATAGGCATTATCGATCAGTAAGGGAACGTTGTGACTGGCCGCGATCCGGTCAAGGTGCTGACATTCAGCATCGGTGAGCACGTTACCACTGGGATTCGTCGGTCGAGATACACAGATCAGGCCCACGGAGTCGTCAACCTGCAGGTTATCGAAATCGACCTGGTACTTGAAAAACCCGTCGTCCAGGTGCCGAATCCGCGCCTGTTGGCTAACCAGCAGGTCCTCCTCGATACCGACATCACAGTAACCGATGTACTCCGGAACCAGGGGAATTAAAACGCGTTTTCGGGTTGCTCCCGACTTGCCGGCAAACGAGTTGAAGAGGATGAAAAATGCGCTCTGACTACCATGCGTCAATGCGATGTTCCTGCTGCTGATTTTCCAGCCGTAGTGCTGGCGAAAAAACTCGGCAAGCGTCTCCAGAAAAATGGCCTTGCCTTGCGGGGCGTCATAATTGGCCAGGGTGGCCACGAGTTTGCCAGAGCGATGCAGCCTGTCGATGACACGGTTAAACACCGCTTCGACTTCCGGGATGGAGGCGGGATTTCCTCCACCCAGCATAATCACACCGGGCTGCGCCATTCCCTCGGCCAGATCATCCATTAAATGGGTAATGCCGGAATAGGCCTGGAAGCGTTTACCGAAGTCGGAAAGATTCATTTTGGATATCAACATCAAATGATTACAGAAACACAATTACTGACAGCATTGAAAAAAAAAGCAACCAATTTGATGGTTTTTATTGATCTATTTCGATGTTACCTGTGAAGCCCGTTGCCGGGGTTTGCGCACAGGCGACTAGCCCGCATCTCTCACCGCTTTACGTAGCGAGGGCGCCGCAAAGACGCCGTGGCGAGATGCACGGACCAGAGGCCCCACCAGGCATAGTCGTCACTACGTTAAGCGGGCCGTCGGGAGTACAGCTCGTCACAGCGCGCTTTGCGGTGTCCACACGACTGCATGGACGCAGCGGTCCGGCGTCCCGGAGGTAGAGCAATGCAGGAGCAATTGCCGAGCAGGAAATCGGTGAGAGATGCGGGCTAGTGGCAGGACAGCCGCGGGACCGGGCCAGGGATGGCCCCACCGGAGCCTGCGCGCAAACCCCGGCAACGGGCGCGACGAAGACAATACGCGCGGCTCCGCGAGGGGTGCAGGTTAGGGTTAAGTATGGCAACATGCTGCAACCAGCATTCGGGAAAATCATGCAATACAGCCATGCAATAGAACTCAAGGTTCGCGACTATGAATGCGATCAACAGGCAGTGGTCAACAACGGGGTCTACCAGAACTACCTCGAACATGCCCGGCATGAATTTCTCAAGTCACGGGGCATCGACTTCGCAGCGGTTACCGGCTCGGGAGTCAACCTGGTCGTTACCAGGGCAGAACTGGATTATCGTAAGTCGCTGGTGAGCGGTGACCTGTTTCGCGTGCGCAGCCTGGTGAGACAGGCATCCAGGGTACGTTTCGAATTCCATCAGGATATCGTTCGGCTTCCCGATGAAACCCTGATGCTGACCGCCAAAATCATCGGCACCTCTCTCAACCAGCAGGGACGACCCTTTGTGCCGGAACTGCTGCGCGCGCTATTCGACGAAAACTAACCCGCCCTCAGTCCCGGCTGATAGTTTTTGCTGATGTCGGCAAAGGAGTTCAGCGCGAGACCCACGTCTTCGCTATCTCCCAGATTGAATTGATTAATCCCGCATCGCTGCATAAAGGATAGCTGGTCGCGCAATACTTCACCCTGGGCGCGAATATCCCCTGCGTAGTGATATCGTTCACGCAGTATTCGGGCCTGGCTGAAGGCGCGCCCGTCGGCGAAGCTATCGAAGTTCAGTATCACCAGCTCGATGCGCGGCAGCCACTCCCTGATTTCTTCGATGGCGACAGTCACCTCGATTTCAACACCCAGCCGAAACACGGACCGCTTGAAATATTTCTGGTATTTTCCAAGATCCGCGACGCTGGCAACGACCCGACTGGCGCAACCGATTAGCCGCCTGCGATCATATCGAATCCAGTCATCCTCAATGACTTCAAATGAATTAGTTATGATGGTCATAGACTCGCTCCTTGAAAGGTTTGGGACCCGCTCGCCGCAGGGTTTCGAGAAATGTCTCATCCGGCTCGCGCAACTCGATATAGGTTTCGATGATGGCCTCCACAGCTCGCCCCGCATGTTGTTTTGCAACAGCGGGACCCAGTATTCGACCGAGTGCGGTATCATTGCCGGCACTACCCCCGAGCGTTATCTGGTACCAGTCCTCACCGCTCTTATCAACGCCCAATAGCCCGATATGACCGACGTGATGATGCCCACAGGCGTTCATACAGCCCGATATGTTGATTTTAATATCACCCACGGCAAACAGGCGATCGAGCGCCTCGAAACGCCTGGTGATGTCCTCCGCGACGTCTATCGATGTTGCGTTCGCAAGGGTGCAGAAATCAAACCCGGGGCAGCAGATGATATCGTTGGCCGTGTCGATATTCGGATTGGCAAGACCCAGGCGAGCCAGGGCCTGCCACAGCGGAAGCAACTGGGTCTGTTCGACATGGGCGAAGATCAGGTTCTGCGAATACGTGGTTCTTATTTCGCCAAAACTGTATTGATCGGCGAGTTGCGCTACCTGTTGCATCTGCGTGTCACTGATATCGCCTGGCGCCTGGCCATGATTCTTCAACGAAAGAAACACGATTCGATATCCGCTAACCTTGTGCAATCGAGTATTTTGCCGATACCAGCTCGCGAATACCGGATTGGAGGCGATGAGCCCGGCGATGCCAGGGTCTTCATCAAGGAGTTCGTAATGATGCGTTCCGAAAGCGTTGACAATCGCGTCGATTCGATCGTCCGTCAGTTTCAGGCTGCCTTCACGAACATGCTGCCACTCGGCTTCCACCTGTTCACGAAAGGTATCGATGCCGAGCTGGTTCACCAATATCTTGATACGCGCCCTGTAAAGGTTATCGCGTCGGCCATGAAGGTTGTATACGCGCAAGATCGCGTCCAGGTAGCTCAGCAAATCCTTGCGCGGCAGGAAGGCCCGCAATAGCTTGCCGACTACCGGGGTGCGGCCGAGGCCACCGCCCACCAGAATCCGGAAACCGGTTTCACCTTCCTCGTTTTGCATCATCTGCAAACCGATGTCGTGTACCTGCGAAGCAACCCGATCCTGCGGCGATCCGGTTACCGCAATTTTGAATTTTCGCGGCAAGTATGAAAACTCGGGATGCAGTGTCGACCACTGGCGCAGTAATTCGCACCAGACACGGGGATCTTCGAGTTCGTCCGCGGCGACCCCGGCGAGGGGGTCGGAAGTCACGTTGCGGATACAGTTTCCACTGGTCTGAATCGCATGCATTTGCACCTTGGCCAGCTCCGCAAGAATATCGGGCACTGATTCAAGATCGGGCCAGTTGAATTGAAAATTCTGGCGCGTCGTCACGTGCGCATAACCCCTGTCGTAAATCCGGGCGATGTTTGCGAGCATGCGCAGTTGAGTCGAATTTAAAATGCCGTAAGGTACGGCAACCCGTAGCATCGGCGCATGCCGTTGTACATACAGCCCGTTGCGCAGGCGTAGTTGTTTGAAAACCTCTTCGTCCAGGTTTCCAGCCAGGTAGCGCGTTGTCTGATCACGAAACTGTGCGACGCGCTCGTCGACCAGTTGCTGATCGACCTGATTGTAGGCGTACATTGTTCTGCTCAAAAGTTGTCGGCAGGTAAATATATCGCAATCATATAAATCAAAAAAAATGATAAATGCAGATACTATATCCCGAATTCAGATATAGCGATCAGGGATATTCGATATCCCTGATCGTGCATGGCCGATACCGACGCTCGTATTTGTGATTGCATGAAGTGGGTGACGCTGACAGAATAGATTCTATTTTCTGGAGTCAAAATGGGATTTCTAACCGGTAAAAAAGCGCTCGTCGTCGGCATCGCAAGCAACCGCTCCATCGCTTATGGCATCGCCAGGGCAATGCATCGCGAGGGCGCCGAACTCGCCTTCAGCTACGCCGATGAGAGATTAAAACCGAGAGTTGAGAAATTTGCCGCGGAGTTTGAATCCGATATCGTCCTGCCTTGCGATGTCTCCAGTGATAACGAGATTTCCGATCTTTTCACGCAGTTGGGAAAGCGCTGGCAACAGCTCGATGCATTGGTGCATTCGGTTGCCTTCGCACCACGCGAGGCACTGGCGGGAGATTACCTGGAGAACCTGGATCGGGAAGGCTTTCGCATTGCCCACGATATCAGCTCTTACAGCCTGGCAGCCCTGTCAAAAGCGGCAAGGCCTATGATGCAGGGTAGCAATGGCTCGATTATCACAATGACTTACCTGGGCTCACAGCGGGCTCTGCCGAACTACAATATCATGGGGGTTGCCAAGGCCAGCCTGGAAGCCAATGTCCGCTACCTGGCCGCGGCACTGGGCCCCGAGGGGATCCGGGTCAACTCGGTGTCCGCGGGTCCGATAAAAACGCTTGCCGCCGCCGGCATAGGTGATTTCAGGAAGATCCTCGACGAAGTGGCAACCAATGCGCCATTGCGCCGCAATGTCACCATCGATGATGTCGGAAATGCCGGCGCCTTTTTGTGCTCCGACCTGGCGGCGGGTATTACCGGTGAAAATATCTACGTTGACTCGGGATACAATATCGTCAGCATGGGCGTACTGGATTAAAGCACCGGGCTAGAGATCTTCCAGCGGTGTTCTGACGACATCGGCTCGACTGCCCAGGTATTTCAAGGCAGACAGATACTCCGCCCCGCCCTGCGCCTGGATCAGATTTTGCAGGGTTTTCGGTTCGAGCTCGGCATCATTCGAAATCACTGCCGACAATTCGAGAATCACGTATTCCCCACCGTTCAACAACCGACCGTCATAAACCAGCCCTTGCCCGGGCTTCTCCATGCCGAAGCCTGTCTGCAGAATGTCGGGATCGATTTTCGACTGGTTGCGCTCGACGAAACCATGATCGTCTATCGTCGCTGACCATTCATTTGCAAGCTCCTCGAGCGCCTTGCCCGCTTGCAAGCTCTGCAGGGCCTCTGTGCCCGTTTTCAGGCTACGTTCGCTGATCGCGTTGCTAAGCAGCTCGGCGCGGACCGCTTCCTGTACTTGCTCCAGGGGCTGCGGCTGAGCCGCTTTGAATTGATTCAGGCGAATGAAAACAACGCGTTCGTTGCCGAGCTCAATCGCATCGCTATTTCGCTTCTGCTGCAAAATTTCCGCACCGAAGGCAAGCTGCCGCACTTTTCGTTCGGCGGCGATACCAGATCCAGAAAGCCGGTTAAACCAGTCGCTGGTTTGCACCGTGAGGCCTAACTGTTCGGCAGCCGGCAGGAGCGAATCCGATTGCTCATAAACGATATTAGCCAGATTTTCAACGAGATCGAAAATCTGTACTTCAGCCAGCTCGGTTCTGATCTCGTCTTCGAGAGTCGCCTTTACCGACTCGAAAGACTGGACTTCACCGCCACTAATCGAATGTAGCCTTATGAGGTGCCAACCGAAGGCTGTTTTTACCGGCTCACTCAGTTCGTCGAGCCGCATTGAAAACAGCTTTGATTCGAAAGTCGAAACCATGTCTCCGCGTTCGATTTCTCCCAGATTACCGCCGTCCGCAGCTGAACCGGGGTCTTCGGAAAGCTGACTCGCGAGGTCGACAAAACTCTCGCCATTTACAATTCGCTCCCTGATCTCATCGATCCTGGTGCGCGCGGCATCGCTCTCCGAGTCCTCGCTGGCCTTGATCAGGATGTGGCTCGCATCCCTGAATTCCGCGCTGGTATAGGCGTCCAGATTCTCCTGGTAGCGCGCCGCTACGTCGTCCTCATTCACATCGATGTTCGTCTTGACACTTTCAAGGGTCAATTCGATGAAATCAATTTTCATCGTTTCCGGGCTTCGATAACGTTCTGCATTCGACAGGTAATACTGTTCAATTTCATTCGCGTCGATTTCAATCGACGCGGGATCGAGGGCATATCTCAAAGACCTGATCTTGCGGCTCTGGTTGTCGAGACTGGCATACTGTTTTTTACCTAGCGGCGTTATAAATGCCGTGGCGCGAATGCCATTCTGGAACTGCTCCGTCGATCCGCTGCGGCGTATCTGCTGTTCGAATCCCAATGGCGAGTAACCGATTGAGCGCAGTTGTGCCTGGTAAATTTCGGCCTCAAACTGACCGTCGCGTTTAAATTCGTCCATGCCGCGAATCATCCGGGCCAACGCTTCATCGCCAATACGGTAACGCTGCTTTTCACTGTACTGACGCAGTGCGGATTCCTCGATCAACTGCTCCAGTACCCGGTTCCGAATCGCGGATTCGTCGCCCAGGGTGGCGGGTATCGAACCGCCGAAAAGTTGTTGCAGACGTTGGCGATAGTTGGCGTAAGCCTGATCCAGATCACGCACCGTGATCTCTTCACCGTTGACCGTGGCGGCAGGCGCTATTTCGCCGCCACCGAGATAGGAGTTAACGCCCCAGAGGGCGAAGGGAATACTGATAAGGAAGATGATGCCGTAGGCAATCCACCCCGTCACCTTGTCTCGAATTGCTTGCAGCATTTATTTTTAGATCACTAGTATATGCGACCATCATATTTAAGCGCTCATAATGAGCGCTTTCAACAATGGCGGAGTGGACGGGACTCGAACCCGCGACCCCCGGCGTGACAGGCCGGTATTCTAACCAACTGAACTACCACTCCTGATTGGTTGGTGGGTGCTGACGGGATCGAACCGCCGACCCTCGCCTTGTAAGGGCGATGCTCTCCCAGCTGAGCTAAGCACCCGGTATAGCCAAAAAAGGTGCGCTAGTTTACTGCGTCCTTAAGTGCTTTGCCAGCCTTAAATGCGGGAACTTTAGAGGCTTTAATTTGAATGGTTTCACCGGTGCGAGGATTACGTCCGGCACGGGCTTCACGCTGGCGAACGAGGAAAGTTCCAAAGCCAACGACAGTCACTTGATCACCTGATTTAAGCGCCTGGGTTACTGCCCCAATTACCCCATCGACTGCACGAGAAGCGTCGGCTTTACTCATGTTGGCGGCACCTGCAACAGCATCAATCAATTCAGATTTATTCATTTGATTCTTCCTTTTGGTTAAGTTGATATATTTATAGCCCGAAGGGCGGACGGCAACGCAACTCTAGGCTTTGCTTGTTCTCGTTGCTGTCGAGCATCGAATTGATGCTCGCGACCCACCCCCGTCCAGAGCATCGAATTAAACCAACAGCAGCCTTTACGGTCAACCTAAATTGCCCAAAAACTACAAATTAGTTACATTATTTACACATTCGGCTAGTGCGCTCGCACGCCGGTCGTCTTTTTCTCTTTCACCTTCTGCTTGGGCTCGACACCGGCGGATTCAGAACCCTTCGAGAAAGGAGTCGGCCGATGTGCGAGAGCGACCTCAAGCACCTGATCGATCCAGCGTGCCGGGATAATTTCGAGCTTGGCTTTAATATTGTCCGGGATTTCCGCGAGATCCTTTTCGTTTTCCTCGGGAATCAAAACCGTGCTGATACCGCCCCGATGAGCAGCCAGCAGCTTCTCCTTCAACCCGCCAATCGGCAGAACTTCACCGCGCAGCGTGATTTCCCCGGTCATGGCAACTTCAGCTTTCACCGGTATCCCGGTCAATGCCGAAACCAGCGCGGTACACATGCCGACGCCTGCGCTCGGACCATCCTTCGGAGTCGCACCTTCAGGAACGTGAATATGGATATCCTTGTTCTCGTTAAATTCGGGGTTGACACCGAGTATATCGGCGCGACTACGCACCACGGTCATCGCCGCCTGGATCGACTCTTTCATGACGTCGCCCAACTGACCGGTTTGCACAAACTTGCCCTTACCGTCGACAACCGCCGATTCTATGGTGAGCAATTCGCCACCGACCTCGGTCCAGGCCAGACCGGTGACCTGGCCGACCTGATCCCTTTCATCCGCGGAACCAAAGCGGAACCGTTTCACACCGAGGTACTTCTCGATATTCTTATCCGTTATCGTCAGTTTTCTGGTGGTCGGCTTCAGCAACATGGCCTTCACCGTCTTACGGCAGATCTTGGAAATCTCGCGTTCCAGGTTACGCACTCCGGCTTCTCGCGTGTAGCGCTGAATGATTTCGCGCACCGCCGTCGGTTTGAACATGATCTCTTCGGGCTTCAGCCCATTTTCTTTTATTTGCTTGGGAATCAGGTACTTGATAGCGATATTGAGCTTTTCGTCCTCGGTATACCCCGGTATGCGAATGACCTCCATTCGATCGAGCAGGGGCCCGGGAATATTCATGCTGTTCGAGGTGGCCACGAACATTGTATCTGAAAGATCGAACTCGACTTCCAGGTAATGATCGGCAAAGGTATTATTCTGTTCGGGGTCGAGAACCTCGAGCAGCGCCGAGGCGGGATCGCCGCGAAAATCCATCGCCATCTTGTCGATTTCATCGAGCAGGAACAACGGGTTTCTAACCTTGACACGCGAAAGATTCTGAATGATTTTCCCGGGCATCGAGCCGATGTAGGTTCGGCGATGTCCCCTGATTTCCGATTCGTCGCGTACGCCGCCGAGCGACATGCGCGAAAACTTGCGGTTGGTGGCACGCGCTATCGAACGACCTACCGAGGTCTTGCCAACCCCGGGGGGACCTACCAGGCAAAGTATCGGCCCTTTCAGCTTGCGCACCCGTTGTTGCACCGCGAGGTACTCGAGAATGCGTTCCTTGACCTTTTCCAGGCCGTAATGATCCTCTTCGAGTACCTTTTCAGCCTGCGCCAGATCCCGCCGGATCTTCGATTTCTTCTTCCAGGGAACGCTCACCAGCCAATCGATGTAATTACGCACCACGGTGGCCTCGGCCGACATGGGTGACATCATCTTCAGCTTGTTGAGCTCGGAATCGGCTTTTTCACGCGCCTCCCTGGGCATACCCGACTCTTCGATCTTCTTTTGCAAGTCATCGACTTCGTTAGGCGCATCGTCCATGTCGCCGAGTTCCTTCTGAATGGCCTTCATCTGCTCGTTCAGATAATACTCGCGCTGACTCTTTTCCATTTGCTGCTTGACGCGACCACGAATGCGCTTTTCGATCTGCATCAAATCTATCTCGCCTTCGATCTTGCTCATGATGTGCTCGATGCGTTCGCGCGGGTCCTGGATTTCAAGGATATCCTGCTTTTCATCGAGCTTCAGGGACATGTGTGCGGCAATGGTATCGGCGAGCCGACTGGGATCGTCGATGCCCGACAGTGAAGTCAGGATTTCCGGTGGCACCTTCTTGTTCAACTTGACGTACTGATCGAAAAGATTCAATACCGAACGCAGCAACACCTCGGCTTCACGATCATCGACCAGGCCGGATTTTTCCATCACCTTGATCGCCGCAGAATAATACTCGTTGGTTTCCAGCAGGCTGTCGACCGTCACCCTGTCACCACCCTCGACCAGCACCTTGATGGTGCCATCGGGCAACTTCAACATCTGCAAAATAGTTGACAGGGTGCCAATCTGATAAAGATCCGCCTGCCCGGGGTCGTCAACCTCGGCGTTTTTCTGGGCCAGCAGCAGGATTTTCTTGTTGTCGGCCATCGCCGCTTCGAGCGCGAGTATCGACTTCTCGCGGCCTACAAAAAGGGGGATGACCATGTGTGGATAGACCACGACATCTCGCAACGGCAGCACTGGAATCAACTGGCGATCCTGTTGCTCGGCAAGCAGGTTATTCTGGTAGTCTGACATAAATGCCTCAAAGCTTAAGTGTCGAGTTTATATGGGCCTCAATCGCACGTTTTCAACCCGGCCCCCAACCCTGTGGTTGAAGCTTACTCGTCAGAAGCCACGCGCTGCATTTCTCCACCCTCGTAGATCACATAGGGCTGAGCATGACCTTCGATGACCGCGGCATCCACCACGATCTTGCTGACATTCTCCATTGCCGGTAAGTCGTACATGATTTCCAGCAGCGTATTTTCGAGTATGGTGCGCAAGCCACGAGCGCCGGTTTTCCGTTCCATCGCCTTTATCGCAACCGCAGTCAGTGAATCGGTGCGAAACTCGATCTCGCAACCTTCGATCTCAAACATTTTCTGATACTGCTTGGTGATCGCATTCTTGGGCTCGGTCAGGATCTTCACCAACGCATTTTCGTCAAGCTCTTCAAGCGTGGCAACCACCGGTAAGCGTCCTACGAATTCCGGGATCAGGCCATACTTGATCAAGTCCTCTGGCTCTACCCGGCTGATGACTTCACCAAACATGTCCCTCTTGTCCTTGCTCTTGACATCGGCGCCAAAGCCGATGCCGCCTTTTTCGGAACGATTCAGTATAACCTTGTCGAGACCGGCGAAGGCGCCACCGCAAATGAACAGAATCTTGCCGGTATCGACCTGCAAAAATTCCTGCTGGGGATGCTTTCGCCCTCCCTGCGGGGGCACCGATGCCACGGTTCCTTCAATTAGTTTGAGCAGGGCCTGTTGCACACCCTCACCGGAGACGTCTCGGGTGATCGAGGGGTTATCCGATTTCCGCGAAATCTTGTCGATTTCATCGATGTATACGATGCCTGTCTGCGCCTTATCGACATCGTAATCACATTTTTGCAATAGCTTCTGGATGATGTTTTCGACGTCCTCGCCCACGTAACCGGCTTCTGTAAGCGTGGTCGCATCGGCAATCGCAAAAGGAACGTTGAGCAAGCGCGCCAGGGTTTCCGCCAACAGGGTTTTACCCGAACCCGTCGGACCGATTAGCAGGATATTACTCTTGGAAAGTTCGATGTCGTCCTTGATATGCCCGACTTCGAGTCGCTTGTAATGATTGTATACGGCAACCGACAGCACCTTCTTGGCGCGACTCTGTCCGATCACGTATTCATCGAGAACCTTGAAAATTTCGTGGGGGATGGGTAAGCGGCTTTCGGCATCCTCACCACTTTCGTGGATTTCCTCGCGGATGATGTCATTACACAGATCAACGCATTCGTCGCAGATGAAAACTGACGGGCCGGCGATTAATTTTCTTACTTCATGCTGGCTCTTACCGCAAAATGAGCAGTAAAGCAGCTTTTCATCCTTATTCTTGGATCTTTCGTCACTCATACCAACTACCGGAATTAATGCGTAATCGACTCGATAATATTAGACCAAACCGCCAAGCACAACCTAAAAAAATGCTTTTTGCCGAGGGTTTCACAGATTAAGCGCCACCGTACTTCTATTCCGTGGCGACATTCTCATCCGGGTCGGCACGAGAAGTCAGGACCCGGTCGATGATTCCGTATTCCACCGATTGCTCGGCACTCATGAAATTATCGCGTTCGGTGTCCCGATCGATGACGCTTTCCTTCTTTCCGGTATGATTGGCTAACAGTATGTTGAGCCTGCTCCTGACCGCAAGTATCTCCTTGGCATGAATTTCAAAGTCACTCGCCTGCCCCTGGAATCCTCCCAGCGGCTGATGAATCATGACGCGCGAATGTGGCAGGCCGTAGCGCTTACCATCACCGCCACCAGCCAGTAGAATCGCACCCATACTGGCTGCCTGGCCGGTGCACAGGGTGCTCACATCGGGCTTGATAAACTGCATGGTATCGTAGATCGCAAGGCCGGCGGTAACCGAACCGCCCGGACTGTTGATGTACAGGGATATGTCCTTGTCCGGATTCTCGGATTCCAGAAAGAGGAGCTGCGCGACGATCAGGTTCGCCATATGATCTTCGATCGGACCGACGACAAAAATCACGCGCTCTTTAAGTAGACGCGAATAAATATCGTAGGCTCGCTCACCACGAGCCGATTGCTCCACCACCATCGGCACAAGATTGGCCTCGACAGTTGGTGAGTCATGAATCATTGAGGTCAGGTCGGCGTTGTCAAATTTATCTATCATAGGAAATCCGGATTTACTGAAAACTAGAGCTTACCATTCATCAGGTCGTCAAAGCTGACCTCTTTCTCGCTAACCTTGGCCTGATCCAAGATGTGGGCGACAACCTGATCTTCAAGCACCATGCCTTCAATTCCCGAGCGCGCCTGCTGATTCTGCCGATAGTAAGCGCGCACCTGCTCGGGCTGTTCATATGCGATCGCCATTTCCTCGATAGTTGAATTGACAAGCTCTTGATTTAACTCAATTTTTTCCTTCTTGATAACTTCGGAGATCAGCAGCCCGAGTTGCACGCGACGGCTCGCTTCCTGCCTGAACAATTCGTCGGGGAAGCTGGCTTCATCCATCGACTCCGGATCCTTGCCCATACGTTGCGCGGCCTGGGCACGGAGATTACCAATCTCCTCGCTCACCAGTGCGCTCGGGGCAATAATCGAATTGTGCTCCTGCAAACCCTCCATCACGGCATTTTTCAGGTTCGATTTCAGGCGATCATTCTTCTCCTTTTCCATGTTCGCCCGAATATCGGTACGCATTTTTTCAAGATCACCATCCTCGATACCAAACCCCTTAGCAAACTCTTCATCGAGTTCGGGTAACTCCGGCTTTGAAATCTTTGTTGCCTTGAGCGTGAATTCGGCCTTCTTGCCGGCAACATCGGCGCCATGATAATCCTCGGGGAAATTGACTTCGACGGTTCTTTGTTCGCCCGCCTTGATGCCTTCCAGTCCGGTTTCAAATTCCGGGAGCATCTGCCCTGCGCCTATTTCAACCGGCATATCCTTGCCGGCGCCACCGTCAAACAATTCTCCATCGATCCGCCCTTCGAAATCCACCATGACCTGGTGGCCGGTTTTTGCGACGGCCTTGGTTTCCTTCCAGGTTTTGCGTTGCTCGCGCAGTTTCTGCAGCATCGCATCGAAATCCTCGTCAGAAATTTCGACCGCGCCCTTTTCGACTTCGATGGATTTCAGGTCGAGCTCTTCAACTTCGGGATAAACCTCGAAGGTCGCCGTGTAAGACATGTCCTGTTTTTCTTCACTGCTGACGGAATCGATGTTCGGCATGCCTGCGGGACGGACTTTTTGCTGGATCAGCGCCTCCTGGTAGCTCGACTCGATAACGTCACCGATCACTTCCTGGCGAACATGTCCGCCAAATTTCTGCTGTACCACCTTAAGTGGCACTTTTCCGGGGCGAAAACCGTCAATGCGAACAGTTTTACTAAGGTCCTTGAGCTTTTTCTCGACGGCTTCCCTGACGCGTTCGGACGGAATTTGTACCGTCATTTTACGTTCCAGGCCCTCGAGGGTTTCGATTGATACATGCATGTCAAAGTCCCGTGAATTGTACTAAAGAGATAAAAATATTTGATACGACCGGTCGAACAACAACGCCGAATTAAGAAAGTGGAGCGCTACCTGAAGTGAGCGATGTCCCAAAGTGGCGCGGATTATACGCAGGTCGGTATCAGATGTCAGCCAATTTTGATGAAATTCAATAGCAGAAAAAGGCCCGGCCCGCGGCGGGCCGGATCGCTCGATGAGGGCAGGCCATGACGGCGGTCACGGCTTTGAAAAATGGTGCGAAAGGAGAGACTCGAACTCTCACATCAAAGATACCAGAACCTAAATCTGGCGCGTCTACCAATTCCGCCACTTTCGCAGAAACTGCCTTCCAGGTTACAGCTCCGCGCACCGGGCCCTCCGGTGCCGACACACTGTTATCCTGGGCGCCTGAATTCAGGCGCCCGGAATATGGGGTGGACGATGGGGATCGAACCCACGACAACAAGAATCACAATCTTGCACTCTACCAACTGAGCTACGCCCACCATAATATGGCACGCCCGGCAGGATTCGAACCTGCTACCCTCGGCTTAGCTTACCAACTAC
>JAAEPH010000099.1 GCA_024232855.1 Gammaproteobacteria bacterium
AAAAAAAGCGGGCGGCGTTCCGCTGGTCACCTTATTGGTGATAAGCACTTTTTTCATATAGCTAGTGATGCGGCATACCGATGAATCAATCGCTCGCCTAAAGCGCCTACTTTTGGTGTGCAGACTTTCGTGATCCTACTGAGTTTTCTAGGTTAAAGGAGACTGCTCAGAATTTTGTGTCGACGCAAACACAACTGACCCCTTTGATATCAATTAAACCGCTCATTGGATAGCCCATCAGTTGGAAAGTACAATTGTACCCTCGGGCGAGTTTTCACACAGTCCGGGCACTTTTCAGCCCATCGTAGAGCACAACAGGATGACGAAAGCCCTCCAGATCAGGAAACTTTACACCCCACCATGAGTCTGTAAGGGCACCAACAATCTGACCATCAATAAAATTACCAATGCGGCCAACCCCCATTATGAAGGCGCCCGCGATCACCATTACATCCGCAATTTCAAAAAAACTTCTCTGGTATAGCTTGCAATACAAAAATGTTCCCACGATCGAACCAAGTAAAATGCCATGGGTTGACATCCCGCCCAGCCAAATCGCTGGAACGTGCCTCAAATGGGATCCGTAATAGTTCCATTCATAAAATACTACCTCAACCAGGCGACCCCCAACGAGGACTCCGAGAGCCAGAAAAATGCTTAAGGTATATACGCCACTAATATCGATAGCCAGGGGCGTTCGATTCATACGCAGCCAGGAAAAGACGCCCACGAATCCTAGTGAATAAGTCAATCCATACCACCACAGATGGACACCGCCAACTGTGCCTATTATGGGATCAATATTGTGAACGTACGGACCAAACATCGATCGTTAGTATTTGCCAATAAATGAAATTGACACAGTACACGTAGCTTTCAGGCTGGATACTGACTTGTATCATAATCGGTGCTCGGATGGGTGCCCGTTTAGGGCCGAAGATTGCCCCCCATATTTATGGTACGGGCGTCCGTTTTCTCGTTAGCGGACACTGAAAGACGCATCGTGGGAGGCTGCGAACGGCACACTGCGGACGCTGAGAATATTACGATGGGTGGCTGGGATCGACCCAAATACGACTCTTGCTCGGATCTGCATCTGTCAAGTGCAAAATCTGATCCCGTGTACGCCTTTAAAATTTGGCTCTTCGGAAAAATTAGTGGGTAAAACAGCTCCCTCGAGAAAGCGGAAAAGATGACCGGAGTATATAGCCCCTGGCATGCTGGCAGAACTTACATAACAAAAACTTTACAGCTTATGCGTAGTGCAGGTATTGCAGGGGGGGGTTATTCTTCGATGACGTTTTCGCGGGAATAGCCGCTGTGCTCGAGGATGCGGCGCAGCTTGCGCAGCGCGTCCATCTGGATCTGGCGCACGCGTTCACGCGTCACACCGAGTTCCAGCCCAACTTCCTCGAGGGTGCCGCGCGGGTGATTGCGCAGACCGAAACGGCGCACCACGACATCGCGTTGTTTTTCATCGAGCTGGTCCAGCCAGCTGTCGAGATGCTGCATTACCGATTCGTCCTGCAGGATACTGGAGGGGTCAGCGTTGTTTTCATCCGGAATAACGTCAAGCAGCGGGCGCTCACCCTCGCCGCCCATGGGGATGTCGAAGGACGACACACGATCCGCCAGCTTGAACATTTTCTCGATGTCCTTGACCGGCTTCTTTAACAACTGGGCGACGTCTTCGGCATTGGCCTCGCGATTGAGTTCCTGGGTCAGCTTTCGCGCTGCCCGCAGGTAGGTATTCAATTCCTTGATGACATGGATGGGTAAACGGATGGTGCGCGTCTGGTTCATCAGGCCACGCTCGATGGTTTGCCTGATCCACCAGGTAGCATAAGTGGAGAAGCGGAAACCGCGTTCCGGATCGAATTTCTCTACCGCTCGTATCAGGCCGAGATTACCTTCCTCGATCAGGTCCAGCAGCGCCAGTCCGCGGTTCATGTAGCGTCTGGCGATCTTGACCACCAGGCGCAGGTTGCACTCGATCATCTTGTCGCGCGCTGCGGTGTCGCCCTTCAGCGCAAGACGCGAATAGTGAACCTCCTCTTCCGCGGTCAGCAGCGGCGATACTTCGATTTCCTTGAGATAGAGCCGGGTTGGATCGACATCGCTGGAACGCCGTGTGACCACCTTGCGGCGATCGATTGGCTTGCGCCGTTCGACAAACTTTTCGCCGTCGGCTGACTCGCCGTCGCCGCCATCGTCATCATCGTCGGCCGCAACGATTGCTTCCGCGTCGCTATCGCCGTCATCCAGGTCGGCGGCTTCCTCGTCTTCCACCAGGTCTTCCGCCAGATCTTCGGGCGCTATTTCGGTATCTTCGATAAGTGACTTATCGGTCGGTTTGGTCATCCAGGGTTTCCTTATTGCTTCGGCAGATACTTCAACGGATCTACCGGCTTACCGTTTCGTCTTATTTCAAAATGCAGCATCGCGACATTGTCTTTCTGCCCCATTCTCGCCACCAGCTTCCCGGCTTTCACCGCCATCCCATCTTCCACCAGTCTTTCCCGACAGTATGCGTATGCACTTAAGTAGGTATTACTGTGCTTGATAATGATCAGATTACCATAACCAGCTAAACCATTACCACTATATACGACCTTGCCATCAGCAACGGCGAGTACAGGCTGACCCTGTTTTCCAGCGATATTGACCCCACGTCGATCGAGCTTCGATGCAAGAAAGGTGTTTAACGGCTTACCCGCCGTCGGCCAGATCCATTTGGACGGATTTTGCATCGTCGCGGATTCGCCGCCGGTGGCGCTGGTCGTTTTGCTTTTGCTGGTCGACTTGCTGCTACTGCTGCCAGCGCCTGTGCCGCTACCCGTGCTCGATTTAGAGCTGACGCTGGGACTGGCCCCGGCGCTCCGGCTGTGGGATTTCAGCAGCCGGAGACGTTGTCCCGGGTGAATTGGTTCATTGACGTTGAATTGATTCCACTGCGCCAGCTGGTGGTAATCAAGCCCGTAGCGCCAGGCTATCGAGTAAAGCGTATCGCTTCGCTTTACCGTATACCATCCCGGGCCCTGCTCGGACCTTGCCGGCGGATTGCCAGTTGATGCACAGGAGGTCAGCAGCAATGCGGCAATCACGGTGGCAATGGCTGATTTCATGAGTGGCGGGCGTTGCGGGTCTAAAATTTATAGAGCACGATCGCAAGCAGCAATGCTCCAACGATGGCCCAACCAATATATTCGATGTACCTGACCAACCTGGGTTCGATGGCGGGTCCAAATTTTGCCAGGCACCAGGCGAGCAGGAAAAACCGTGCCCCGCGCCCGATGATCGAGGCCAGCACAAACGGCAGCAGGGCGAGGCTGAGAACACCGGCGGCAATGGTGAAAATTTTATAGGGAACCGGTGAAAACCCGGCCACCAGAACCGCCCAGAAACCCCATTCTTCAAACCACTCGATCACGGTTTGAAAGCGTGCCTGGTAGCCCCAGTCGATGATGAGGGGTTCGGCGAGATCAAACAGAAAGGCGCCGATCATGTAACCGACCAGCCCGCCAAGCACCGAGAACAGCAGCGTCAGCGCGGCGAAATGCATCGCCCGCGCAGGCTTCGCCAGCGCCATCGGCGCCAGCATCACGTCGGGTGGCGGAAACGGCAGAATAAAGGATTCGACAAAACTCAGCAGCGACAGGTAGTACGGCGCTTCGCTGCGCCTTGAAAATCGCATTACAGACTGGTAAATCGTTACAAACAGCTGCACTATTCCAATCCCGGCAGCAGCGGCACGAAAGCGACTTTTTCCAGTGGCTCGAAGACCAGCCCATCCTTGCCGCGGGTTATTTTCGTCATGGTCTGGTCGCGACCGCTATCGAAAGGCAGCACCATGACGCCGCCCTCCTTCAATTGCGCAACCAGCGCCCTGGGTACCTCGGTACAGGCCGCGGTCATGATAATACGGTCAAAGTAGTAGCTCAGGTTGGGCCAGCCGGCGTTACCGTCGGTATGGCGCAGCTGGACATTGTAAAAATCGAGCTCGGCAAGGCGCTGCCTGGCTTGCAGGTACAGCGCCTCAATGCGTTCGACGCTGTACACCTGGGGGAAGATACTGGCCAGTATCGCGGTCTGGTAACCGCAACCCGTGCCGATCTCGAGCACCGACGAGGGTATACCGTCTTCGAGCAGCAATTGCGTCATCTGGGCAACGATATAGGGTTGCGATATGGTCTGCCCGTATCCGATCGGTAAAGCGGTATCTTCGTAGGCCCGATGCGCCAGCGCTTCGTCGACAAATATATGGCGCGGCACTTGGCGCATGACGTCCAGCACACCCTCTTTGTCGATGCCCTGCCGCTGCAGCCGGGTTACCATCCGGTCGCGGGTACGTTGCGAGGTCATACCGATACCCTGGTGATTGCGACTCGCCTGGTTCACAATGCTTGCAGCCAGTTTTGCAGCGGTTGAATACCGTGATGGCGCGTCAAGTCGATCTGCATCGGCGTGACCGAGGCAACGGTCTGTTCGAGCGCATGAAAATCGGTGCCCTCACCGGCATCCTGCGCCTCGCCGGGCGGCCCCACCCAGTAAACCGGGCGGCCGTAGGGATCGGCCTGTTTGAGCATGGGCTCGGCCTTGTGACGGAAACCGAGCCGGGTTGCGCGCACCGCGACAATTTCATCGAACGGGACATCGGGTACGTTGATATTTAACAGGGTATCGTCCGGCAGCGGGCTCTGAACCAGGCGCTCCACCACGCGGCGGGTGATCACCGCGGCGGTTTGAAAGTGGGTCGCCGGCCTTCCCGCCAGGGATACCGCGATCGCCGGCAGACCCAGGTAGCGACCTTCCATGGCTGCCGCCACGGTGCCCGAGTAGAGCACGTCGTCGCCCAGGTTGGGGCCTGCGTTAATTCCGGAAACCACCATATCCGGGGACGCGTCGAGCAAACCCGATAACGCCAGGTGAACGCAGTCGGTCGGTGTTCCATCGACGTAGTAACTGCCTTCCTGTGAGCGCTCCACGCGTAAGGGTCGCGTCAGCGTCAGCGAGTTGCTGGCGCCGCTCTTGTTGCGATCGGGCGCCACCACCGAGATATCGGCGACCCGCGCCAGCTCCTGCGCCAGGACTTTTATGCCGGTGGCGGAATAACCATCGTCATTGGTAATGAGAATATGCATCGGGGAAGGATTCTATATGATTTGAATACAGGTCAGAGAGCATTTTCGGATAATATTGACGAAATTTGGCATTTGCTTCGAGTTATCCCAATGACTGCAGACGACGATTCAGAAATGGACCGGCTAATCCCGGGGGTTAAGCGCCTGCACAACGATCGTGTTAACGTCTACCGGCATCGTGAGCGCAAAAAACCGGAGCCGCGGACGAAGCCGCGAGAGGTGGTCGCGCCCGACGAATTCCCGATCGAGTCCCGGCCTGCACAGAGCAGCTATTTCAATACCGGTCTGCAGGTAAAACTGCAGCGCAAGATCCGCCAGGGTGCTATTCGTCCCGAGGCCACGATCGACCTGCACGGTTATCGTCAACACGAGGCCCTCGACGCACTGCAGGATTTCCTGTCCGAGGCCTTGCGCAGACAGTACCGCATGATTCTGATCGTTCATGGCCAGGGTTATCGTTCGCAAAGCGACGCGATTCTGAAACCACTGGTGCAACGCTGGTTGTCGAGTCGCTCGCAGGTGCTCGCCTGGTGCCCCGCGCAGGCTCGTGATGGCGCCGCCGGCGCCAGCTACGTCTATTTACGCGCCGGATGAAGCCCGATAAAAAGCCCGCCCGCATATCTCACCAGGGGGCGGGATGGCGGTTCTCGGCTCCTGCCTTCACCGCATTCGTGCTTCCTTGCACATCATCGCGCAGGACTTTGGATTCACAAGGGATTTTCTGAAGGAACGGAATAACAGTGCGTAACCCACCTGAAGAACTACCTTGTGGATTCAAAGAACAAGCGAGGGACCGCCATCCTGGCGAGATATGCGGGCTCGCCAGGGTTTCCCGCCAGGACCAGGCGCGCCAGCAAGCTGGCGTCAGGGCGTATCGCCGGTCCAGTTGATCTCGGCGGCCGTCATCGAGCCAATGAGCACATCGGCCAGCGACTCGGGCATCCGCGATTGATGCTCCGATAGTGGAATTCGACCACCCATTATTTCCGCCTTTGCCTGCGGGAACAAAGGCCTGCGATAAGGTTCGGCGTAACCGCTCGGGTGCATCGGCATACCGGCGGCGCCGTACTTGTCCTTCGCGCCCAGCGTGTGCATCAGCTCGTGAATAATAACGACGTGGTTCGAGCCGCGATAGGACTTATCGGCAAAACCGTTGATGATGCCGATCATCCCGCCCTGCAGGCCGACCGAATGACGCAAGGCCTGCGTGGCGGTGGTATCGTGGTAACTGACAAATAGCTCGACATCGCCTTCGTCGCCGGAACTGCTCCAGGCGCGGCGCCAGGCCCAGGCCCTGAATGACAGGCTCCACCACATATTTTCCAGAACACTCTGTCCCGAGGGAGGTTGCGGCGGATGCGATTGCAGACGCCCCTGGTACTCGACGTCGATCGCATCGATGGAGATTTCATGGCGCCGCGCCTCGCGGTTGACAAACTTCTCGATCGGTTTGAAGTGCTCGGAGGTGAGTGAATCGATGTAAGCATCGGTGGCCGCGCGGCCATCACCGCTGACCGCGTAGATTCGCACCCACAGGGGATGCTCCCAGCTGGTCGAGCGCATTTTTGTCAACGCCTCGTTGACCGCGACGAACAGCAGAATAGAGAGCAAGATCAGGTAACGCGAATTCTTACGCATGGCAGGGTCAACTCACGAGGCGTTCGGCCTGGTACAGGGTTTCGATACCGGCGCTCTTGCGACAGGCGTTCTCACTGAGATAACGACGCCAACGCCGCCCGTTGGGTTCTCCGTGAAACAGTCCGATAAGATGTCGCACCACGCGCCTCAATGGCAGGCCCTGATCCAGCTGTTGTTCGATGTAGGGATACATTCTATGCAACAGGCCGATGCGGCCCGGGGCTTCGACATTCGCCTGCGCAAAGATAACCGGATCGACATTGTGCAACATGTAGGGATTCTGGTAGGGCTCGCGCCCGAGCATCACCCCGTTCACCCGCCGCAGATGCTCGAGGCAGGCATCGAGCGTTTTGATACCGCCGTTAATAATTATCTGCTGCTCCGGGAAATCGCGTTTCAGACGATAGACCCAATCGTATTTCAGCGGCGGTATTTCACGATTCTGCTTCGGATTCAAACCCTTTAGCCAGGCATTGCGGGCATGCACGATGAGGGCTTCCGCGCCGGCATCGATCTGCGTGGCGGCAAAAGCGGCGAAACGGTCATAGTCGTACTGCCGATCGATACCGGTGCGATGCTTGACCGTAACCGGTAAACCGCTGGCCGATTTCAACGCGGATACGCATTCGGCCACCAGCCTCGGATCCTGCATCAAACAGGCGCCAAACTGGCCGGACTGCACGCGGTCACTCGGACAGCCGCAATTCAGGTTGATTTCGTCGTAGTCATAATCTGCACAAATTGCGCCCGCGCGATAAAGCTGCTCGGGGTCGGAACCGCCAAGCTGCACCGCCAGCGGATGCTCTTCGGCATTGAAACCGAGCAGGTAATCGCGGTCTCCGTGCAGTATCGCCGCGGCGGTTACCATTTCGGTGTACAGCAACATGCGCGCGGAGAACATGCGCAGGAAATATCGCGAATGCCGATCCGAGCAATCCATCATCGGTGCGATACAAAATCGGCGATCGATCGCTGGCCTGGATTCGATGTCCACGTAAGCTCCCACCAATCCTCAGGCTATGCGCCTGACTTCCTGTACATTCGGCAGTTGCGATAACTTTTCAATGATCGCCACCAGTTCGTCAACGCTGTGAATCTCCATGGTTAACAAGGTATAGACCATTTGCTCATCCCTATTGGTATTGGAGTTGATATTTAACAGGTTCACCTTCAGGTTCGCCAGGATCGTGCTGATATCCTGCATCAGCCCGGTGCGCTGATAAGCCGTCACGCTGACTTCCACCGGGTACACCGAGCCACTTTGTCGGCCCCATTCGACTTCGATCAGGCGCTGCCGTTTTTCCTCGGGAAGCGAGAGGATATTCGAACAACTGTGCTTGTGAATCGTAATCCCACTGTTGATGGTGATGAAACCGACAATCGCATCCCCGGGTACCGGCTTGCAGCAACGTGCAAACTGAGTCAACAGGTTGCCCACCCCGTGGATACTGACTTCGTCGCGCGAGGCAGGCGCGCGCGTCTCCTTCTTCACCTTCTTGAACGGATCCGACTCAGGCTCGGATTGCAGGAAGCCCAGCATCTGTGCCGAGGTAATCAGGCCGCGCCCGATGTCGGCGAAAAACTGGTCGCCGCCCTTGCGTTTGAAATGAGTGTAGAGCGCCTTCAGGTCCACCTTGTGAATCGAGTATTTGCTCAGCATGCGATCGTAAATCGCCTTACCGTCGAGCAGGTTCTGTTCGAAATCCTGATGGCTGAACCAGTTACGAACCTTCGAACGCGTGCCCGCGGACTTGATAAAGCCGAGGTTCTTGTTCATCCAGTCGCGGCTCGGTCGGCTCTCCTTCGTGGTCAGGATTTCAACTTCATCGCCGGTTTGCAGAATCGTGGTCAGGTTGACGATACGGCCATTGACCTTCGCCCCTCGACAGCGATGGCCAACCTCGGAATGAATGCTGTAGGCAAAATCGAGCGGCGTGCCACCCTGCGCAATATCGATGATCTGCCCGTTCGGCGTGAAAACGTAAACGCGCTCGTTAGACAACTCGGTCGAAATTTCGGAAATGGCTTCCGACATTTCTTCCGCGGAACCCTGCAGCATATCACGCATCTGCGCGATATAGGATTCCATGCGTCGATCCAGGCGCGCACCCTCCTTGTAACGCCAGTGCGAGGCGACACCGAGTTCGGATTTCTCGTGCATTTCATGGGTCCGGATCTGCACCTCGACAATCTTGCCGTCATCGGCGACAATCGCGGTGTGCAGCGACTGGTAGCCGTTCTCCTTGGGGTTGGCGATGTAGTCATCGAATTCCTGCGGGATGTGCTGCCAGGTGGTGTGCACGATACCGAGCACCGCGTAGCAGTCGGCCACCGACTCCACCAGTATGCGAACCGCGCGCACATCGAAAAGTTCATGGAATTCCAGGTTTTTGCGTTGCATTTTGCGCCAGATACTGACGATGTGTTTGACCCTGGCCTGCACGCTGGCCTCGATATCCTGTTCCACCAGCAGATCCTGCAAGTGCCCCCTCAACTGTTCGATAAAGGCTTCGCGCTCGCTGCGCTTCTGTTCCAGCAGTTTGGCAATACGCTTGTAGGCCTGAGGTTCGAGGGCGCGGAACGCCAGGTCTTCGAGTTCCCACTTCAGCAAGCCCATGCCGAGGCGGTTGGCGAGCGGCGCGAAGATATCGAGCGTTTCCTGCGCGACCCGGCGACGTTGATCGTAATCGTCGTGCTTGAGCAGCGGCAGACGCTCGACGCGATAACACAGCTTGATCAGCATGACGCGCACATCGCTGATGATCGCCATCAACAGCCTGCGCAGTCTTTCGGCCTGCTCGGGACTGTTGAGCCGCGCCTGCTTCCCTTCCTTGAGCGTATTGAGCTGATTGACACCCTGGGTCAACCTGGCGATGGTGTCGCCGAACTCGGCCTCGATCTGCTTGAGATCGAGCACATCGCGCAACCCGGGATCGCTCAGCAGCGTGGCGATAATAGTGTCGCGATCACTACCCAGTTCGGAGACGCGCCGGGCGACATCGATGCTGCGCGGTCGCCTTTTATCGATATGCCCAACATTGGCGGCATAGTCATAGGCGCGCGCGAGCTGCTCGTCCCAGCCGATCTGGCGGGTAACCGTGTCTATCCATCGTTGGTCGGCGGCGGTGTTCAGGGTCGATGGCCTCAGGAGCGCAATATCTTCATCGGCGAAACATTATAAACCCTGCGGCTCACCAGTGTACCCGCCAGCGTCAGCACCAGGCAGGCCGAAGCCAGGCTGTAAAGCCAGGCGTCGACCGACAGCTGAAACTCCATATCGAAAAAATACTCGCTGACGACCCAACCGGCAAGACTGGCGAAGGCGGCGGCGAAAAATCCGATTAAACACCCCATCAGGGTATATTCGAGCACGTGTACCCGGTACAGCTGACCGGCATTGGCGCTCAATGCCCGCAGCAGAGATGATTCGACTTCACGTTCATGTTTGCCGGTCTGGATCGCGGCCAGTAGCACGATGCCGGCCGATACCAGTGCGAACAGGAAAAAGAAATGCAAGGCTACCGATGCCTTGTCGACGATGGCGCGTACACGCGCCATCAACTCACTGACATCGAGCAGGGTCAACGACGGATAGCGCTGCAACAGTCGCTTCAGGTCGGCCTTGTTTGCATCCTCGATGAGAGCGCTCAACAGCCAGGTCTGCGGAAACGACTCGATCAGTTCGGGATTGGCGATGAGGTAGAAATTGGGCTTGAAGTTTTCCCATAGCACCGACCGTATGCTGGTCACCCTCGCCTGCAGCCGTTGACTTCCCACGCTCATGGTCAACTGGTCGCCGAGCTCGATATCGAGCTTTTGCGCCAGGCCCTGTTCGATTGAAAACTGGGCCAGGTCGTCACTATCGCTTAGCCAGGTACCGGCGACGACGTGGTTCTGATCGGGCAGCTCAGCGGCATGGGTCATATTGAAGGTGTGCGTGACCGCGTGCGCGGCGCGCGGGTCTGCAAAGTCGATCTTGTCGACGTCCACCGAGTTGATTTGCACCATGCGGGCGCGCACCAGCGCGTAGGGAGTCGATATCTCGATTTCGCGCTGGCGCAGAAAAGCATCGATCTCGCGGACGTCATCGCTACCGATATTGATGAGGAAATAATTGGGTATGTTCTCGGGCAACTGCGCCTCCCACTCGCCGATCAATTCATCCTTGACCACCGCGATCAGAAGAATCGCGATCAGCACCAGGCTGAATCCGGACATCACGTAAATGGCGCCGCGCGAGGTTGCGCGCAACCGGCTTAGCAGGTACTGGCGCAACCAGAAACGGCGCCGCGACGACAACAGCAAAGCGCGCACCATCCACCCCAGGATCAGGGGCAGTACCAGAGCGCAGGCCAGCACCAGGGCGAGCGTGGCGACGGCCAGAATCGAACTTTGCATCAAAATCATCAGCACGATGAATACCGCGATGACGGCGCTGCCCGAAATCAACAGCCCACGCAGCCACGAGCGCCGATTGAGCGCAGTCCGCAGCACCTGCATCGGCGGGGTCGCGGTCGCATTGACCAGGTAAGGCAGTGAAAAACCGGCGAGAGCGAGCAAGCCCACCAGTGCCGCATTCAGGTAGGGCCGAAAACTGCTGATCTGCGGCAGGGTCCTGCCGAACCAGTCGTCGAGCGCCCATTGCAGCGGAAATTGCATCAGCCAGCCGATCCCCACGCCGACGATGGTTGCTGTTATCCAGAGCGCTCCCAACTGGCGCAGGTAGTATTTGAGCAGGCTCAACTGGGAAACGCCAAAGGCCCGCAGCATCGCCACCTTGGGCGCTTCCCGGGTTGCGGTGTATCGCGCGGTGATCGCGATGGCGGCCATTGCGATCACCAGCGTCAGGACAATTGCGAGCGCAAAAAACTTGCGTGTCCGCTCCAGTCCCCGGCGCATTTCCGGACGCGCGTTTTCGAGATCCTGGAGTTCTTCGCCGGGTTGAAGATTGGTGATGAGCCAGATCTTGAATCGCAATACATCGGCTGCTTCCCCGGCGAACATGAGGCGGTGTCTGACGAGGCTTCCCGGCACCACGAGTCCGGTAGCCGCCAGATCATCCAGATTCATCAGCACCCGCGGCGCAAGGTTGAAAATTGCTCCGCCGCGATCGGGTTCAAAAGTTAACAACTGGCTTGCCGCGAAGGACTTTTCGCCCAGTTGCAGCGGCGTGTCGATTAACGACGCGAGTTTACTGTCAACCCATACTTCGCCACGCGCGGGAATATCGGTGGTCGAGGTCCGGCTCGCGGTTATCTCCCGCGCCGTCTCCAGCTTACCGCGCAGGGGATAGGCTCCATCGACGGCCTTCAATTCGACCAGCTGAGGGTCGTCACCGATAAAAATGGCGCTGCGCAGGCTGGCGCTTTGACTGACCCGCAGGCTGTGGCGCCGCGCCTGCTCACGATAGTCGTCACTGAACTCGTTGCTCGACACCAGCACCATATCGCCCGCCAGCAACTCGCTCGCCTGGCGATCGAGCAACAGCCCGATACGATCGGCAATCAACTGGCTCGAGGTAACGACGCCAACCGTGATCACGGTGGCGATAAACATCAGCCAGTAGGCATGGATAGTCGCGCGTTTAACCATCAGTTCGTCAACAGCTTGCCGGATTCGATCATGACCTGACGATCGCCCCGTGCGAGCAGTTCCGCCTCGTGGGTGACCAGCACCAGCGTGGTGCCCGAGCGGTCGCGCAGGTGAAACATCAAATCGGCAATCTGGCGGCCGCTGGCGGCGTCGAGGTTACCGGTCGGCTCGTCGGCAAACAAAACCCTGGGGTGTGTCGCATAAGCGCGGGCGATCGCCACCCGTTGTTGTTCGCCGCCGGAAAGATATTCGACCAGGGTGTCGCTTTTGGACTGCAGTCCCACCTCCTGCAGGCTCTTCTGCGCCAGCGTATAGGCGTCACTGACGCCGCCCAGTTCAAGCGGCAACATGACGTTTTGCATTGCCGTGGCACCCTGCACCAGGTGAAAGGACTGAAACACGAATCCAACCTCGCCGGCGCGAATCGAAGCGCGCTGTTCCTCGTTCCTTTGCGTGAGATTGTGTCCGAAGAGAATGACATCGCCCCGGCTCGCCCGATCGAGGCCCGCCATCAGGCCCAGCAGCGTGGTTTTGCCCGATCCGGAAGCCCCCTTGATGACAACCGCTTCCTGGTACTTAACATCGAGTGAAATATCATCCAGAATATCGAGCTTTCCTTCAGGAGTATCCACGGTCTTGCCAACCTGATTTAACGCGATGCAGAGATTATTTTCAGCCATGGTCCTGTTCGTGTTGCTCGGTGTTCACAACGCGGGCGATGCGAACCGCGCGGCGTTCAATATCCTGATTTTAGGCGACAGTTTGAGCGCCGCCCACAATATGCCGATCGAACAGGGCTGGACGCATTTGTTCAGCACCGATATAAGGGCGCGTTTTCCACAATCAAGTGTACACAATGCCAGCATCAGCGGCGAAACCACCTACGGCGGCCTGCAACGCCTGCCCGGCCTGTTGCAACAACACCATCCCAGCCACCTGATCATCGAACTCGGCGGCAACGACGGCCTGCGCGGCCTCGGATTCGGCCAGAGCACCGACAACCTGCGCCAGATGGTGCGCCTCGCGCAGGCGCAGGATGTCACCGTGCTGCTGATCGGAGTGCGCATGCCGCCCAATTTCGGCGTTACCTACAATACGCGTTTTCAACAGATATTTGAAACCGTTAGCGCCGAATTTGACATTCATTATCTACCGCGGTTCCTCGAATCCATTGCCGCCGCCGACGCGGAATTGATGCAGGCGGACGGCATCCATCCAAGTGCACTGGCGCAACCGAGGCTGGCGCAAAAGGTCAGCCTGAAAATGAGCGAAATCCTCAATCACTGAGCAAGGCTTCCAGCTGGTGTAAATCGCTTACCTGGTGATCGGGTTGCGGCAACTGCTCCGGCCAGGGAATGGCTTCGCGATTAATCCAGACGGCCTGGTATCCGGCATCGATCGAACCGGCGACGTCGTAATGCGGATGATCGCCGACGTAGACTATTTCCTCGGGGCGCGCGTCGAATCGTTGCGCCAGGTGCCGGTAGATCAGCGGATCGGGCTTGGCAACCATCAAATCGGATGCGCTCACGGCATGTTCGATCAGGTCACCCAACCCGACGTGTTCGACGCTGGCATTGCCATTGCTGATCGTACCGAGCCGGAATCTGCGTTTGAGCCGCTGCAGACAGGGCAGCACGTCGTCGTAGAACTCGACCTGCTGACGCGCCTCGAAAAAAATCTCGAAACCGTTTTGCGCAACCTGCTCACCGTCATAATCATGAATTTCGCCGAGGTGTCGCAGAAAATCACGGCGCATGCCCGTCATATCGATCGAATAACGCTGGTCGCGCGCGGTGAATTCATGGCGATAGGCTACTATTTCCTCGGCGTCGAAACCCCGCGTGATGCGCGGATAGTGTCGCGTCAGCCACTGGTAAAGCGTTTCCTCGGCACGATGAATCGTGGGCATGCAGGGCCACAGGGTGTCATCAAGATCGAATGCGATTACGCGAACCCGGTTTAGCACGTCAATTCCGTTCAAGAGCAGGCGTGAATTCTAACCCGGAAAATTCATAAATATGCACAATCTCGCTTGTCTATTGATTCCACAAGAAATATATCCTCAGTCGCTCGTAATCACCGATACGAGACTTCTTCGGATATTTCCTTGTGAAATCAATATACTGCGCGATCTTT
>JAAEPH010000100.1 GCA_024232855.1 Gammaproteobacteria bacterium
CTCTCGCCGCATCTGCTGACAGCAGTGAAGGAGATCAACGAATCACCGGCGCAAGCAAAGCCGCCACTACGGAACAACAAGAAACGCCGAAGGAAGAAAAAACGCCGTTAATGCAACAACGGTCCAGTTTGAACGGTTACGTTACGGCAGCACGATAAGCACCACTAATTTCTAAATCTCCATACCCCTTATCTGTAGAAACAATTTTGAGACTCTGGTGAGACGATCATGAGTCTCTCCATTGCGATACTTAGGCGAGGCTATAGAGATATGGTTTATTTTTTCGGATCCGAGGTGATCTGACATTAAGTGTTTAGCATAAGGAAGTTGGATGACTGATGAAATCTTTGTTCACAGTTTTATTGTCACGATTCGCTGGGACTTTTCAAAAACCGACTCATCTCAGTCGGAATGGCGAGGAACGATACTGGACGTAGACAGCGGCAAGGTGGTCCACTTTCGACATTTTGATGATCTTAAGAATGCGTGGAGGAAGATCACCAAAAACATTGCTGCTCCTAACGCTGAAAAGGCCGGTTCGAAAACACAAAGGGACTAAATCTCATACATTTGAAGAACTACAGGTATTCGGAGCGAGAAAAAAACAATGTATCAGGACGAATCTAGTAGCTGGCTCAACGATTTTGACGAATTTAGGCCGTTTAAAGAAAGCTCGTTCAATGTTCCCGCTGCCGACTATTCTGCAGGAGTAAGAATGATCCGCGACGATTTAGATCTTGAAGAGGATGCAGCCTACTTCCTAGACGATGAAGAAGGCTGGTCTTCGGACTTTGCAGAATTTGAGACGGACCTACTCGAAGATCCCGATGTACTTGCCGAAGCGCTAAGCGTAGTTCTACACGAGGACTACACCGACGCAACGGCAGAGCAATTGCAGCAGGCATTGTCCAACATACGGGAGACAATGACGCCAGCCGAAGCATTCAATTTTAACAAAGTCCTCCGCAGCGTAAGCAAAGCTGGCCAGAGCATGCTCAAGAATCCGGTTGCCGGACAGATTGCTAAAACAGCGCTTCCCATCGCTGGGGGTGCACTCGGCACTGTCGTTGGGGGACCCATCGGTACGGCCCTGGGGGCGAAGCTTGGCCAGGCTGCTGGTGCAGCGTTTACATCCGGCGCCCCACAAGTTTCAGGGTCGCCGCACAAAGCACATGGTGTGCGAGTTCCTTCGCCGGCGAGTTCCCCACAGGCTGGTTCTGCGGCCGCAGCTCAGCTTTTGCAACTAACTCAGGACCCTAACATGCTGAAGAGTCTGTTGGCGTTATCGCTAGGCTCTAATGGTAGTCAGTCTATCCCAATTAGCGGTGGGCCATCGGTACCAGCTGGCGCATTCATGACTCTATTGAGCACGCTTGCAGGCAAGGCGGCTGCAGATGCCGACGCGTTCATGGGAAAGGGTGAAAATACGCGAGCATACCTATTAGATGGTGAGGGTGAATTACTAGTCGATCCATCTGTTCCCGAGAATCGAGCTGGCGCGTTGTACGAACTGTTGTGCGACGCCGAATGCAACCGGCTCGAATCCGAAGCAGAGAGCTATCTAAGTTCTCTGGAATTTGAAGATGAGGTCCAAGAAGATGACTTTTTCGACGAATGAATAATGAATCCAATTTTAGGGGGCCGATTCAATGAACAGCGTTTCGTCAAAAATACTTGAGCGAGTAATAAACCAGGCATTAATGTCATCCCAAGAGGCTGGGGTTGGAAAACGAGGGGAATCAGTATCGAGTGAAGATTTGATCGGAAAGCTCATTGGACAGTACATCGGACCGGTGCGCCACCAGGATGGAAATCAGGGGATTGAAGGTGAAGACAAATCTTTAATGACATACATCGGCGTTGTAATGGCGCATTACTCTGAGCTTAAGGAGAGTAATACGGCCTTGGCCTCAGCCCTGGGTGCCTGCGAATGCTGGGGCGAGGATTTTGATTGCGTCTTATGCGAGGGTGAAGGTTCTCCCGGATGGACATTACCAGATGAAGAGGATTTCTCTGAATACATACGACCTGCGCTGGCTGCAATCAAGCAACATAAGACAAAGGCACAAAAACTGGTGTCGGTGAACACAATTCAAAGCGAAGAGGAGATTAACAATGGAAACCAGTGAACTAGAGGTATGGGACTTTGAGGAATTCGATGATTTTGAGGAAGATGATGTCGGTGAAAGTTTCGACATCGAAGATGCTGAAGATAGCGAATTCGAAGACTTTGAGGATGAAGATATAGAATCCTTCGGGGAAGATTCAGCCGAAGGAAAGAGATCACGCCGTAGAAGAGCGGCACGTGCAAGAGCACGAGCCGCGAGACGGAGACGACAACTTTCCCAACGTCGCCGTGCTGCTAAACGCCGTCCACGTTCGCCTGCCAGGAGAGCAACACCGGCGAGGAAAATCGCGAGCAATAGGGCAAATATAAAAAAAGTAGGGCTTGAGAGTGCTGTCAAAGCTGATGTTCTAGCCAAAGGATTAGGGGCTCATAGCAAACGCATCGGTGGAACAGAGAACGCAATAGCTGCATCAAAAGTTGTGGATGAGTTCAAGGGCCTGTTCGAAAAAGACTTCCCCGACTTGTTTGATAACAAACTTGTGAAAACTGGTCTTCCGCTCGCGCCATTACTTTTCCTGAAGCCTCCAAAAAAAGGCAACAGTATTGGTGCGTTAGCGCTTGATCCCCGAGTATGGGGTCCCGCCCTCTCGGGCGTCCTGGCAATCGTCAGCGAACTTCGAAACAAGGTATCTGAGCCTAAGGACGTAATGGTCTCCCCTACCGGTATCGTGTTGGCGGCCAACGATCAATTTCCGTTTACAGCGAGCGTACGGGATGATAGTGGAAAATTTTTATCCGGTCGAACAATCAACTGGACAAGCTCAGACAGGATTATCGCTGATGTGGATAACACTGGTCTTGTGACGGCAAAAAAGGCAGGACGCGTGACCATCACGGCCACGGACGACAAAGCTTCCACAGCGAGAGGTGCGCTGCAGGTGGAAGTGCGGTGACAAATGGACCCCGCACTCTGGGAATTGTTGCGAGAAGACGCCGGTTCTGACGCGGACGAGATCGAAGCGATCATACGGCTGGATCCGGCCGCCTTGGAGGTTCCGGGTGTGCGTATCGTGTCGCGGTTTGGCCCGATCGCCACCTGCAGATTAAGCCGCGATTCAATTATCAGCACGCGGGAACGTCAGGGCGTACTAAGTCTTAAGGCATCTCGTGTTCTCGCTCCGGGCGCCAATCCAATCATTAAAAGCGAGGCACTGACCTCGGACCCGGTCAGTTCTGATGAAAGACGGCCTGTCGATCTACCTTTGACCGGCGCAGGCGTCGTGGTTGGCGTTATTGATTGGGGCTGCGACTTCGATCATCCGGACTTCAAAAACTCGGACGGATCTACGCGGCTGTTAGGGCTTTGGGATCAACGGGACCTGCCCTCGCACGACACGCCAACCGAATATGGCTATGGTGCATTTCATACTCGGGCGAAGATCAACAACGCGCTGAAGAGTTCCGACCCTTACGACGAGTTAGACTACTTTCCGGCCGATGCTGATCCAGATGACTCCGGCACCCATGGAACGCACGTAATGGGGATTGCAGCAGGTAACGGTAGGGGCGGCGGCCCCGCTGGCGTTGCTCCGGAAGCAGATCTAGTCTTCGTTCATCTGTCCAATCGAAGTACCGGATGGCTAGGTAATCTTGGTGATTCAGCACGAATTCTCGAGGCCGTCGACTTCATTTCGCGAACTGCTGGCGATTCTCCCTGGACAATTAATCTCAGTGTCGGAAGACATGGAGGCCCCCACGATGGGTCAACACTCGTAGAATTGGCATTCGATCATCTTCTACGAGAGCGCCCGGGCCGTTTTATTGTTCAATCGACCGGGAATTACCGAAACAAATGTATTCATTCGAGCAGTTGCCTGAAATCAGGGGAAGAATATGCGCTTGGGTTCCATGTCGATCCCGCGGATAAAACGCCGAATGAACTGGAAGTCTGGTACTCGGGTAATGACAATTTTTCCGTTAGCCTTGAATCCCCTACCGGTGACGCATCTCCGTGGACGAACCTTGGCGAACGCATAGAAATCATTGAGGATGGCGACACGATTGGCACGCTCTACAACAGGGCGTCGGATCCAAACAACGAAGACAATCACATCGACCTTTTCCTCTATCCGACGGCGCCGCCCGGGCATTGGAAACTATCGATACGCGCTATAGAGGTGACCGACGGATGTTTTCACGCCTGGCTAGAACGAGATGATTCTTGCCCAAGATGTCAAACGAGATTTGGTGACGCAGACTGTGATGGTAGTTACTCAACCGGTACGCTAGCAAATTCCAATGTGCCATTGGTAGTAGGCGCGTATGATGTCCACGATCCAGCTATGAGCCCGGCGCCGTTTAGCAGCGTCGGCCCAACGCGAGACGGTCGGAAGAAACCTGATCTGGTTGCACCGGGAGTCGGCGTTCTATCGGCTCAGTCTGCGCCAGTCGGTTCAACCTCAAATTCAGGTCTGTATATTCGAAAATCCGGTACAAGCATGGCGGCACCACACGTTACAGGTGCTGTCGCTTTGTGCATGGAAGGCGCGTCGACGCCGCTCACCAGTCATGAGATACGTCGGTTGGTTCTCGATACGGCACAGCGTTCGGCAACTGGGGCCCACTACTCCACCCAACTGGGCCACGGATACCTGGATGTCCGAAAGCTTATCGACGCAACGTTGTCGAAGTTCGGCGCTAGGGACAAATTGAAAAGAAACCGTTTTCAAACTATCGAAAGCACACTGGATCACCGACTAGGTCCACTGGAGACCGCAAACGAAGTAATTTCGACCGATCAACAAACATCGACTGAAGCGTTCGCACGATTTTGGCAGGCCTTGCCGATATCATCCTCGACACCGGACGAATCGTACCGAGCTATTGTTCATTCCGGCACGAGGGAGTTTGCTGGGCCGACAATCGGCGGCATTTCCATAGTTGGCTATCCGCAAGCTGCTCCAAGCAGCCGACCTCGCAGGGGCGACCTGTTGCTCCGTGTTGCACTGGGTGAAGTCGGGTTAGGCCGGATGTCGATGCTTACCGAATCGACTCTTCGTCCCGCAACGCTATTCGTCGAATCCCGAATCCCGACCGAGAGCGATGAGCCCGGCTACTATGGTGCAGTGGCCGATGAATGTTCCGCCGATCGGCGGGACTCCGGGACGATCGCACGAAGAGTGCTCGACGCAAAAGGCAGGTTACCGGCAGGCCAAATTCTCCTGCGTACGAGTGGTGGCTGGTTCGACGAGACAGCCGAAGTCGCATTGGCCGACGGCGGATTCGCCGTGGATCTGGCACGCTCGTTGTTACCGAGTGCAGATAAAGAATCGGCTTTCGAGCAGGTCCGCCGGATCAAAACATCCCCTCGGCGCAAGAGCGCCCGGAACTGGGCGTCGCGCGGAAAACTCGAGTTCGTTTTCAAGGTCGACAAAAAGCTTCCCAAACCGGCAATCAATGTCCCCGGAACCGACTTCATGATCTGGTTTCTGCAGAAGCTCTATCACATCGACAGATTGAAGGCGATCGACGTTGCCCTGACGGAGCCGGCGATGATCTGGCTTGAGGAATTCAGTAGAGAGTTCAAGATAGGAGATAGATTCAGGGGTATTTTTTCTGTCAAGTCGTACCGCTCCGGACTCGCGCGCGTACACGGAGACGATAGCGAAGAGCTAAAGATTTTTGACGAACTCGTCGATCTTCAGCAGAGCCTATCGAATATCGAATATGAGTTCCTGATGAAATGGGCCGTGAAGGCGCGTCGTGCGAGAAAATTCGGGTTGCCGGTGCTCAGTAATCTTAAAGGTCTGAAGCAGCAAAGAGCGCTGTTAAGGGACTTCAGGAAGGAGAAGCTGCGCCTTCTGTGGATTACGGGATACCTGGAGCAGTACCTGCTGACCGAGGACGAACAGGGGGAGCTGGAATTCGACGAAATCAAGGATTGCATCTACAGCCTCGATCCGAAATTAGTCAAGAAATTCGCGAAACTGACCGGATTTGCATGGAGCGACCTCATCGCTCCTGTATTCACGAAACGCTTGGAAGTCATCAATCTCGAGAAGGAATTGAAAAAACTTGGCCTGAGTACCAAGGACCTCGTGATACTGATAATCCGGTTCCGGGATACCGCCCTGGCCAAGGCAGTACGAATGCTCGTCAAGAGCGAGGAAATCGTGGCCAGCGAAACTAAGATATATAAACAGCAAAGCGAACTTGACAGGCTAGTCCAAGTACTCCGAGAAGAATTCGGGCCTAAGTTCGATGCAGCCAACAGGCTGCTGGCCAAGGCAATCACGAGGATAAAGAAGGACGTTGGCTTCGAAATTGCGCCCTGGAAATTCCCTTACAGAACGCCATTGGTAAAAAGTGGTATTCCCTTCAACCAGATCATGACGAACTTCGCACTTGGTGATGAAGCGGGATTTCTTCGAGATATCCGATTTTACGGTCGAATAGCAGTTGAACGCGTCATAGTCGAGTACATTCACGACCACAAGAACGGAGGCAGGGAGAACAAACGAAAGATTCGAGCGAAATTGGACGAAAAGTACTCGGACTTCAAAAGCGCAAGAAAGGCGGAGCAGAAAGCCTATCGGGAGCTTCGTGCTGAAGGATTGAGAGCATATCCGATACTGGCGGATATCTCGTACGACTTCGCAACGCTGTCCCTGCGCAGCGGCAATAAAATCAAGAAGGCGATCCGCAAGCTGTTAGCGATAAAAGGTCCGGCCGCCAAGAAGACCAAGGAGAGATTATTACGCAAACCCGATCTCGTTTGGGAACTGAAGCCCCTCATCCTTCTCGTAATGAGAGTAGAGGGCATAACCAAAGACGACAATCTCGGGATTCTCATCTTGGACAAGGTCGATGACGTGGACAGGGAGAGCACCTTCAAATCCCTCGGACTTGCGGCACTGGGAATCGTGCTGGGCATCGCCGGATTTTTTACAGGCGGTGCCACATGGCTGACCGCAGGCCTCATTGCCGGAGCCGCGACAGTCAGTCTCATCGATTTGCTGCAGGAGTACAGTGACTACACATTACACAGCGACGCAGCGGCCGCCGCTTTCGACGCTGCACTCTCGGTTGAACCGAGTGCGTTCGGTATGATGTTGGCCTCGCTCGGTCTCGTAATAGACGCTGTAGACGTCGTGAAACACGCTGCGAAGTTGATCAAACCGATGCAACATATGAAGAATATCGACGAGGTTGAGAATGCGGCGGGAGAAATTTACGAGGCGCTTGCCAAGGAGACTTTGCCCAATTATCCGAACGGATTGCTAAAACAGGGAGTCAAGAAGGAGGATTTCGTCGAATCGGTAACAAAAAGTGCCAAACGTGCCCAAGGTATGCAGTCCGACCTGGCGAAGTTGCTCGAACAAGTGGGCTTCAAGGAATTCGACGGCCCGGTTCAGGAAGGTCTGCATCGAATCTACGACGTCGACCCTGGCACGTTTCAGTCGATTATCAAGGCATTCGACAGACATCCGAACATTCTCAAGCGATTGGGTGCAGCAAGCTTTCGAAATCCGACGATAGGTGCATCACTGGTGCACGTTCAGCGACGCATGGGCAAAGATGCGGCGCTGGTTTTTCGCTACTATGGCTCGATCGGAAGCGAAGCCATTGATCAGCTGCCGGACGTAATGTCCGTAATCATCCGCGGCAACATAACGAACAGAGATTTGCTGCTCGAATTTCTAAGGAGTCGACGGCTACAAAAAGGACTCTTGGCGAAGGCGGATGACCCAGAATTGTTTTCAAGGCTCTGGAACGACTTCACCGCGAAAAAGGATACGCTCAAATGCAAGACGTTTCTGGAATACGTGGGCCGAAGACAGGTGCCGACCAAACTGGCGGGCGACAAAACCATTTTCGAGATTGTTGGTCCAGACTTCGCGACGTTGACAACGGATCTTGAAAAAAATTTAGCCATCCTCAATCGCATCGATCCGTGGCTGGCCGCTGAACTGGTCAAACCAATGCAAAGTTCGACGTTGGATCCTAAGTTGCACAAGAAGCTGAATGAGATGCTCAGCGCAGATATCATCAAGGATATCGATTTATACAAGCCTGCGCGAAGACAGGTGATCAACAAGGTAGCCGCAGGAGCATCCAGTGTACTGAGCGCCGCGGATGCAAAGGCTACGCGAGCCGTATTGCAGCGAGACCTGCCGGATATATTTAAGGAACACCAGGTCCTCAAAGAAATCTGGGATGACGCCTGGAAAGCGGCCAAGTCGCAGTCGATTACGAAGGATACCGCTCGCAATGCCTGGGATTTGCAAAGGGACAGATTTTGGTCTCGAGTTGCTAAAAACAAGGAAGCGAAAAAGATTTTCGAGAATGCAGGATTCTTCTTCGTCGGCAGCGGCGCACCGAGACTGCCGGGATTCCCCGGCCGCTTCGGCAGGCTCTCTTTTGATCACGTTACGGAAATCTCGCAGGACTGGACGAAGGCCGTCGATCATGAAAATCTCAAGTTTATGATATCGGGCGACAACACCATTCTTTCGACGCTGGGCCGGCACCTGCCGGATTGGCCAACGAGTCGGGTTCGAGTACCAGAGCAATGATTTAGACCTTGAGCGAAATCGGAAAGACACACACTCTCATAGACCGCTAGTGGATTCTACTCGAGCTGCGGGCCCTTTTCTCAGGAATTTAGAAAACTAAAGTAAGCTCGATGAGAATATGAAAGCGTGTGTCCCTGTACCCCTTTTTACAACCGAAAGCGATTACGCAACATTTGGTATGGAAATTCATCTAGCAAGTTGAATCATTATCGTTCCACACGATATACCTATGGTTAGCGTTAGCCCATTCGTCATCAATCTCAATCAGAATGGCGCTCACTAATCGTAGCAAAGCCTCTCGGTTAGGAAAGACTCTGACCAAGCGGGTTCGCCGCTTAAGTTCTTGTTGAACCGTCCGCTCAATGCTATTGGAGGTTCTCATTTTCTTTTGGTGCCGCGCTGGCAATGCAAAGGCATTGAGGCCTTCGTGCACGTTGTTTTCCAGCCACTGCGACAGATGAGGGTGATTCTCCTGATATTGCGTCACAAGCATTTTTAGGTTGGCCTGAGCAGCCCCTATATTGGGCGCATTCCAGATATTGCGTAGCTCACCCCCAATGCGCTGTTTGATCTTCTGGCTGGGTGCATGATGAATCGCATTTTGAGCCAGGTGGAATTGGCAGCGCTGCCAGGGTATGCCTGGGAAAACGGCCTTTCTAGCCGCCTTTAAGCCACTGTGATCGTCGCTGACGATAAACTCAAGGCCATGTAAGCCACGAGCAATCAGGTCTTTGAGAAATGCTCGCCAGTTGATCTCCGCTTCGTTCAGCGCAACCGCTGTTCCCAGTACGCAACGCCGCCCGCAAGGAATTACGCCAACTGCGCTCAACACGGCCATATCAATCACTTGATGTCCTTCTCGGACTTTTTCATAGCGCGCATCCAGAATTAGGTAAGAGACTTTATCCAAAGGCCGATCACGCCAGACCTTCAACGCCTCATCCATTTTCTGATTGGCGCGTGAGACCTGCGTAGAGGAGATATTTTCAATCCCCATGCTCTGCATGACTTTCTCTACTTTGCGTGTACTGACGCCCGTCACGTACATCTCGGCAACGGTTTGCATCATCGCGCGCTGGCTACGTAAACCTCGTTCTAGTGATTGTGGGTAAAAAGGTTCGTCAACGTGTTTAGCTGTTTTTGGAATACTTAGATTAAGCGTACCCGCTTGCGTATCGACACGTTTGTTCTGGTAGCCGTTGGCAAAACCTAGTCGATCTTCGCTACGCTCATAGTGCGAAGCCCCTAGAAACTGCTCACGCTCGATCTTCATCGCCTCATTGAGCAGTGCGGTTAGTACGGGTCGCATGGCATCGGGGCCTTCTGATATCAATTGTTCCACTACTACGTCAAATACGTTATTGTTTGATTGAGTCATTTGGGTGTCTCCAGAGATTTAATTGCTTAAAACAATGGAACGCTCGAATGGCTCAACCTGCAAGTTCAAAGATAAAAAACAGGAAACTGAAAAATCGAAAAATTTTCCCCCTAGGGGGAACAGACTAAACAGCTTTATCTATTATGAAAGTCCATACCTGAGGTTACAGTACC
>JAAEPH010000101.1 GCA_024232855.1 Gammaproteobacteria bacterium
ATCAATTCCAGAGAGGTGAGCCTGAGCAGGGTCTGACCATTGACTAATGATTTGTTCAGTCGGTAAATAATGCTACCGTCAGATTGTTTTGTTATTCGCTCCAGTGAAAATGGAGGACGAGCACAATACCGAATCAATCTTTCCAGTCCTTCCCGGTCATTTTCATGAATAAGTGCCGAACCATTAACAGAAAAGCCGCCTCCGCCATTCCAGGTTTTCATATTTGTAAGGATCCTGGCCGAGGCGATTCTGCTGGAGCTGCCATTTAAATGAACGGTACTATTTTCTTCAGGAACAGAAATTAAACACAGGGAATAACCGGAAACCGCCAGCCAGAAGCAGTATCAGGAGAGTAAACACTAGGACCAGAAAGTAGTCCTGGCAGTCATGGGTTTAGATGTAATAGTCGGCATGTGATCTTACATACAGTGCCAGATTTGATCGAAGCCGATCGGCCGCTTTCACCCGCAGCGGCCATTCGAGAAGTCTGAATAATGCCTCCTCGGCAGTCTCAAAACGGCACTAAGCTGCCATTAGGGCCGAGATAGATGCGCCAGATTATCGGAGTGCCTGGTGGCTGAAATTTGGCAGGAATGAGCAGCGGAAAGGAGCAGTATTGGGCGTGTCGGCGGAAATCAGTCAAAACTTGGATGCTCCAGTGCTGAACAGGGTCGCCAATTTCTTTCTATATCTGGTGGACTAGTAAAATTAGGGTGTTAATATTTCCTATACTCCGGCCTGCAGCCTACGGAGGGAAACCGGAATCAGGGCCTTTTCTTTAGCTGGGCCACCGAAGATGTTCCGAGATTGGACCTCTGCTAGACCCTGTATCCTGAGCGAATTAACTTGGCAAAAAACCGGTCGAATTTTCGCTTGTACAGCGGACTTGTTCGCCCCCTTGAGTCACTGTGGGCGCCGAGCTTGCCAGCATAGGAACGCAGCCCGAGAAGGCCATCCTCTTCAGCGGTGGATGGAGACGTGCCAATCTGATTCTCTTCTGCCGACGTCGGAAAGACGTCGAGTGTAACAGGTGATAGCCGGTCCGTAGGCGTACCAGGAGGAAATTGATCCGGCTCTGCGCCTGCTATCCCATCGCCCGACGTTTTGTCTTCAGGGCCGGCGAAATGCTCGTAGATAATGCCCAGCAGCCCCGCCAAGACGGGAACAGCGCCTAACGTCGGCAGACTGATCCACCAGGGGATAGCGCGAAATGACTCCTCAAAGGCGACACCGGCGCTGGCTGGATCATGTGTGCCCTCCGTGAGGTATGTGGCATGGCTACCACGAGCGACGTACACAGCGTTCTGACCCAGCACGTCGAACTCTTTGATCTTGTCCGCGCCGTGATCCGCGAGATGAACAGACGTCAGGACATACATCGGCGGTATCTGGAGGAAGCCCGCCGCATCTCCACTGGCGACCTTTTCTTCGAGAAGACGTCGATCAAAGACGAAACAACAGCCTTCATCGTCGCCTTCGTGATAATTGGCGGGGAAGTTCTCGTATTTGTCCCAATCATTGTATCCATAGATGAACTGGTACTCGACAAACGCGGCATTTCGAGCAGTTTCAAATACATCAGTAATCAGGAATACGTGATCGGGTAATTTTGCAAGGGCGGCATCCTGAAGGGCCGTATCGCCAATCAACTCGCCTCTGATCACATCAAGGAGAACTTCCTTTGCAAGGCTTTCAGAAATCGGCGGACCATTGTTCGCACCGGTGCTGTCCTCTTTCTCTCCGAAAAATAACTTTCCGATAGATGCCGGGTTCCAAATGGAGTCATCTTTCTTCGGGTAGTCATCCTTGTCCATTGCATCTACCACGAGCATATAGTGCAACGACTCAAGCGCCATTCGAAATTCCGCTACAACTCTAATCGGATGGCGGGGCTCGCGTGGATCGCCTTCACTCGGCTCTTCCAGTCCCGAAACCGTTTGCAGTGAACCAAATATGGAATTAGACGCGGTAAATCCAGGGCCATGCGTCAATACCGTCTTTTTCCCAATTGTTTCTACCCCGAACGGAATCAGCGAGTCGTCCGTGTCATTCTGAACTATGCGACCATCGCCAGAGTCATTCGGTGTGTGCAACGCCGGCGGCGGAAATTTGCGAGTAACGGTACCACCGCCGACATCGGGAACATCAACGGATACTTCCAACGCGACTTGTCCCGCAGCCGGCGTGGCTCTGAACACTTCGCGGGGTATTAACGCAAGGCCATCCATCCCAACCGGGTGAAATCGTTCGTCCTCGTGAAAAAAGACTATTGGTTTCCAGCGGGTCGTCAGCGACACAACATGGTCATCGTGTGAAAGAGTCCCCGACAGATTGAAGGGAAGGTTCGCCGCTAACGCTCGAATTTGATCCAACTCGCTCATTTGATCGCTCCTAGGCCGCTATATCGTTGGCAATTTGTATTGTTTCGTTGGCGAGCGCCACCAGCGATGACACTCTTTTCTCATTTTCAGATGCCCAGGCAGCGGCGTAATCCAGGCAACGTTGAGACGGCCTCTGAAGATTATCCAGATCCTGCAGCATCTGCTGGAACTCCGTGGGCCTCGACGCGTGCAGTAGTTCAAAGAATCGTCGTATGTCGGCCAAATAGTCGGCTTTGTGTACTTCGCCGCCTCTGGTCAGGAATTCCATCGCCGACAGGAATGCGCTCATGGACACTTTATGTGCCTCGGCAGCCGACTGACTGAATGGCTTTGCACTTCCGCCGTCCGCTTTGTTCCACTGTTGCGTTTCTTGTTGAGTGAAGCCGCGCATGAAACTCCGTAAGATTCCGACTATCGACTGTAAATGTCGCTCGACTTCTATACGGCAACGCTCGCTATCCGGAATCTCCGGAAGGTCCGCGGCTAATTCCCAGAGAATTTCCGTAACTGAGTCTTCTTCTCGGATAGCACGCACCAGGACTTGATGGAGCATGTGCCTCGGTCTCAGTTGCGGCGAGCTGATCGGATCACCCAACCTGATGCCTTGCGTAGCAAAAGACTGGCCGGGTGACAGGGTAGGGTCATACGCAATCAATTGACCGTCAAGCTCAATTCTGCATTGGCCCGAAGTGTGCCAATTGACGTGCAATTCAATTGAACGGCGATGGGGAAGGCCCACGCTGTGAATGACAAAAACCTCGGTTCCGACTTTGACCCTCAAGTCCCCAAATGCGACGAGCTCACCATTGACCATTTCCGAATGACTGGGTGACTCCCAGACAAACTCGACGTTCATTGCGCCTACGATTTGGCACAACGGCAGCAGCCCGGTGTTTGCCGGGGCATGCAGCAGCAATTTGATATCGAATCCGATCACTTTTTTGACGATCTCATCAAAATTTACCCCAAACCACATCCCCGGCGCGATAGTGGTCCCCCGGCCCGATGACGGATGAACTAATGGGGCAAGGTTTGAACTTACGAGTTTGCCGGGCGCACCAATAATGTTGCCAAGATTTCGGTCGAGAAATTCATGCTGAAGGAGCGTGTGCCACGTCATTGTCTTTGCCTCCGTTACGAGCTAAGTCGAGCCTATCTGACAACTTGAATCAAGCCAAAATTGTCCGTAAGACCCTTGCCAGTGGATCTGAATACGTGCTCCCGTCATGCTTCGGTACATGAGATACCAAATGAAATACCTCGACCCTTAATATCTACTTTGATGTCTGGTCTGCACCGATAACCAAAAATGGGGACTGTAACCGCATCCAATATCTCGCCAGCAGCAGCTTTTATTTTGCCCCACAATCTTCGCCAAAATGATTTCTTCTTCGAGGCTGCTTCCTTGGGATCTAACCCAATAATTTCGAACGACCCAAGCCCGCCGTGATCGGGATTAAGGCTACTTGCCAGTGATATGACACCTTTTTTATTGATCTTGACAGCGATTGATTCGCCATCTAAGGTTTTGACGTCCAGGCCACAGTCTGAACACATTTTTTTATATCGGCTTTCTTTGCTCATGATATCGCTCCGTTTCTATGTGAATTTTTCATTGCTAACTCTGCTTTGTAGAATTGATTTATCCAAGTACTTAGGAAATATAACCACCCTTTCTAACCTTGAATGTGAAGTGGACCCCATTGGTTGGACAGTTTAGTTGATTCTATAAGTGTATTTTCTTCTCTTCAAAAATATTTATATCAATAATCTTGTTGTTGCGCCGCAGGCACTTCATTTCAACTCTCCCTTCACACGAAGTCCGGCCAC
>JAAEPH010000102.1 GCA_024232855.1 Gammaproteobacteria bacterium
GCCCTGTTGAATCCCGCCCTGTTTAATCCCGGATCTACCTCCGGCCACTGCAATTTCGCAGAGCTGCTCGAGTGATTGCTGAGCGTAGTTTAGTACGCGCAGCAACATCGGCAAATTTAACCCGCTGACGACACAGGCGTGGCATTGCTCACCGAAATAACGCGCCAGGTTGTCCGGCGTGGCGCCATAGGCATCGGTGAGCACCAGCACGCCGTCTCCCTTGTCCTGTTCGACCATGGTATCGCGAATCAGGTCGGCATACTTGCCGAGCCGTTGTGGGCTGATATTTGCGGGCACCGATACCCGGGCGACGGGCACCATCTCCGCGTCGAAAATGGTTTCAGCGACCGTCAGCAGTTGTGCCGCCAGTTGCTCATGCGCCACCAGGACGATGCCGACCTTCATGCCAGATCCCGGTGCCGCACAGACAGCTTGCCGCGCTGCTTGTTAAATTCGGCGGCGATGCGCTCCACCAGGTAAACCGAACGATGTTTGCCCCCGGTACAGCCGATCGATATCGCCATGTAACTGCGATTTTCCTTTTCAAAACGTGGAATCCAGACGTCGAGAAAGCGAAATATCGAACTGAACATTTCCTCGACCTCGGCATAGTTTTCGAGGTAGTCGACGACCGCCGGGTCTCGACCAGTCAGGGGCTTGAGACCTTCTTCCCAGTGCGGGTTGGGCAAACAACGGACATCGAAAACGAAATCAGTGTCAGCGGGTACGCCGTTTTTGAAGCCAAAGGATTGTAACAGTATGTCCATCTCGGAGCTGGATTGCGACAGCAGGCGGTCGATGATCGCTTGCCGCAACTCGGGTACGTTCAGGCTGGAGCTGTCGATCGCGAGATCGGCTTTGGCATGGATGTCCTCGAGCAGGTCCTTCTCTTGCTGGATCGCGTCCGCCAGCGGCAGTCCGGCGCGCGACAGCGGGTGCTTGCGGCGAGTTTCACTGAAACGCTTGAGCAATCGCGAAGTGTCGCAGGTCAGAAACAGAACTTTTAATTGCAACTCATATTTGCCGATCTGGCGCATGATTTCGTCAAAGCGATCCGAGCTGTCGACCCTGCTTCGGGCGTCGGTCGCGATCGCCACCAGGTCATAAGGCTGGGTCGTGGAACGGATCATGTTGTCGACCAGTTCCGGCAGCACGCCCAGCGGCAGATTGTCGATACAGTAGTACCCGGAATCCTCCAGGGTGTGCAGGGCCACGGTTTTTCCCGAGCCGGAAAGTCCGCTTACAATGACCAGTTTCATTTCTTATCGTCCTCGAGAGCTCAACCTGAAGTCTCAAAATCGCTTGCGATGGCCTGGTTCTGGCGTGCGATGAAATCCTCGGCGGCGTTATACCCGCTGGCCTGCAGCAAGTGATTGCGCGCCGCGGCCTCTGCCAGCACCGCGAGGTTGCGGCCTGGTGCTACCGGCAGCGTGACTTCCGGAAACGGCAGCCCGAGTATGTTGCGCGTGTTCAGGTTGTTGCCGAGGCGATCGAAATTGGCGCTGTTGTCGCCATCGAGCGCGACCATGTTGATGATCAGGTTGAGCGGCATGTTGCGTTTCAGTGCATTGGCGCCGAACATCGCGCGTATGTTGACGACGCCGAGTCCGCGCACCTCCATGAAATCGGTCAGAAGCTTTGGGCTGCTGCCTTCCACCAGTTCCGGCGCACTGCGCGAAAACAGGGTCACATCATCCGATATCAGGCGGTGACCGCGCGAAATCAGCGCCAGCGCCAGCTCGCTTTTACCGACCGCGGCTTTGCCGGTGATAAAAACACCGAGGCTGTAAACTTCGAGGAAGACCCCGTGTTGGCTAGCACTTTCGGCGAGTTCACGGGATAACAGGTAGCGCGTGTTGTCGAGTAACTCGGAATCGCTCAGTGACGATTGCAGGACCGCGATCTCCTGTGTTTCGCAGAGTTCGACCATCGCCTCGGGAAGCGAGCTGCCGTGACTGCAGATAATGACGCAAACCGGCCCGTGAAACAGGGTTTTAAACAACTTGCGTTGCTCGCCGATATCCAGCTTCCGGATATAACGCGACTCCTGGTAACCGACCAGGACGACACTCGAGGTACGAATTACATTGAAATAATCGGCGGCATCAAAGGTATCGGCGGCCTGGCGCGAGAGCTTGATTTCACGCTCCAGGCCGACCTCGCGGGAAGTGAAATCTAGTTGCAGTTTGTGTTGATACTGGTTGAGGAAATCGCGAATCTTTATCGAGGGTCTCATTGCTCGGCCGACTGGATAATTTTCTCGATTTCTTCCTTGCTGGCGGCGGCGCGGATCGCTTCACAAATATCGGCATTTGAGAAAATTCGCGCGAGCGAGGACAGGATAAGCAAATGTTCTTCGGTGGCTTCCTGCGGAATGATGATGGTGAACACCAGGTCGACGGGCAGGTTGTCGGGGGATTCGAAATTGACTGGCTCCTTCAGCCGAAAAAAACAGCCGATGGTGCTCTCAAGGTCTGGTAGACGTGCGTGAGGCACTGCAAACCCCTGGCCCAGCCCGGTACTGCCGAGACGCTCTCGATTCAGCAGGTTAGTGTAGATGGTGGATTCCGAAAGCCGGCTTTGATCGGCGGTGATGCTTGCGATCAGTTCCAGCAGTTTCTTTTTGCTGGTGACCTCGATATCAATAAAAATTTTCTGGGGCGACAAAAGCGCTGAAATTGTCATTGTTTGAAGACTGGAAAGCAAACTACCTGAAATGATGCGCGAATCTTATTCCAATTGCACGAGTATGCAAGTGCAATGGATCTCCTTTTGCATAAAAAAGGGGGAGTAAACTCCCCCTCTCAAGCCTCAGGCCATTTCCGTGGGTATCCCCTTGAGCCGATGGCTCTTCATCTTTTCCTTGTGTTTCTTGCCCTGGCGGTCGAGTTTGTCAACGAGGCCGTCAATCGCGGCATACATGTCTTCCCGCACATCATCGGCATGAAGATTGCTGCCACTGACGTGCAATGTCGCTTCTGCCTTGTGGCGTAATTTTTCCACGGTGAGTACGATATGAATGTCCAGCGCCTGGTCGAAATGCCGATCCAGCCTTTCGACTTTCTCGTTGACATAGTTGCGCATTGAATCCGTTATTTCTACATGATGACCGCTCAAACATACTTGCATCTGTAACCTCCTCGGCTATGTATTTCGCATTGCTGCGAATCGTTAAAATCTCAAAAGAGACGTTTGCGCTCATTGGATGGTGGAATGTTTAACGCTTCCCTGTATTTGGCTACGGTTCTCCTGGCTACGTTTATTCCCTTGTTACCCAATAAATCTGAAATTTTGCTGTCGCTTAGTGGCTTCTCCTGTTTTTCGGCGGCGACGAGTTTCCTGATGATTGCCCGAATCGCCGTGGCCGAGCATTCACCGCCATCGGCGGTGCTGACATGACTGGAAAAGAAGTACTTGAATTCGAGTATGCCGCGTGGGGTATGCATGTATTTTTGCGATGTAACCCTCGAGATAGTGGATTCATGCAATTCCAGTGATTCCGCAATATCGCGCAGCACCATCGGCTGCATCGCTTCTTCACCATAATCGAGGAAGGCATGCTGGCGCTCGACAATTGCCGTTGCGACACGCAACAGCGTCTCGTTACGGTTTTGCAGGCTCTTGATAAACCAGCGCGCTTCCTGCAGATGATCTTTCAGATAGGTGTTCTGGTCGCTGTTGTCACTGCGCTTGATCAGTTTTGCATACTGATCGTTGACCCGAAGTCGGGGCGCATGATCGGGATTGATGCTGACGCGCCAGCGTTTAGCCTGTTTGCTGACATACACATCCGGCACCACGTACTCGACGTGATTCTTGCTGATGCTGTGACCGGGATGCGGGTTGGTGGTTTGAATCAGCTTGATGATTTCGCCAAGTTCGCTGTCGCTGGCCTGCAAGCGGCGTTTGAGCAAGGCCGCGTCGTTTCTGGCGAGGTGCTCCAGGTACTTATCCGCCAGCACCATCGCCTTGGCCAGGTGCGGCGTTTCAGGGTCGTACTGGCCGAGCTGGATGGTCATGCATTCGCTCGGCGAGCTGGCGGCAACTCCGACCGGATCAAAGCGCTGCACCAGGTGCTGTACCGCGACGACTTCGTCGAGTTCGAGCTCCTCCTGCTGTCGCATCAAGCCTTCGTGAATTTCCTCGATGGATTCGGTCAGGTAACCGTTATCGCCGGTGCAGTCGATGATGGCCAGCCCGATCTGGTGATCAGTTTCGGATAGATGGGAACAGTCGAGTTGCCAGATGAGGTGCTGCTTGAGCGTATCTTCCTCACTCGCCTGGTTTTCGAACTTGTCGCGGTTATCGGCGATCGGGTTTGTCGACGGGGTGGCCGTGCTTGCCCGATTGTCGTAAATGTTTTCCCAGCTGGCGTCGATGGCGAGCTCATCCGGCAGCGTCTGCTCGGCGCGGTTTTCCGAAAGCGTGTCGTCGCCGAGCCCGACGCCGATCGAATCGTCGTTGTCGGCGCCGTTGTCGGTGTTAAAAACGGTAATTTCATCGAAGTTATCGTCTTGATCCAGCAACGGGTTAGCGTCCAGCGTTTGCTGGATTTCGGTCTGAAGTTCGAGCGAAGACAGCTGCAACAACTTGACCGCCTGCTGCAATTGGGGCGTCATCGTCAGGCTTTGCCCGATTCGGAGTTGCAGGCTTTGTTTCATTGGCGGGACGTTTCCCTGTCGGTTACTTTTTCAGGATATTCATTATCTCCCATGAGCACAGTTATAGCCTAAAATCGTCGCCCAAGTAAATCTTTCTGACCATTTTATTTTCCAGAATTTGCCTCGGATTTCCATCTGCCAGAATCTCGCCCCCGCCCATAACGTAGGCCCTGTCGCAAATACCGAGGATTTCGCGCACATTGTGATCGGTGATGAGGACGCCTATGCCGCGCTCGGCGAGCTGGCGGATAATCGACTGAATATCGATGACCGAAATCGGGTCGACACCGGCAAAGGGCTCGTCCAGCAGGATGAAATCGGGCTGATTCGCCAGTGCACGCGCGATTTCGAGGCGGCGGCGCTCTCCGCCGGACAGGGAAATGCCCTCGCTCTCGCGCAGGTGCTCGATTTGAAAATCTTCCAGTAGATTTTCCAGCATTTGTTTGCGCGAGGGGCTGTCGAGATCCTTGCGCAATTGCAGAATGGCGAAAATATTCTGTTCCACCGAGAGGTTACGGAATACCGAGGCTTCCTGGGGCAGATAGCCGATGCCGAGCCTGGCGCGATGATGCATCGGCAGATGTCCGATCGATTTCTGATTGAGACGGATAGAGCCGGAGTCGTTATCGATGAGGCCGACGATCATGTAGAAGCAGGTGGTTTTGCCGGCGCCGTTGGGGCCGAGCAAGCCTACGATTTCGCCACCGTTGACATGCATGGAGACCGACTTGACGACCTCGCGGCGCCTGTAGGACTTTGTCAGCTCTTGAACTTCGAGAACGTTGTTAGCGTGCATATTGGTGGATTATTCTGGTGCTGCGGGAGCGGTGTCTTCCGCATTCGAGGGTTTCGCGTTCTGCTTCGGCTTGATCAGCATTTTAACCCGTTCCTCTGATTGCGTACTGCCGGCCTCGATATTGTTGTTCTCGGTGTTGACGCGAATCAGATCACCCTCGATGCTATCGCCGGCGTGGTCGAAGCGGGCCGCCCTGCGCAACTCAAGCAGCGATTTCGATTCGGTGTAGTCGATCTGCTCGGCCTGCCCCTGCATTTCGCGTTGCTGGTTATCGAGTTGACGAAACATCGCGGGTGCCCCCGTCATTTCCATCAGGGTCAGCTCGTTAGCATCATTGAAATGGATGACGAGGCGATCGCTGTTGATGACCAGGCTACCCTGTACCAGTTTGACCTTGCCTTCGTAGATGCTGATGTTTTCCTGTTCCCGCACCTCCAGCCGATCGGCCTCGACTTCGATGGGCTGATCGCCGTCACTGTCCAGCGCCGCCAGTCGCAATGGCAGCAGGAGCAGTAGGATGGCAAGCGGGTTAACTATCTTCACGATGATAGACCGCGCGCGTCTTTTTGAACTTGTACACCTCGTCCGCCAGATTGAATACGGCGCGTTCGGCTTCGATACGGACCTGTTGGCCGACCATGAGGATATCGCTTTCGGCGGTGACCAGGTCCCGGTTCGGTTCGAAGCGGATGCTTTCGGTGTAAACCTGCATCGGCTGGGTTCCCTGTTTTTGCATGACTACCTCCTGGCGCAGCCGCAATAAGTCTTTACCGTGCAGGTATTCACCGGTGACGGCGTCGATCTGCCAGGGATCCGATTTTGTATAAACCTGCATCGAAGGCACTTCGATGTTGCTGACATCGTTATGCGGGTAGTGTTCGAGACGCGGGCTGTGCAACTGGAAATCGAGTTCACCATCCGCGTTGAGTACGCGGTAGTGCATGTTGGTCAAAAAAAAGTCAATGTCATCCGGGATTACCAGCCTGGCTTTTTCCTCTTTCGGACCCAGGCTCGATTCGTAAACCCAGCCGACTGCGATGGCGCCGAGCCCGAAGATAATGACGAAAATGAGCAGCCGCGATTTCATTTGAGATATCCGTTCTGTTTGTCTTCGAGCAGGGACTGAGCCTGTAGTATGAAATCGGTGACTTCGCGCACCGCACCGCTGCCGCCGGGCAGACTGGTCACCCAGTCGCAGTGCTGTTTGACAAAAGCGTGGGCGTTTTGCACCGCAATCGCCAGGCCTACGCGACGCATGATCGGCAGGTCCGGCAGATCGTCGCCGACGTAGGCAACCTGATCCGGTTTTAGACCGGTTGCCTGCAGTAGTTTTGTAAATGCCGCCAGCTTGTCGCGGCATCCCTGGTGTATATGGCGCACGCCGAGATCGCCCATGCGGTGATCGACGATTGCCGATTTGCGGCCGGTGATCACCGCGATTTCGATCCCGCAGTCGAGCATCATACGAATACCGTGACCGTCGAGTGAGCTGAAGGTCTTGTATTCTTCGCCGCGATTGTCGAACTGTAAACCGCCATCGGTGAGGACGCCGTCGATATCGAGGATCAGCAGGCGAACCTGTCGGGCGCTGTTATTGACGATAGCTGTCATGCATAATTCCTATACAACACCCGCTCTTAATAAATCATGCATGTTTAACGCACCCTGAATCTCGTTTTTGGCATCGACCACCATGAGGGCGTTGATTTTTTTGTCGTGCATGATTTTCAGGGCTTCGCTGGCGATGCGTTCGGCGTCGATGGTGACACAGTTCGCGGTCATGTAATCACGTACCAGGGCGGTTTTAATATCCGGCATCTTGTCAAAGGTGCGGCGCAAATCGCCATCGGTGTAAATGCCGGCAAGGCGATTGCTGGCGGCATCGATGACACCGGCCATGCCCAGGCCCTTGGCCGTCATTTCCAGCAGGGTGTCCTTGAGCGTGGTTTGCGTATTGACCAGTGGTACGGCGTCGCCGGTATGCATGATGTCGCTGACGCGCAGCAACAGGCGTCTGCCAAGGTTGCCGCCGGGATGTGAGTGTGCGAAATCCTGTTCGGTAAATCCGCGTGCTTCGAGGACCGCTACCGCGAGGGCATCACCCATCGCCAGGGTAGCGGTGGTGCTCGAAGTCGGTGCCAGTCCCAGCGGGCAAGCCTCCTTGCTGACGCTGACATCGAGGTGAATATCGGCGCTGCGGGCCAGCGTCGATCCCGCTTTCCCGGTCAGCGCCAGCAGCGGGATACCGAGACGTTTGAGCAGGGGTAACAGCAGGGTGATTTCGCTGGTTTCGCCTGAATTGGACAAGGCGATGACGAGATCTTCGGCGGTGATCATGCCGAGGTCGCCATGACTGGCTTCACCCGAATGCATGAAAAACGAGGGTGTACCGGTGCTCGCCAGGGTGGCGGCAATCTTGTTGCCGATATGACCGGATTTTCCCATGCCGGTGACGACGATGCGGCCATTGCAGTTAAGTATCAGGTCGCAGGCACGGCCAAAATCTTGATCCAGCCGCTCGCACAGGGCTGAAATTGCATCGGCTTCCGTTTTTAGTACTGCGAGGCCCAGGTCTATATAAGCGTGTCTTGTCATCAGTTATGCCACGGCGGCCTCATAATACAAATATAGCTGGTAAATAACAAAAGCCGCGAACAGGAAGATACCCTTGATGCGAGTCAGGTAGCGTGGTTCGGCACCCGGGAAGCGCGACATCAGCAACAGTAACAAGGTTAACGCGATGACGACCGAGACATCGCGCGTGCGTGCCGCCGGGTCGATGCTGAAACTTGCCAGCAAGGCCGGTAAGCCGACCACCGCGAGCGAGTTGAAAAGGTTCGAGCCGATAACATTACCGATGGCGAGATCGGGTTTGCCTTTTTTCAGGCTGGCGATCGATGCGGCGAGTTCGGGCAGACTGGTGCCCAGCGCGACGACAGTGAGACCGATGATCAACTCGCTCACTCCAAGCGCAACCGCTATGCCGCTTGCGCCCCAGACCAGCAGCCTGGAGCTGCCGACCAGCACCACCAGTCCCAGCGCTAGCCAGCCGATCGCCACCGGCAGTTTCATGTCGTGGATGAGTTCCTCATTTTCGTGTTCTTCGCGCGCGTAGGCGGACGGGTTGCGACGATGGACGCGTACCAGGTGATAGAGGCTGAGCATCAGCAGGCCCAGCAGCATGAAGCCGTCGACGATGTTCAGCGACAGGTCGTAAAGGCTCCAGGCCATGACCGCGGTCGCCAGCATTAACAGCGGGTATTCCGTTTTAAACAGCCGCGTCACCACCGGCACCGGCATGATGATTGCGGTTATCCCGAGGATCAGGCCGATATTGGCGATATTGGAACCGAGTGCATTGCCGATGGCGATATCGGGGGTGTCGTTCAGCACCGCGATGACGGAGACGACGATTTCCGGCGCTGAAGTGCCGAAGCCGACGATGGTTATGCCGATGATCATGATTGACACACCGAGCAGGTTCGCCAGGGCGGCGGCGCCTTCGACAAATTTATCGGCGCTCCAGATGAGTAACACCAATCCCGCCATGACGGCGGCCAGGTAGCTTAGCATGGTCTAAATCCGATGGCCCACGCGTCAAAAATTATCGGTTGAAGTGAAAAGGCCAACGCGTAAATCCCGGGCGCTGTAGATTTCCCGACCATCGACTTCCATGGTGGCGTCACCGATGCCCATCACCAGTTTGCGCATGATGACGCGTTTCATGTCGATGCGGTAGGTGACTAATTTGGCATTGGGCAAAACCTGGCCGAAATACTTGACTTCACCCGCGCCGAGCGCGCGCCCGCGTCCGGGGCCGCCTTTCCAGCCGAGGTAAAAACCGATCAGTTGCCACATAGCATCGAGCCCCAGGCAGCCCGGCATCACCGGATCGGTTTCGAAATGACATTTGAAAAACCAGAGCTCGGGATTGATGTCCAGTTCCGCGATGATTTGGCCCTTGGAAAATTTACCGCCGGTTTCGTTGATGTCGACAATGCGATCGAACATCAGCATGGGAGGCAATGGCAGTAGCGCATTACCGGGCCCGAACAACTGACCCTTGCCACATTCGATGAGTTCGACATAGCTAAAGCTATGTCGATCGGTTAGAGAACTGGACATTAGTATGCTTGTTATCAGGTTGATGAGATTTTGAACACTAACGATTATGCGGCAAATTTGCCAGTAATTCATTGGAATCATCTGCAAATCCCCGCTTCGTCGTTCACTTGGGACGTTTAAACGGCTAGACTTAGCCACCCGGCGAATCGAGTCAGCTTCTATTCAGCATCGCTACGGAAGAATAAAACCTATGATTAAACTACCATTCGTGTTCCCTGGACTGCTTGCCTTGCCATGGCTGAGTTTCGGGCTCCATGCACAGGAAAAGCTGAGCGTCGAGAATGCCATCCAGCTGGCGCTTGCCCATGACCCGCGAATCGAAGAAAAACAGGCATTCGTACGTAAGGCGCGGGGCCTGTTGCAGGAGGCCGAGGGATCGGAGGGTTTTCGCTACACGGTCAACAGCTTCCTCGCCATCGCTACCGGCGTGGATGGCGGGTTTTACGGGAACGGTGAAGATTCCTGCAGTGGTGATTGCACACCTCGCGATGATATCTATGACCTCGATGACGGCTTTTCGCTGTGGGGCGGGATGACCTTCAGCATCGTCAAGCCGCTGGCGACCTTCGGACGCCTCGAGGGTTACCAGGAAGCCGCGCAAAACAATATCCTGATCAAGCAGCAGGACGTCGTATTGCAGCGCGATGAGGTCGGCCTGCAGGTAGTCAAGGCCTACTACGGCTACTTGACGGCGCGAGACAGCCGGCTGTTGCTCGAGGATACCCGGCAGCGCCTCGCCGGCGCTCTCAACCTGGTCGAGGATTGGCTGGAAGAGGGCAGTGGCATGGTCAGCCAGTCGGATAAGTTCGCCCTGCAATCGGGACTCGGCCTTATCGATAACTTTCTCGCCGAAGCCGTCGGTCTGGAACAGATCGCGATGTCCGGCCTGAAGCTTTTGACCGGGCGAGAGGAAGAGATCATCGAACTGGCGGACCGCCGTTTACAACCGGTCGCGCTGCCGCGGGAAACCCTGCAGGAATGGATTGACCTGGCGCGTGACAACCGCGTTGAATTCAAGCAGGTCGCCGCCGGGCTGACGGCACGTCGTGCGCTGGTGGAGGCCACGCGGGCCGAAGAGAAACCGATCGTGTTTGCCGGGGTCGCCGGGTCGCTGGCTTATTCGCCCGAACGTGACAGCCTGAATAATCCGCATATCTATGACCCTTTCAATCATGCGGCAGTGTCGCCGATGATCGGCATGCGCTGGCAGTGGGAGCAGGGGGCGCAGCCCGCCAGGGTGGTGCAGGCACAGGCCGACCTGGATGCGCTCGTGCACCAGGCGTCGTTTGCGCGCATCGGCATACCCTTCCAGGTGCGCGAGCAGTATTTCAGCATGCAGGCAAAATACAAGGCCATAGAGTCGATGCGCGAAAGCTCCAGGGCGGGGCGGCGCTGGATGATCGCAGCTTACTCGGATTTTGAGGCCGGCCTCGAAGAAGCCAAGGATATTATCAATGCCATGCAGATTTATGTTCTTGCCTACGCCGAGTACCTGCGTGCGGTGAATGATTTTAACAATCACGTGTCCAGGTTACGCAGTGTCAGTGGAGTGTTTCAGTGAAAATATTTATTACCCTGTTGCTTTTAATGCTGGTTGCCCCGGTGATGGCTTCGACTGGTCCCGAGCGGTTGATCCGCGAGACATCGGAAAAGGTACTGGACCAAATCAAGACCAACGAGAAGAAGTATCAGAGCGATCCGCAAAGCATCTACAAACTGGTCGATGAATTGGTATTGCCGCATTTCGATTTCGCGGCGATGACCGATCTGGCGCTTGGCCGCTACAAGGACGAGGTCGATAGCGAACAGCGCCCCGCGATCATCAATGAGTTCCGCTTGCTGCTGGTGCGTACCTATAGTTCGGCGCTGCTCGAATACACCGACCAGGCGATGGTCTACCTGCCGATGGAAGGTGTCGAGGCCGATGGCCGGGTTACCGTCAGAACCGAGATAGAGCAGGCGGGCGGTTTTCCGATACCTATTAACTACATGCTGCGCCTGGGTGACGATGGCTGGAAAGTATTTGATATCAGTGTCGACGACGTCAGCCTGGTAACCAATTACCGCTCGAGTTTTGCGCGCGCAATTAAAAAGAACGGTGTCGATGGATTGATCAAAACCCTGCGGGATCGCAACCAGTCGCAGTAATATCGCTTGCAAGATTGACTGCTTGCGCAAGCCTTTACAGGGCGCTGGGACCCGCGCTGTAAATTCGCAACCTGGGCGCGTGCGAAAAACGGTAAATCCCCGACTTTTCCTGATAGAATGGCCGCCCTTGATCTCAATGGCTATGCATGAACAAGTTAATCATTAAAGGTGGTGTGCCCCTTTCGGGGGAGGTGCGGGTATCAGGCTCCAAGAACGCGGTATTGCCGATTCTGGCTGGTACCCTGCTGGCGGACAGTCCGGTGATCGTTCGCAACGTGCCGCACCTGCACGATGTCACGACCACCATGGAGCTGCTCGGTCGCATGGGAGTGTCGCTCACCATCGGCGAGAAAATGAGCATAGAGATCGATCCGAGGACGCTTGAAAACACCTTTGCGCCCTACGAACTGGTGAAGACCATGCGCGCCTCGATCCTGGTGCTCGGACCGTTGCTGGCGCGTTATGGCGAGGCCGAGGTCTCCCTGCCCGGCGGTTGCGCCATCGGTGCGCGGCCGGTCGACATGCATCTCAGCGGACTCGAGGCAATGGGTGCGAATATCGATGTTGAACAGGGTTACATCAAGGCGCGTTGCGATCGGCTGAAAGGCGCGCGTATTGTCATGGACCAGATCACGGTTACCGGCACCGAGAACCTGATGATGGCCGCGAGCCTGGCCAACGGCACCACGGTCATCGAGAATGCGGCGCGCGAACCCGAGGTCGTGGATCTGGCCGATTTTATCAATGCGATGGGCGGCAACATCGAAAATGCCGGCACTGACACCATCACCATTCAGGGTGTAGATAAATTGAGCGGTTGCGATTACTCGGTGTTACCGGATCGAATCGAAACCGGTACTTACCTGGTTGCCGCCGCGATTACCGGCGGCAAGGTTTTGATCAAACGCACCAATCCCAGGCTACTCGATTCGGTGCTGGCAAAGCTGGAGGAGGCCGGCGCCGTCGTCGATGTCGGCGAAGACTGGATCGAGCTGGACATGGAAGGCCGCAAGCCCCAGGCCGTCAATATCCGCACCGCACCCTACCCCGGCTTCCCGACCGACATGCAGGCGCAATTCTGCGCCCTCAATGCGATCGCGGAGGGCACCGGCTCGGTTACCGAGACCGTGTTCGAGAATCGCTTCATGCACATCCAGGAATTTGTGCGCCTGGGTGCGAATGTCCACCTCGAGGGTAATACCGCCATCATCAAGGGTGTCGGAGGACTCGAGGGAGCTCCGGTCATGGCCACCGACCTGCGCGCTTCGGCCAGCCTGATTCTCGCCGGCCTGGTGGCAAAGGGCGAGACCGTGGTCGACCGCATCTACCATATCGATCGGGGCTACGACCACATTGAAGAAAAACTCGCGGTGCTGGGCGCCAAGATCCAGCGCGTACCCAATTAGATAGTCGTGTCCGATCCGTTGACCATAGCCCTCGCCAAGGGCCGCATTCTCGATGAAACCCTGCCGCTGCTGGCGCGTGCCGGTATCGAGCCCGTTGACGATCTGTCAAAAAGCCGCAAGCTCGTGTTTGCCACCAATCACCCCGGTATCAACCTGGTGCTGATTCGCTCCGCCGACGTGCCGACCTATGTTCAGTATGGCGCCGCTGACCTTGGTATCGCCGGCAAGGACGTGCTCGCCGAACACGGCGGCGAGGGCCTGTATGAACGCGTCGACCTCAAGATTGCCACCTGTAAGATGATGACCGCGGGTTTCCCCGACAGACCGTTACCGCGTACACGGCTCAAGGTTGCGACCAAGTACCCCGAGATTACGCGCCGCTTTTTCCTCGAACGAGGCCGGCAGGTGGAATTGATCAAGCTGTACGGATCGATGGAACTGGCCCCGGTGGTCGGGCTTGCCGATATCATCGTCGACCTGGTCGATAGCGGTAATACGCTTAGGGCGAACGGCCTGACGCCGCTGGAAACCATCATGGACATCAGTTCGCGGCTGATCGTCAACCGCGCGGCGCTGAAGATGAAAAACGAGGCGGCGAAAGCACTCGTCGAGAAGATCGAAAAGGCGGTTGAGTAGTATGGATATCAGGCGCCTGGACAGCGAGGACGAAGGTTTCCTGCCTGAACTGGAGCGCCTTCTCGCCTGGGAATCGGTTTCCGATGATGCGGTTTTCGGCACCGTCAACGAAATACTGCGGGCGGTCAGGTGCGATGGCGATAGCGCCTTGCTCGAATACAGCCGCCGATTCGATGAGCTGGATGTCGCCTCGGTCACCGAGCTCGAAATGCCCGTGGAACGGCTGCAACTGGCCTGTGAGCGAATCGATCGGCGCGAGCTGGAAGCGCTCGAGCAGGCCGCGGATCGCATTCGCAGCTATGCGCAACATCAGAAGCTCGAATCCTGGCACTATACCGAAGCCGACGGAACCCTGCTCGGCCAACAGGTCAGCGCCCTCGACCGGGTCGGGCTCTACGTACCCGGAGGCAAGGCAGCCTATCCTTCCTCGGTGTTGATGAATGCCATTCCCGCCGTCGTCGCCGGAGTGCGCGAGCTGGTCATGGTGGTGCCGACTCCGCGAGGGGTCATCAATGAAATGGTGCTGGCGGCGGCACAGATTGCCGGCGTCAACCGGGTCTTCACCATCGGCGGCGCCCAGGCCGTGGCGGCGCTTGCCTATGGCACCGAGAGCGTCCCCGCAGTCGATAAGATCGTCGGGCCTGGCAATATCTACGTCGCCACGGCAAAACGGATGGTGTTTGGCACGGTCGGTATCGACATGATTGCCGGGCCATCGGAGATACTGGTGATTTGCGATGGCGCTACCGATCCTGACTGGATCGCGATGGATCTGTTTTCACAGGCTGAGCACGACGAGGATGCGCAGGCAATTTTGCTGTCGCCGGATGGTGAATTTCTTGATCGTGTCGCCGCCAGCATGGCGCGCCTGGTCGCGGAAATGCCGCGCAAACAGATCATCGATCAGTCGCTGAGTGCGCGCGGCGCATTGATCAAGGTCAGGAATATCGACGATGCGGTCGAGGTCGCAAACACCATCGCCCCCGAGCATCTCGAACTTTCCGTGGAAAACGCGCAGCAACTGGCGAAATCGATTCGCCATGCCGGCGCAATTTTTCTCGGGCGCTATACCGCCGAGACGCTGGGCGACTATTGCGCCGGACCCAATCACGTGTTGCCGACGTCGCGCACCGCGCGTTTTTCATCGCCGCTTGGCGTTTACGATTTCCAGAAACGTTCCAGCCTCATCGGCTGTTCCGAGAGCGGCGCGTCCGAACTCGGCAAGGTCGCCTCGACCCTGGCGCGCGGCGAAGGACTGGTCGCGCACGCCTGTTCCGCCGAGAATCGTATTAAAAAGTGACATCGCCCTAAGGCGATGTCATCCGAGACGTCGGACCGCCGGAAAGTGCGCAGCACTTATCCGGGATCTCCCAACCAGGCACGATCACCAACCCCAGGGCGGCGTCCTCCCGGACCGCCTGCGGCCCACTTAGCCGGACACTGTCATCAACCGAATCACAACGCCGGCGTCTTTTTCTACTTTTTTCACATTTCCCTTTACCATCGGCGGGTTTGATATTAGCTACGACGGCACCACCGAACTCGACGACATCAAGGTACTGGCCGATGGGTTGTTCGTCGAGGTCAGGGGACAACTCGATGGCCTCGGAACGACCCTGGTCGCCAGTAAGATAGAAGGTGAGGACGAGGGTTTCGAGGATGATATGGATGAGGCCGAAATCAAGGGTGTCGTTTCCGCCTACAACGCTGCCGATGGCACGTTTATGCTGCAGGGGCAGCAGGTCGATGCCAGTGGCGCCGAGCTTGAGCCAGCCTCGCTGGTGCTGGCTGACGGTGTCACCGTCGAGGTCGAAGGTCAGGTATCGAATGGCGTGCTGATCGCCGACGAAGTCGAACAAAAAGGCCGCAAGATAGAGATCCAGGCAACATTGTCCGCGGTAGATACGCTAGCCGGCACCGTGAGTTTCAACTTCAATGCGATCGATGTTACGGTCCGAGTCAATGCCGGGACCGAGATCGAGGACGACAATACCGGCAATGATCTTCTGCTGGCTGACCTGGCGGAGGGTAACTTCGTCGAGATGGAAGGATTCGCGGAAAGCCCGGGTGTCATCAATGCGGTCGAAATCAAACGCGTCGACCCCGATGAAATCCGCATCGTCGCGCCGCTGGAAGATTTTGACGGGACCGCCATGAGCGTCGACCTGCTGGGGATCGAGTTTGATCTGACAGCCGCCAGTTTCGAGGACGGGGACGACAATAGTTTATCTGCGCGCGAATTCTTCGATACGCTGGTTGCCGGCGACTTTATCAAGATCAAGGATGACGATAGCAACGCCGTGTTCGACAAGGCGGAGCTGGATGATTAGCCCGCATATCTCACCACGCTCCGTCGCGATATGCACATGGATGTGCAGTAGTAGAGCAATGCAGCGGTCCGACGTATCGGAGCAATTGCCGAGCAGGTGGGTGGTGAGATATGCGGGCTAGTTAAGTGATCGCCCCTGTGTTGAAATGACGGCACAGGGGATTTTTAATGGGACGATATGCAAGAAATTCTACGAGATGCACTGGGAAAGATTCTGTCGACGTTAATTCGTACCTTGCTGCGCAACGGTATGTCTTACGGCGAATTCGACCAGCTTGCACGCAAGTGCTACGTCGATGTCGCCTATCGCGACTTTGCGCCGGCCGGGAAAAAGCAGACGGTTTCAAACGTGGCCATACTCACCGGGCTCAACCGCAAGGAAGTGAAGAAGCTGGCCGAACTCGGCACAGCGCAACCCAGCAACGTATCGCGGCAGTACAATCGGGCGGTCAGGGTACTGGGTGGCTGGATCAACGATTCAAGGTATTTACGTAAGGATGGCGTTCCGCGCGACCTGGATTACGATGGCAGGGATTCGTTTAGTGAACTCGTCAAACATTACAGCGGCGATATGCCGGTCGTGGCCATGCAAAAGGTTTTGCTCAGTTCGGCAAATATCAGGTTCACCGACGACGACAAGATCAGGTTGATGAGCCACGCCTACCTGCCTTCGAACGATCCCGTCGAAAAACTGGCGATTCTCGGTGTCGACACCAGCCAGTTGATTGAAACGATCGACCACAACCTGTCGGCCGCCGAGGATGCGCTTCGCTTCCAGCGTAAGGCGTCCAATGCGCGGGTTGCGCAGGATTCGATCCCGCAGGTCAAACAATATTTGAATCGCAAGGGGCAGGCTTTTCTCGAGGAAATCGATCTGTACCTGTCCCAACATGAAACGGAAGACGATTCGATGGTGGAGCTTAGCGTCGGCGTGTTCTACCACGAGTCGGATTATGAAGACCAGGAGATAGAGAAATGAACAGTTTTAAGCGCAAATACCTGAAGGCCTTGACCCTGGCAGGGTCCTTGCTAGTCAGCGCTGTCATCGTCAGCGCCTGCGGCGGTGGTGGCGGTGGCTCGTCACAGTCGGCGGGCGTAGGCGGTACCGGGGTCAGGGGCTACGTGCAGGGCAAGGTGACCGGCTTCGGCAGCATCTATGTCAACGGCGACAAGTTCGATACTGATGCCAGCAAGTTTCTCGTTGACGGAAATCCAGCCGCCACCCAGGGCGATCTCGCAATCGGCATGGTTGTTAGTCTCGAAGTGGAGGCTGAGGATGGGGTGTATACGGGCAAGGCTCTCAAGGTCATCTACGATGATGAAATAGAAGGGCCGGTCGACGCGGCGCCGGTCGTGCTTGGCGGTGGCCAGAAGCAATTCGACGTTTTTGACCAGAGCATTATCATCGACGATACCGGCACGCTCTTCGAGGACACCAGTTTCGCCGATATCGCAGCTAACGACGTGGTCGAGATCAGCGGTTTCCGCACTTCGCCGACAGAAATCACCGCGACCTTTGTGAAAAAGACCGGGGTGCTGGTACTGGGTGCAACCGAGGTTGAACTGCGCGGCACTATCGCTAATCTGGGAGGTTCGCCCGCCAGTTTCAAAATTAACGGGATTACCATCACCACTGACACAATGACCGATATCGATGTTCCCAATGGTGTGCTCAGTAACGGTCTCTACGTCGAGGTGGGAGGTTTCATTCTGACGGCGACATCGGTTCATGCCGAGGAGATCGAGCACGAAGATGAAGGCTTCGACGTCGACGTCGACGGGGTCAGCCTGGAGGGTATCATCTCCAATTTCAGCAGCATTTCCGATTTCGAAATCAACGGTCAGGCAATCGACGCGAGCGGGGCCGAGCTTGAGCCTGCCAACGCGGCGATGCTGATCGCCGACGGGGTCGAAGTTGAGGTCGAGGGCGATATCGTTGGTGGCGTGCTGATTGCCGAGGAACTGGAGATCGAAGAGAGCGATGCCGAACTGGAGTCGTTTGTCGGCCAGGTCAACGTGGTCGGTAAATGGTTTAGCGTCCGCTACCCGACCGCGGTGCCCGGTTCCATCGTGGTGCGTACCGATGGCAAGACGGTTTTCGAGGACGAGGCCGGACTCAACCCGGTGGAAAACATGACCATCGACGATCTCAATAAGACAACCGACTATGTAAGGGTCGAGGGCCGGGAGGTCAATGACGAGGTCGTGGCAAGCACCGTCAAGCGCATCGACGTCGAAGATGCGTGCAAGCTCCAAGGTCAGGTCGATGTCCATGACCCCGGAATTTCGATCACGATTCTCGGCGTCGTCTACCAGGTGGATGTCGCAACCAGTTATGATCCCTCGAATGCTTTCGTTGCCGGTGACATAGTCGAGATCGAGGATGAAGCGGATCCGCGGCCCGCCGATCCGCTGCCCGCCGATGGCATTGCCGACTTGGTCGAGGTCGACTAATGGTGTTTTAATCCGCCGGCTGGCTGAGCCTGACTACTATGGTCGCTGTGATATTTTCATGTCGAGGGTCATTTTGTCCGGGCCGCGATA
>JAAEPH010000103.1 GCA_024232855.1 Gammaproteobacteria bacterium
CCTGCTGCAGCTCCAGTAGCAGCTCCAAAACCTGTGGCTGCAGCTCCAATAGCTGAAAAGCCGAAAGCTACACCAAATGAGAAGAAAACAGAAGCTCCAGCAGCTAAGCCTAAAGCAACTGCTTCGCCAGCTGCAGCACCTACAACAGCTCCAGCTGCAGCTCCAAAACCTGTGGCTGCAGCTCCTGCAACTAAAAAATGAGTTAATTATGTAGTTTCACAAAGGTAATTAATAGAAGTTTCGTAGCCAGAGTTATATTTTACTCTGGCTACAATAATTGTTTTCTAAAAGGCATTCTCAGTTTTAATATGAGCTAAAAGATTCTCACAGGCTTGCTCTATCATTTCATAAACATTAACAAATCCTTTATCACCTCCATAGTATGGATCCGGAACTTCTTTTAAGTTTTTGTCTGGATGATAACTTAATAATAATTCTAACTTATCCATCTGAGATTCAGGGCACTCAGATTGAAGGTTTTGTAAATTGTCATAGTCCATTGCAAGAATATAGGTCTGTTGAAGATAATCGTCGTCAGTAACTTTTTGCGCAATAAGATTGGAGATGTCAACTTTACGACTCTGCGCCATTGCCGTTGCCCTTGGATCAGGATGTTCGCCTGCGTGATAGCCAATGGTCCCTGCAGATTCCACGTTAATGTATTTAGTTAAATTGGCGTTATC
>JAAEPH010000104.1 GCA_024232855.1 Gammaproteobacteria bacterium
AGGGCACGCCCTATTGCCCCCTCGCTACGAACGGTGGTGAGATATGCGGGCTAGCCCCGCAACTCGATACGGGGTAGTGTCCAGGCTTTGACTCGCCACAACTCGTCGCCGACCCACTGGCCACGGGCATATATTGCCTGAGTCCACGAATCCACGCCTTCGCACGATCCAGGCCCTGATCTGGCCTGCTTCATGATTTGAATCTCATAGAAAACTATCTTCAACCTGAGTTGTACTCGCTGGCGGTCCAGGAGAGTGTGTGTCCCTTCGAACTTTCGAACTTTCGAACTTTCGAACTTCTTCTATCCCTGTAAACTCTCCAGTACCCAGGTGACGCGCTGCTCCGGTGTCTGGTTCGTGGGTGGAATCAGCAACAGCTTTTCGGCGGGAAGCCATTGCGCTGCCAGACCGACGATGAGACTGTGATTGGCGCGCCTTTCCCAGATCATTTCCGGTTTCCCAAAGAAATTTGCGTTTCCGGTTTCGGGTGCCGGTTCCGGGTGCCGGTTCCGGCGGGAAGATTACGGCATTTTAGTGTTGCAACTGTGATTTGCATGCGGAAAAAAATTGTCGCGCTTCGTGCGGAAAGCGATTCGGCAGTTTCAGAAATAGCCAGAAGACGGCCAGGTCGATCGGGCTGCGGTCACTGACAAAACCGTTGGTTGCCTGGTTTTCCAGCACGGATTTCGACTCCAGAATCTCGGTGAGTTGCTGAACACAGTTCGCGGGAGTTATCTGCGGGCCGAACCGAAAGTCTCTGCTGGCATATTCCTGAATCGCTGGCAGGCCCAATTGGCTGGCCAGTTCATTGACCAGCGTGGTTTTCCCGCATTTGGCACCACCGCAGACAGCTATTCGCATTTCGTCAGCTCGCGCTAGCGGTCTTCGTAGGTATAGAATCCGCGGCCGCTCTTGCGCCCCAGGTAGCCGGCGTCGACCATCTGCTGCCAGATCGGACAGGGCCGGTACTTGGAATCGCCGAAGCCCTCGTGCAGCACCTTGATCACCGCATAACAGGTATCGAGGCCGATCAGGTCGGCCAGCATCAACGGTCCCATCGGGTGCGCCATGCCCAGTTTCATGATTTCATCGATGCCCTCGGCGCTGGCGAGTCCCTCGTAGTAGACATAGGCGGCTTCGTTGATCATCGGTATGAGAATGCGATTGGCGACAAACCCGGGGCTGTCTTTTGCCTCGACCGGAACCTTGCCGATGAATTCACTGAGTTCGTGTATCCGCCGGTAGACTGCATCGCTGGTCTGCAGCGCCCTGATCACCTCGATCAGCGCCATCATCGGCACCGGGTTCATGAAATGCATGCCGATCACCTTGTCTGCGCGCCCGGTTACGCCGGCGATGCGCGTCAGCGATATCGACGAAGTGTTGCTGGCGAGTATCGCCTCGGGCTGGCACAGGCTGTCGAGTTGCCTGAAGAGATCGAGCTTGAGCGCCTCGTTCTCGGTAGCGGCCTCGACCACGACATCGGCATCGGCGAGGTCCGACAATTGCGTCGTTATGGTGATGTTGGACAGGGTCGCCTGCTTGTCCTCGGCGCTGATTTTCTCTTTCTTGATCAATCGATCGAGACTACCGGCAACGGTGCTCAGTCCACGCCCGACCTGGGCATCGCCGATGTCCTGCATGATGACCTTGAGACCCGCGGCCGCGCACACCTGCGCAATGCCGTTACCCATGGTTCCGGCGCCGACGACGCCAATTGTCTTGATGTTCATTTTTTTCTCCTGTCATCCCGGCGGAAGCCGGGATCCAGCATGGTTAAAGAAATAATGTGCGCTCTTCGAGCGCGATTGGTTGACTGGGTCCCGCGGTCCGACGTATCGGCTTTCGTCGGGATGACCGCCGCGTAAAGCGGCGGTCACATACTTCTCCGATACTGTCCACCGACCTCGAACAGCGCGTTGGTAATTTCGCCGAGCGAGCAATGACGCACCGCGTTGACGAGCTCGGCAAAGATGTTCTCATTGTTGATCGCGGCCGCGCGCACCCGTTCCAGCGCCTGCGCGCTGGAATCGGCGTGGCCCGCCTGGAATTCACGCAGGCGTTTGATCTGGCCCTGTTTTTCCTGCTCGGTGGAACGCGCGAGCTCGATCTCGTGGTCCGGATTGCCATCCGGGTTGAGAAAAGTGTTAACGCCGATGATCGGCAGTGATCCATCGTGCTTGCGGTGTTCGTACAGCATCGACTCATCCTGAATGCGGCCACGCTGATAACCGGTTTCCATGGCGCCGAGAACGCCACCGCGCTCGGAGATTCGCTCGAATTCCTGCAACACCGCTTCCTCGACCAGGTCGGTCAGTTGTTCGACTATGAAGGAGCCCTGGTTCGGGTTCTGATTTTTAGCGAGCCCCCATTCATTGTTGATAATCAGTTGAATCGCGAGCGCGCGGCGCACCGAATCCCCGGTCGGGGTGGTTATGGCCTCGTCGAAGGCGTTGGTATGCAGGCTGTTGCAATTGTCGTATACCGCGATCAGTGCCTGCAGCGTGGTGCGGATATCGTTGAAATCCATTTCCTGGGCATGCAGCGAGCGGCCCGAGGTCTGAATGTGATACTTGAGCTTCTGGCTGCGCTCATTGGCGCCGTAGCGGTTTTTCATCGCGGTCGCCCATATACGCCGCGCCACCCGTCCCATAACCGTGTATTCAGGGTCCATGCCGTTGCTGAAGAAGAACGACAGGTTGGGCGCGAAATCGTCAATGTTCATGCCGCGCGCGAGATAGGTTTCGACGAAGGTGAAGCCGTTGGCCAGCGTAAACGCGAGCTGTGAGATCGGATTGGCACCGGCTTCGGCGATGTGGTAGCCGGAAATCGAAACCGAGTAAAAGTTACGGATGCGATGATCGATAAAATACTGCTGAATGTCGCCCATCATCCTGAGCGCGAATTCGGTCGAAAAGATACAGGTGTTTTGCCCCTGGTCCTCTTTCAGAATATCGGCTTGCACCGTGCCGCGAATATTCTCCAGCGACCAGCTGCGGATCTTGTCGATTTCCTGGTCCGTCGGCGCGCGTTGATTCTCGCTTTCGAATTTGTTCAATTGTTGCTCGATAGCTGCATTCAGATACATCGCCAGGATGATCGGTGCGGGGCCGTTGATCGTCATCGATACCGAGGTTTTCGGATGGCACAGGTCGAAGCCGTCATAGAGCGCCTTCATGTCTTCCAGGGTTGCGATGGATACGCCGGAGTTGCCGACCTTGCCGTAAATATCGGGGCGTTCATCCGGGTCGCAACCGTACAGCGTGACGGAGTCGAAGGCGGTCGACAGGCGTTTGGCGTCGGAGTGCTCGGATAACTCCCTGAATCGCCGATTGGTGCGAAACGCGTCGCCTTCGCCGGCGAACATGCGGGTCGGGTCTTCGCCCTCGCGCTTGAATGCGAATACGCCCGCGGTAAACGGAAAACTGCCCGGCAGATTTTCCAGCAGCAACCACTTCAGCAACTCGCCATGATCTTCGAAGGCCGGTAGCGAAACCTTGGGGATACTCGATCCGGACAGCGTCCGGTACTTCAGCCCGGTACGTACTTCACGATCACGGATACGCACCACGTATTCGTCCCCGGCGTAACTGCGGCGAATTTCCGGCCATTGTTCGATCAGTTTGCGCGATGCACCGCTGAGCGCCTGCTCGCGCGCATCGATGAGAGCGTCGAGTGTGGCATTGTCGGTGTTCGAATCCTGCGCGCCGAGCATGCGACGGGCCTCACGCAGTTGCTGGCGTTCGCGCGCCAGCGTCACCTGCTGCTGTGCATGGCTATGGTAGTCACGCACGGTCGCGGCAATCTCGGCGAGGTAGCGGACGCGCGCCGAGGGCACGATGACGGTTGCCGCGGTCGACTTGCGGGTATCGACCCGGGGCAGCCGCGAGTCGCCGGGTGTGAGTCCCTGCGCCTGCAGGCCGGCCTGGATTTCCTGGTAGAGCGCGCTCGTGCCATCGTCGTTGAAACGCGACGCAATGGTGCCGAAGACCGGCATCTCTTCGATATCCTGCGCGAAGGCCGTGCGGTTGCGTTGCACCTGTTTGCAGACGTCGCGGTAGGCGTCCTCGGAACCCTTGCGGTCAAACTTGTTGATGGCGACGATGTCGGCGAAGTCGAGCATGTCTATTTTTTCGAGCTGGCTCTGTGCGCCGAATTCCGGCGTCATGACATACATGGAGACGTCGACCAGTGGCACGATGGCGGCATCGCCCTGACCGATGCCGGGAGTTTCGACGACGATGAAATCGAATTCGCAGAGCTTGCAGGCCGCCACCACATCGCTGACGATCTCGGGGATTTCGCCGACCGAATCGCGCGTCGCGATCGAGCGCATGTAAATGCCGGGGTGATCGATGGCATTCATGCGGATGCGATCGCCGAGCAGCGATCCACCGGTTTTACGCCGTGTCGGGTCGATGGCGATGATGGCGATGCGCAGTTGATCGCCGTAATCGAGGCGGAAACGTCGAATGATTTCGTCGGTCAGCGACGATTTCCCGGAACCGCCGGTGCCGGTTATGCCGAGCACCGGAATGGCGCGTGTCGCCGCCGATTGCCTGATCTGGTCGCCTAATTCCGGGCTCGCGCGATGGTTTTCGAGCGCCGTGATCAGGCTTGCCAGTGCCGCCGTATCGTGCCCGGCGAGAGTCTCGAGCGTCGTCGGTGCATTCTTTCCGGGATCGTACTGGCAGCGCTCCAGCATGTCCGTAATCAATCCCTGCAGCCCCATTTTCTGGCCGTCTTCGGGTGAGTAAATGCGGGTTACGCCATAGTTTTCGAGTTCACGTATCTCGGCCGGTATGATGACGCCGCCGCCACCGGCAAATATACGAATATCGGGACGTTGCCTCGCTTTGAGCATATCGACCATGTACTTCAGGTATTCGACGTGCCCACCCTGGTAAGAACTCAGGGCGATCGCGTGGGCATCTTCCTGCACCGCGGCATCGACGATTTCGGCAACCGAGCGGTTGTGCCCGAGGTGTATGACCTCGGCGCCGGAAGACTGCAGGATACGGCGCATGATATTGATGGCGGCGTCGTGCCCGTCGAAGAGGCTGGCCGCGGTCACGAAGCGGAGCTTCAGCGGGTTTGTCTGCGAGGACGGGATGTTGATCACCTTTTCCTGTGCGGTACTCATGACGTAAGCCTCAACGGAATATTTTCGGTTGCATTGCGCGGCGTAATAAATTACCTTACGTTAACGTCAACGTCAATCAAATGTTTAACCCGCAGCTATCCCTTGTCGAGTCCTTAATAAATGACGCGCAACGATGTGACCAATCAATTTGAGCCCAGCGATCCCGATTTCGCCGCCCGGGTAAAACAGAGCTTTTCCGAGCAGGCGATCATGCACACCATCGGCGCAGTCCTGGTCGGCGTTGAGCCGGGGCGAGTACAGATCGAGCTTCCCTACCAGCAGGGTCTGACCCAGCAGGACGGTTTCATCCACGCCGGCGTATCCGCGACGATAATGGACAGTGCCTGCGGTTACGCGGCATTCAGCCTGATGCCGAGCAGCGCGAGAGTGCTGACCATCGAGTTTAAAACCAACCTGTTGGCGCCCGCCGCGGGCGATAGTTTTTGCGCCGTCGGCGAGGTGCGCAAACCGGGCCGCAGCCTGTTCTTCGCGGAGGCCGAGTTGCATGCCCGACGCGATGATTCGGATAAGCTGGTAGCCACCATGACGGCGACACTGATGGCGGTACAAGGCTAGTGAGCAAGCTCGACGATTCAATGGATAATAGCGAAACAGGCAAAGAGACTTACAGCATCGGTGAACTGGCGGAAGAATTCGCTATCACCTCGCGCGCGCTGCGTCTCTACGAGGAAGAAGGCTTGCTCGATCCGCAGCGCGCCGGCACACGACGTATTTACAATGAACGGAACCGGGTTCGATTACGCCTGATCCTGCGCGGCAAGCGGCTTGGCTGGTCGCTGTCGGAGATCAGGGAATCGTTCCAGCTGTATGATTCGAGCCTGGGCGAAGAGGCCCAGCTGGAGTGGATGGTGGGCAAGCTCGAAAATCGACGCGAGACCCTGATCGCGCAGCGCGAGGATATCGACAGCGCACTGCAGGACCTCGAACAGGTCGAAGCGAACGCACGTCAGGCGCTGCTGGATATTCGTGCCGGGCAAGGCCGGCAACGGCGCGCTTAATCGGGAGCAAATCTTATGATACATATACCATCCCTGAATTTTGGGCTCGGCCAAACTATCGATTTGTTACGCGATGCCGTGGAAGGTTTCGCGCAGTCGGAAATCGCCCCGCTGGCGGCCGAGATCGATCGCAGCAACGAATTTCCGCAGGAACTCTGGTGCAAGCTCGGCGACATGGGCCTGCTCGGCATCACGGTGCCGGAGACCTATGGCGGCAGTGCCATGGGCTACCTTGCCCACATCGTTGCGATGGAAGAAATCAGTCGCGCTTCGGCTTCGGTTGGACTGAGTTACGGGGCTCACTCCAACCTTTGCGTGAACCAGATCAATCGCAACGGCAGCGATGCGCAGAAGGAAAGGTACCTGCCGAGACTGGTTAGCGGTGAACACGTTGGCGCGCTCGCGATGTCCGAGCCCGGCTCGGGATCCGATGTCGTCAGCATGCAGATGAAGGCCGAAAAAACGTCGGCGGGTTACCTTTTGAACGGCACCAAGATGTGGATTACCAACGGTCCGGACGCGGACATGGTCGTGGTCTACGCGAAGACGGACAAGGACGCGGGTTCGCGCGGCATCAGCGCGTTTCTGGTGGAAAAAGCCTTCGGCTTCAGCACGGCGCAAAAGCTCGACAAGCTGGGCATGCGCGGTTCCAACACCGGTGAGCTGGTGTTCAGGGATGTCGAGGTGCCGGCGCAAAATCTGCTCGGCGAAGTCAATCGCGGTGTGGCGGTGCTGATGAGTGGTCTCGACTTCGAGCGCGCGGTGCTTGCGGCCGGACCGACCGGCATTATGCAGGCCTGCATGGATACGGTGGTTCCCTACGTGCACGAGCGCAAGCAGTTCGGGCAGGCGATTGGCGAGTTCGAACTGATGCAGGGTAAGCTGGCCGACATGTACACCACGATGAATGCGACACGGGCTTACGTCTACGCCGTTGGCAAAGCTTGCGATCGCGGTGAGACCACGCGCAAGGATGCCGCAGGAGCAATTTTATACGCGGCCGAGAAGGCGACCTGGATGGCGCTGGAAGCAATCCAGGCGCTCGGTGGCAACGGCTATACCAACGAATACCCGGCCGGGCGCCTGCTGCGCGATGCCAAGCTTTATGAGATCGGCGCGGGCACCTCCGAGATCCGGCGTATGCTGATCGGCCGGGAACTGTTCAATGAAACCGCTTGATTCAAATCGTCATTGCGGACCCAAGGGGCCTAAAAGCGCAGCGAAGCAATCTCTCCAAATATGGCAAAACATTTGGAGATTGCCGCGTCGCTGGCGCTCCTCTTTGCCCTTTGGGTATCGCAATGAAGCGAATTAATTGAGGTTAAGAAAATGAGTGAAAATATCGTTATCACCGGCGCCGCGCGCACCCCGATGGGCGGTTTCCAGGGTGCCCTGTCCGCAACCAGCGCAACGCAACTCGGCGCCGCGGCGATCGAGGCCGCGGTGGCTCGCAGCCAGCTGCAGGGCGATGCCATCGACGAAGTCATCATGGGATGCGTACTGCCGGCCGGGCAGGGGCAGGCGCCCGCGCGCCAGGCGAGCCTCGGCGCAGGCCTGCCGCTATCCACCGGCTGCACCACAATTAACAAGATGTGCGGTTCGGGAATGAAGGCGACCATGTTTGCGCACGATCTGATCAGGGCGGGCGCCAACCGTATCATGCTAGCCGGTGGTCTCGAAAGCATGAGCAACGCGCCTTACCTGTTGACCAAGGCGCGCGGCGGTATGCGCATGGGCCATGGACAGGTGTTCGATCACATGTTTCTCGACGGCCTCGAAGATGCCTACGATAAGGGCAAGTTGATGGGTGTTTTTGCCGAGAATACCGCGGACAAGTACGGTTTTACGCGCGAACAACAGGACCAGTTCGCCATCACTTCGCTGCGGCGCGCGCAGGCGGCGATAGAAAGCGGGGCCTTCGCAGACGAAATCACCGAGGTGGTGATAAAAACACGCAAGGGCGAGGTTACGGTCGATACCGACGAGCAGCCATTCAATGCAGATATCGACAAGATCCCGAGCCTGCGTCCCGCCTTCCGCGCCGATGGCACCGTCACCGCGGCGAATTCGAGCTCGATCTCGGATGGCGCCGCCGCACTCGTATTGATGGGCGAGTCGGAGGCGGACAGGCGTTCGCTGAAGTCGCTGGCGGTAATTCGCGCGCATGCAACGCACGCCCATGAGCCCGCCTGGTTTACGACCGCGCCGGTGGCTGCGATCAACAAGGTTCTGGAGGCGGCCAACTGGTCCAGCGACGAAGTCGACCTGTATGAAATCAATGAAGCCTTCGCGGTCGTCACCATGGCGGCGATGCACGATCTCGGGCTCGATCATGCCAGGGTGAATGTCAATGGCGGCGCCTGTGCGCTGGGACATCCGATCGGCGCCTCGGGTGCGCGCATCATCGTCACCCTGATCGCCGCATTGCAGCGCCAGGGTTTGAAAAAGGGTGTCGCCGGCCTGTGTATCGGCGGCGGTGAAGCAACCGCCATCGCGCTGGAACTGGTATAGCCCACGCAATGAGTTACAGCGAAGAACAACGCCTGATTCGCGACGCGGTACATGATTTCGTGCAACAGCGGATCGTACCGTTTGCGGCCGACTGGGATCGTGACAGTCATTTTCCGCGTGAGCAGCTCGACGAGATGGCCGAGCTTGGTCTGTTCGGTATGTACATACCCGAGGAGTGGGGCGGCGCTGGCGCCGACTACCTGTCGTTCGCGCTCGCGCTCGAGGAAGTAGCCGCCGGCGATGGCGCCCTGTCGACCATCCTCAGCGTCAATAATACGGTGGTCTGCGGCCTGTTGCTTGCCTCGGGCAGTGAATTTCAAAAACAGAACTACCTGCGTCCCCTGGCTTCGGGCGCCAGTCTCGGTTGTTTTTGCCTGACCGAACCCCAGGCGGGTTCCGATGCGGCCGCGCTTAAAACCCGCGCCGTAAAGAACGGCGATGACTATGTCCTGAATGGCGACAAGGCTTTCATCACCTCGGGTAAGCATGCCGACGTGGCGATCGTGTTCGCCGTCACCGACCCGGCGGCGGGCAAGAAGGGGATAAGCGCCTTCATCGTGCCGACCGACAACCCCGGTTACCAGGTTGGCGGCGTGGAACGCAAGATGGGACAGCATGCCTCCGATACCGCGCTGGTTTTACTCAGGGATTGCGCGGTTCCCGAGAACCATCGAATAGGTGAGGAAGGCGAGGGTTATCGCATCGCCCTGGCCAACCTCGAAGGCGGCCGCATCGGCATCGGCGCGCAGAGCGTCGGCATGGCGCGCGCCGCTTTCGAATGCGCGCTCGCTTATGCCGCCGAGCGCCGCAGCTTTGGCAAGGCCATAATCGAGCACCAGGCGGTTGCGTTTCGACTGGCCACCATGGCAACGCAACTCGAGGCTGCCCGCCTGATGGTGCATAACGCCGCGCGCCTGCGTGATGCCGGCGAACCCTGTCTGAAGCAGGCCAGCATGGCCAAGTTGTTTGCATCGGAAACTGCCGAAAAAATCTGTTCCGACGCAATCCAGGTGCTCGGCGGCTACGGATATCTGCAGGACTTTCCGCTGGAGCGTATCGCGCGCGATGTTCGCGTTGCGCAAATTTACGAAGGCACCGGCGATATCCAGCGCATGGTGATCGCACGCGAACTGGTGGCCGGACGATGAGCGTCATCGAATCCAGGATCAGCAATCGCAGCGCCGACTTCCAGCAAAACAGGGAGGCGATGCTGGCGCAGGTGGACGATCTCAGGGCAAAGGTCGCAACCATAGCGCAAGGCGGCGGCGAACGCGCGCGTGCGAAACATCTCGGGCGCGACAAGCTATTGCCGCGCGATCGTATCGAAGGTCTGATCGACGCGGGTTCGCCGTTTCTGGAGATTGGCCAGTTTGCCGGTTTCGAAATGTATGGCGCCGATAATATCGCCGCGGGTGGACTGATCGCGGGTATCGGACGCGTGCGCGAGCAGGAATGCATGATCGTCGCCAACGACGCGACCGTCAAGGGTGGTACTTACTACCCGATCACGGTCAAGAAACACCTGCGTGCACAGGCCATTGCCGCGGAAAACAACCTGCCCTGTGTTTACCTGGTCGACTCCGGCGGCGCGCACTTGCCGAGCCAGCAGGATGTGTTTCCGGATCGGGATCATTTCGGTCGCATCTTTTACAACCAGGCGAACATGTCGGCGCGGGGTATACCGCAGATAGCGGTCGTGATGGGATCCTGTACCGCGGGCGGCGCCTACGTACCGGCGATGTGCGACCAATCGATCATCGTGCGCGAACAGGGGACCATTTTTCTCGGTGGCCCGCCGCTGGTCAAGGCCGCGACCGGTGAAGTGGTCAGCGCCGAGGAACTCGGCGGCGCCGACGTGCATGCGCGCGTTTCCGGGGTAGCCGACCACTACGCGCAGAATGACGAGCATGCGTTGGCGATGGCGCGCGATATCGTCGCCTCGCTGAACCGGGTAAAGAAACCGGACATCGCATTGCGCGCGCCGCTGGCGCCAAAATACCCGATCGACGATCTCTACGGCATCGTTCCGAGCAGCTTGCGCAAGCCCTTCGATATCCGCGAAATCATCGCGCGCCTGGTCGATGGTAGCGAGTTCGACGAATTCAAGCAGCTTTACGGCACCACGCTGATCTGTGGCTTTGCCCATTTGTACGGCGTGCCGGTCGGCATCGTCGCCAATAATGGCATCCTCTTTTCCGAATCCGCGCTGAAGGGCGCGCATTTCATCGAGCTCTGCGCAAAACGCCGTATCCCGTTGATATTCCTGCAAAATGTTACCGGATTCATGGTCGGCAAGAAATACGAACAGCGGGGTATCGCGCGTGATGGCGCGAAGATGGTGACCGCGGTTGCCTGCGCGCGCGTGCCCAAACTGACCCTGGTCGTCGGCGGCAGTTTCGGCGCCGGCAACTACGCCATGTGCGGTCGCGCCTACGGTGGACGTTTCCTGTGGATGTGGCCGAATGCGCGCATTTCCGTGATGGGCGGCGAACAGGCGGCAACCGTGCTCGCCCAGGTCAAGCGCGATGGTCTCGAAGGCCGTGGCGAAACCTGGTCCGAGCAGGATGAAGCCCTGTTCAAGGACCCGATTCGCAAGCAGTACGAAAGCGAGGGTCACCCCTATCACGCATCCGCGCGCCTGTGGGACGATGGCATCATCGATCCCGCCGATTCGCGCCTGGTTCTGGGGCTGGGCCTGTCGGCGGCATTGAACGCGCCGGTCGAGGCCACCGAATTCGGCATCTTCAGGATGTAACCCGCTATGTTTAGTAAAATTCTGATTGCCAATCGAGGTGAAATTGCGGTTCGTGTGGCGCGTACCGCGCGACGGTTTGGCATCGTCAGCGTCGCGGTTTACTCGACCGCTGACAGGCAGGCGCTGCACGTCGAAGCCTGCGATGAAGCCTTCTGCATCGGCGGCGCGAGCGCGAGTGAGAGCTACCTGAACGCGACGCGCATCCTCGAAGTGGCCCGCCAATGCGGTGCCGAGGCGATTCATCCGGGGTATGGTTTTTTATCTGAAAATGCGGATTTCGCGCGCGCCTGCGACGCGGCAGGAATCGTCTTTATCGGCCCTCCCGCGAGCGCCATCGATGCGATGGGATCAAAGAGCGAGGCCAAGGCCCTGATGGACGCCGCCGGGGTTCCGCTGATCCCGGGTTACCACGGCGATGAGCAAGAGGATGACTTTCTTGCCGAAGAGTCCCGCCGCATTGGCTATCCGCAATTGATCAAGGCCAGCGCCGGTGGCGGCGGCAAGGGCATGCGCCTGGTCGAACGGGAAAGCGAGTTCGCCGCCGCGCTGGTATCGGCGCGCCGTGAAGCGAGGGCCGCCTTCGGTGATGACAAGGTCTTGATCGAGCGTTACCTGCGTCGCCCGCGGCATGTCGAGATGCAGATATTCGCCGACAGCCTGGGAAACAGCGTGCACCTGTTTGAGCGCGATTGTTCGATACAGCGTCGTCACCAGAAGATTCTTGAAGAAGCCCCCGCGCCCGGGCTCGATGACAGCCTGCGTGCGCAAATGGGTGATGCGGCGGTCAATTGCGCGCGCGCGATAGACTACGTGGGAGCGGGAACCGTCGAGTTTCTGCTCGACGAGGATGGTCGCTTTTATTTCATGGAGATGAACACGCGTTTGCAGGTCGAGCATCCGGTCACCGAAATGATCACCCGCCAGGATCTGGTCGAATGGCAGTTGCGGGTGGCTTCGGGCGAATCCCTGCCATTGCAACAGGCGCAGATCGAGATGCACGGCCATGCTTTCGAGGCGCGCATCTATGCCGAATCACCACAGCGGGATTTCATGCCGGCTGCCGGCCAGATCAGTTTTCTGCAATTGCCGGAACTTTCCGACGAGGTCCGTGTCGATACCGGCGTTCGCTGTGGAGATACCATCGGTACCAATTACGACCCGATGATCGCCAAGCTTGTAGCTCATGGTCGAGATCGCGATACGGCGCTGTCCAGGCTTGCCCATGCGCTCAGGCAATACCAGATCCTGGGCCCTGGCACCAATCTCGATTTTCTCGGCGCTCTGGTTGCCATCCCCGAATTCTTACGCGCCGATTTCGACACGGGTTTTATCGGCAGGCATCATCAGCAATTGTTTGCGCAAGACAGTTTGAAATTACGGCGAGCCCTGGTGTTGGCGGCCGCGGCGATGCTGCCCGCATTTGCCGCGCCGGCGCCATCGGGCGATTATTCGCCCTGGCAACTGCGCAACCACTGGCGCATGAATTTAGCCAGTGTAGAGCGCATCAAACTGGCGCAGGCCGGGGATCAACATGAGGTTCTCGTCGAACAACGTAACGACGGTTGGCACTTTGTTTGTGCCGGGCAGGACCATCGCCTGAGCGGCAACTGGATCAATCGGCGGCGTATGTGCGTCGATATCGACGGCGAGCGCATCGAGTTGGCCGTCGTGCGCGAGCCGGGCTCGATCTCACTGGCCTTCCAGGGGCAGAGCTTTCAATTTGAGCTTGCCGTTGCCATGCATGATGCCGAGGGGAATGCGTCCGGCGCCGGACATCCGCAGGCGCCGATGTCGGGTGCGGTGGTTGCCGTGGTGGTCGCGCCGGGTGACAGGGTCGAGGTGGGTGATCCGCTGATGGTTATCGAGGCGATGAAAATGGAGCACACCATCGTTGCGCAGGCAGTCGCGACGGTCGACGAGGTCCTGTTCGCCGTTGGTGACCAGGTCGAGGATGGGGATACCCTGGTAAATCTGGAGGTTGAGTAGTTCGATGAGTTATCCGGAACAGGTCAAGATTGTCGAAGTCGGTCCGCGCGACGGTTTGCAGAATGAATCCGTCACCGTGCCCGCCGAAACTAAAGTGGCGCTGGTCGAAAAACTCGCCGATGCAGGGTTATCGGTGATCGAGGCGGGTGCTTTCGTGTCGCCCAAATGGGTGCCGCAGATGGCTACCAGCGGCGAGGTTTTCGTACAGATCCAGAAGCGCAGCGGGGTTTCCTACCCGATGCTGGTGCCCAACCTGAAAGGACTCGAGCTCGCGCACGCCGTCGGGGTGCGCGAAATCGCGTTGTTCGCCGCCGCCACGGAAACCTTTTCGCAGAAGAACACCAATTGCTCGATCGAGCAGAGCATCGACCGATTCGGCCTGGTGATCGGGCGCGCGCAGGATCTCGGCATCAAGGTAAGGGGCTATGTCTCCTGCGTGCTGGGTTGCCCCTACGAGGGGGACGTTTCATCCGATACGGTGCTGATGATTACGCAGAAGCTGTTCGACAGGGGCTGCTACGAGGTTTCGCTCGGAGACACCATCGGCGTCGGCACCGCGGGCCAGGCGCAGGCGCTGGTAGAATTGCTCGCCAGGCATGTTCCGGTACGGCAACTGGCCGCTCATTTCCACGATACCTACGGCCAGGCACTCGCCAATATTCATGCGGTAATGCAATGCGGTATCGCTGTCGTCGACAGTTCGATCGCAGGCCTCGGGGGTTGTCCCTACGCCAAGGGTGCCACCGGCAATGTCGCCACCGAAGACGTGGTTTACATGCTGCACGGAATGGGAATCGAGACCGGGGTGGATATGGATGGCCTGCTCGAAGCCGGGCGCTTCATCAGCGAATTTCTCCGGCGGGAACCGGTATCGCGCGCCGCCACGGCGCTGTTGCGAAAAAAGGCGGGTTAGATTCATGGGTTTGCCTGACGCGGTTGCACGCGAGAAAAAACATCATCGCAAGATCGATTGCGAGGGCTTCCTGCGCGGCGACGGCCTGTGGGATATCGACGTACACATGGTCGACACGCGCACTTATGATTGCGCTTACGATGAACTCCATCGCGATGGGGTGATCAGGGCCGGGGAACCGGTGCACGACATGTGGCTGCGCTTTACCATCGATCTCGATTTCCTGATCCACGACGTGCAGGCCGCTTCTGACCAGACTCCGTTCGATATCTGCCCGCGCGCCGCCAACGAGATGCACAAGCTGATCGGTTTACGCATTGGCGGAGGCTGGCGGCAGCAGGTGCGTGAGCGCATCGATAGCGCCCACAGCTGCACCCACCTGGTGGATTTGCTCGGGCAGTTGACGGCGACAGCCTACCAGACACTGCATGCGGCGCTGGAGGAGCGCGAAGGCAAGCGTCAATCCAGGCAAAAACCGCCGATCATCGATACCTGCCTGGCGCTTTCCAGCAGCGGCGAGGTGGTGAAAAAACACTGGCCCCAATTTTACCGCGGGTCAGCCACCGAGGAGCCCGACCCATGACCGTCGCATTAGCTTTCGATATCTACGGTACGCTGATCGATCCGCATGGCGTCGTCGACGAGCTGGCGCTGCATGTCGGCGAACGCGCGCAGGAGTTTTCCGACGTCTGGCGTGAGAAACAGCTCGAGTACAGCTTTCGGCGAGGATTGATGGGGCGCTATGAAAACTTTCCGACCTGCACCCGCCAGGCGCTGGACTACAGCGACAGCCTGTTGCAGACCGGGCTGGATGAATCCGCCAGGGACGCCCTGATGCAGGTTTACCGCAAGCTGCCCGCCTATGAAGATGTGCCGGCCAGCTTGCAGGCGCTCGCCAGCGCCGGGTTTCGCATGTTCGGTTTTTCCAATGGTGTCGCCGACGCCGTTAGCGGCCTGTTGCAACACGCGCGTATCGATCAGTATTTCGAAGGCGTGGTCAGCGTCGATGCGGTCGCGACTTTCAAACCCGATCCCGCTGTTTATCGGCATTTTATCGAAGTCGCTGCTACCGATGCGGATAATTGCTGGCTGGTGTCGAGCAATGCCTTCGATGTCATCGGCGCGGTCTCGGCCGGAATGAAGGCGGCCTGGCTGCAGCGCTCGAGCAGCGTAGTGTTCGATCCCTGGGGAATCGATCCAACCCGCGTAATTCATCGACTCGACGAATTGATACAAGAAATATCTATTTAAAACACAAAGGCTTATAATAGGAAAAATTATTTGTTGCAGTGCAGCAAAAATTGCTTGACTTACTCGTCCGGTACCCCTATATTATGCATATTGCTGCAGTGCAGCAAAGATTATTGAAACCGAGCAACTTAACTTTTATTTAGAGGAATTACCATGTACGAAGATTTCATGAAAATGGCCCAGGAAAACCTGAAGCCGATTTTTAAGCTGGCCGAAAACAACACTGCCCTGGCAGTCAAGTTGATGAAAGCCCAGGCAGACGCCACCGCCGAAGTCATGCAGGGCAACCTGGTTCACGTTAAGGCGCTGGCCGAAACCAAGGACCTCAACGCCGCTGTTGAAATGCAACAGAAGTACGTTGAATCGCTGAACGAAAAGCTGGTGACCACTGCTAAAGAAAACGCAGCCGTAATCGAAGCGGCCGTTACTGAAGCCGGTAAGATTTTCGAAGGCTCGATCGCTGAAGTACAGGCCCAGGCCAAGAAAACAGCAGAGAGCATTGAAAAGGAAATCAGCAAAGCCGGCAAGAAAGCCGCTTAATGTTTCACTCCGGATGCAGCCTGCGCGTTTCGGGCTGCGTCCAGACGATTTACTCCTCCAAAGTATTGGCCCGGTGGTATCATAGCCCCGGGCTTTTTTTTTAAAGGAATCAGCAAATGACTAAAGCAGTGATAGTAGATGCGATACGTACACCGATTGGCTCGTTTGGCGGAGCCTTGTCTTCGCTGTCGGCGAGCGACATGGGTGCCATAGTGATCAAGGCCCTGCTGGAGCGTAACAAGCTCGCGGCCGACCAGGTTGATGAAGTTATCCTCGGCCAGATATTAACCGCCGGCACCGGCCAGAATCCTGCGCGCCAGGCGGCGATGGAAGCAGGTCTGCCCCAGGAATGCACTTCCATGACGATCAACAAACTCTGCGGCAGCGGTCTCAAGGCCGTGCACCTCGCGGCGCAGGCGATCAAGTGCGGCGACGCCGAAGTCATCATCGCCGGCGGCCAGGAAAACATGAGCGCTTCCCCGCACCTGTTGCCGAAATCGCGTGATGGTCAACGCATGGGTGACTGGCAGTTGCGCGACAGCATGCTGGTCGACGGTTTGATGGATGCGTTTAACGATTACCATATGGGCGTCACCGCCGAGAATATTGCCAAAAAATACGGAATCTCGCGTGAAGACCAGGATGCCTTCGCGGCAGCCTCGCAGCAAAAAGCCGAGAAGGCGCAGGCCGAAGGCGTGTTTGCCGATGAAATCGTCCCGGTCGAGATTCCGCAGCGCCGCGGTGATCCGCTGGTATGCGATCACGACGAGTACCCCAAGGCGGGCGTTACCGCCGAAGACCTGGCGAAACTGCGCCCGGCATTCGATCGCGAAGGTACGGTGACCGCGGGAAATGCCTCCGGCATCAATGACGGCGCCGCGGCTTTGCTGGTGATGAGCGCCGACAAGGCCGCCGAACTGGGCCTCGAGCCGATGGCGACCATCACCGCATACAGCACCGCGGGAGTAGACCCGGCGATCATGGGAACCGGTCCAATTCCGGCTTCGAAGAAATGCCTCGAAAAGGCCGGCTGGTCGGTCGACGATCTCGACCTGATCGAGTCCAATGAAGCCTTTGCCGCGCAATCCCTGTCGGTCAACTGCGACATGGAATGGGACACCAGCAAGGTCAACATCAGCGGTGGCGCCATTGCCCTCGGTCATCCGATTGGCGCTTCCGGCGCCCGTGTGCTGGTAACCCTGCTGCACGGCATGAAACGCAACGACGCAAAGCGCGGCCTGGCGACACTGTGTATCGGTGGCGGTCAGGGCGTTTCGATTGCGGTCGAGCGATAGCATTTAACAACGATTAACGAAAGGAGATTAATTATGAGCAGAGTAGCCCTGGTAACAGGCGGCACCCGCGGTATCGGCGAAGCCATCAGCGTGGCACTGAAAAATGAAGGTTACACCGTGGCCGCTACCTATGCCGGTAACGAAGAAGCAGCGCAAAAGTTTAGCGACGAGACCGGTATTGCAACCTATCGCTTCGATGTCAGTGATTACGATGCCTGTCAGGCCGAGGTCAAGAAGATCGAAGACGATCTCGGTCCGGTCGAGGTGCTCGTTAACAATGCCGGTATCACCCGTGACGGCACCATGCACAAGATGAATTTCGAACAGTGGAATCAGGTCATTCAGACCAACCTGACGTCCTGCTTCAGCATGTGTCATGCGGTGCTGATCGGAATGCGCGATCGCGGCTTCGGCCGTATCGTCAACATCGGTTCGGTCAACGGCCAGGCCGGCCAGTACGGCCAGGTAAACTACGCCGCCGCCAAGTCGGGTATCCACGGCTTCACCAAGGCGCTGGCGCAGGAAAGCGCGGCCAAGGGGATCACCGTAAACGCGATCGCGCCCGGTTACATCGCCACCGAAATGGTGCGTGCGGTACCGGAGAACGTGCTCGAGAAAATCGTCATGCGCATCCCGGTAGGCCGCCTCGGCGAAGCCAGTGAGATCGCGCGCGGAGTGGTTTTCCTGGTTTCCGACGATGCCGCATTCATCACCGGATCGACCCTGTCGATCAACGGTGGCCAGCACATGTACTA
>JAAEPH010000105.1 GCA_024232855.1 Gammaproteobacteria bacterium
CGGTCGATTACTTAAACCTGATGGCGATTATCGACGACTACGAGCGAATCGACAGCCACATGCGCGCCACGAGCATCCCGCACGAGGCCTCGCTGGATCAGCAGCTGGATCTTGTCGTTCGCGCCATATTCCATCGGCACGAGCGCGATGCTGTCTCGGTCATAGCTGATATTATGGGATTGACGTTACAACACCTGGAAGAAATCGAAAAAACCCGCAAGGTACTGGACATCCAAAAGAGGCCATACACATGAACAAAGTGCAAGCAAAACTGATCGAGGTGATCGAGGAAAACGAGGATCAGCTCACCGACTGGGAGCGGAAATTCATCGACGATATCACCAGCAACGATTACACGCTGACCGACAAGCAGAACAGCATCGTGAATCGGATCCACCACCGCGTGGTGTTTGAATGATGGGCGACGAGGAAGAACTGCCGTGCATTATGGGCAACAGCTCCAAGGCCTCGACGATGGCTGACGGATCCCTGCGCCTACAGATCGACATTCGGCCTGACGACGCGCAGCGTGCGTTCAAGTTGTTCGGGACACCCAATAGCGCCGTGGCATTGGCGCGCCTGACTGACGAAGTGGCGGTCGAGGAGGAACGCCCAGGCAAGAAGAAAAAAGGGCCGTTCGGTGAATCTGCGAGGGCTCTGGTGCAATCCGGTTTCTTCCGGACGCCGAATATCTGGGCCGGCATTGGGCCCGACTCGGAGTTCCTCGAGTGGCTGAAACACCAGAAAAGCGCTTTATCTGGGAAGCGGGATTATTACGAAGACACCTTCGAGGGTTGTTGTGTGCCGGCGCACGTTCGGCACCTCGAGCACGGCGGCGGTACCGGAATCAAACCGGAGTACTCCGCAATCCCGCTGACCAACGAGGAGCACCAGCTGGCGCACCAGAAAGGCGACAGCGCGCTCGGCGAGCGTGAGTGGTGGGACAAGATGCGAATCAAATACGTGTCCCAGTGGGCCTACGAGACATTGAAGGAAAAGATGGGGTACGATAGTTACACCGATATCGCACCCTACGCTATTCGAGCGTGGGCGAAGCAACGCGAGCTCGAAAACCTTTTACCGAAGAGTTTCCATGTCCAGTCCACCGAAAGTACGCCAGAGGGCGAAGCGTGACGCGAACCACAATGTCATTGTTGGAGTTTTCGAGGATATGGGCGCCGGCTGGCTCGAGCTTTCCCAACTACCAGGTGCGCTTGATGGAATCGTTGGAGTCGGTAGAATCGATCAGCGAGTTGAAATCAAGGATGGAGCTAAGCCTGCCTCCGCGAGGAAACTTACGGTGGCTGAACAACTGGTATTCGATGAATGGCCCGGTCGGCCGCCGGTAGTTGTAGAAACCGTAGAAGATGCTATAAAACTAATCAACACGCTCAGGAGAGAATCAGTTGAACCAATTCGAAAAAACGCAACGTGACGCGCTACGCGATAGTAAACAGGCGCTGGAGTACAAAGGCTACGTCTTCCCGGTGTATGAAGGCCGGATCACCGGCGAGGAGTTCTACTCGAAACAGGTGTTTTACGCGTTCTGGGGCGATCAATATCTGACGGCCAGGGCGGTTCGATATCACGTCGACCAGCTGATCGAGCACAACCGTCTCCCGATCGCCGCATGAGCACCCTCGAGCTCCTCGCCAAGGCCGCCGGGAAAACCCCGCGCTATGGTGATCTGCTCGCCGGCGGCCACGGGGATATCACATGGCAGGATGTCCTGCAGGCTCTGCAGGGCGTCAGCCTCGCCAAAACATCATTCGCGCTGTACCTGATCGTCGACGACAAAACCTGCCGGCACTACTTCTGGGCCGGCCTGTTCATGGAAGTCATGCAGCGGCCGGAGCTGGTTGCTCGGCCGGATCTCCGGCAACCCGGGGAGGTAGAAGCGCTGTGCCAGCTGGCGGTCATGGAGTGGGGCGGCCACGAGAAATACAGCAATACCAAGCGCGCCGCCGCGATGAATGTTTCACGTGGAACTTGGTACCGAAGGCACAAAGACACCTACCACGAGATCTACAAAATACCTGGTGTTTGGCAGCTCGAGCTCGAGCAACTGCTCCGACAACGGTTGCGTTGAACAGAAAAAAGGGGTAAATTCCTACACTTCGATAGTTCTATCCAGGATTATCGTCAGTTGTGTTGAAACTCCATTTGTTGGATAAGCTGAGAGGCCCGGTAACCCCGGGCCTTTCTTTTTTGGGAGCAAGATTATGGATCCGAAACTGAAAGGCATGATCACCGAGCACGAAGGAAAGCGGCTCGACATGTACCAAGACTCCAAAGGCATTTACACCGTCGGCGTCGGCCACAACCTCGAGGACAAGGGAATCTCCGAAGCGGTTTGCGATCTAATGCTGACCGAAGATATCGAGGAAGCCATCGGTGATGCAAACACCTTCCGGTGGTTCGAGGATCTGAACCAACCCAGGCAGGCGGTGATTATCGATATGATATTCAACCTCGGTCTGACGCGATTCAGCGGCTTCAAGCGGACAATCAAGTTCATCGAAAATGAGCTATACCAGTCTGCAGCGAAAGAAATGCTCGACAGCAAGTGGGCAGACCAAGTGGGCCGGCGAGCTATCCGGTTATCCGAAATCATGCGAATGGGCGAGTGGGACGAACGCGCCCTGGAGTGGGACTGAGAAGACCCAG
>JAAEPH010000106.1 GCA_024232855.1 Gammaproteobacteria bacterium
CCATTTTTTGTTGTGTATATTGAATTTCGGTTTGAAAGTGCTGTCCTAGGTTCAACGTAACACTTGGAGATATACTAAATAGCTCACCAGCTTTGGCATTCACATAGTCGATTGTATCTTTGTATGAAGCATTCAGTTTTGCAACAACTCCACCAACAATTGTTACTTTACCTGAAACCTCGATTTCATTTGTGTCATAAACAGTTCCCGCCCAAGATTCTTCACCAATTGTATATTCTATTTCAATTTGAGACCGTCGCATACCTAGATATTCGACAGTTCCAGTCAGCCAATTTTCTATCACATCACCATTCAAATCATAGGAATATCTTGTCTCAAAACCGGTTGAAACAGTGTTCCACCAACTATCATTGTTATACCAAAATCGTCTTACACCACCAATATATCGGTTGTAATCTACCCTTGGTTGAAAGCCTAAGTCTGCTCTAAAACCTTCATCTAGGCGTGTATAACGTCCCCATATTGTCCAGTCTCTGGACTGATGCTTATAATGTAAA
>JAAEPH010000107.1 GCA_024232855.1 Gammaproteobacteria bacterium
ATCGTGGGGCTGAGGCATTTTTAGAATTACTAGGGGCAAAAGAATTATGAACAAAGCAGAAAAAGAACAGGCATTAAAACTCTTGGGACTTTATAAAGAGGATGAAATGGACAGTTGTCCAATAAGCGCAAACGATCCTGTCAATCTTGCGATAAAAAGAACTAAAACTTTATTGAACAGGAAGATAATTTTAGTTTCTACCCCGACAGTAAAATACTAAAACTAGATGCGTCACTATGAAAATCTAACTACTAAAAGGCTAATAATTATGAACGAAGCAGAAAAAGAACAGGCATTAAAACTCTCGGCACTTTTTAAAGAGTTAGCTGAGAAAGGAACTTGGTTTGAAGTATATCAAAAGGATATTGTAGGTGTATGGCAAAAAACAGATATATCTCCGACCTTAAACTCTACACTACCAGAGTGGATAGTCGCCGATAAACCTGTAGAACCAAAGAAAATCATCGTTCTTCCAAACCGTATCAATACGACTCATACGACGCTTCCCCGTCC
>JAAEPH010000108.1 GCA_024232855.1 Gammaproteobacteria bacterium
ATCTCGCTTGTCTATTGATTCCACAAGAAATATATCCTCAGTCGCTCGTAATCACCGATACGAGACTTCTTCGGATATTTCCTTGTGAAATCAATATACTGCGCGATTTTTGCGCATATTTATGAATTCTCCGGGTTAGAATAACGAAGATATGCTTACACAAACCCACGCCAGCGACAAGACGTTCACCCGTGGGCGGCAGAATCAGCAGCCTTAATTTAGACTTTTATCAACGGATTTCATGGCCGTATTGACCTGATCGTCACGATAAGTAACACTTTGGCGGAATTTCACGCCACTGGTAGTAACTGGGGGTAACACCGTGTCACTGTTCTCTTCCGATCTACGCCCGACCGAAATCACAATCGTCGTCGCATTACTGTCGTTGCTGATCTTGCTGCCGCCACTGTCGAGCATCTGGTTCGCGCTCGACTCACCCTGGTTCCTGCCCTACCTGGTCTGGTTGGCGATCATCCTGCTCTCCTTCTGGTTGCAACGGTTGCTGCGCAAGCATGCAGTTTGAGCTGTGGCAGCTATTCCTGGTCGGGGTTCTCTACCTCGGCCTGCTGTTCGTTATCGCGACCGCGACCGATCGTGGCTGGATTCCCGAATCCGTGGCAAGTCATCCCATGGTTTACACGCTTTCGATCGGTGTTTACGCGACTTCATGGAGCTTTTACGGCAGCGTCGGTTTCGCTGAAAAGCAGGGTTTCAACTTCCTCACGATATACCTTGGCACGACCCTCGCATTCGTCGCCTCGCCGATTTTACTCAGACCCATACTGAAAATAACCGAGACTTATCGACTGGCGTCGCTAGCCGATCTGTTCGCGTTTCGTTATAACAGCCACCTTGCCGGGGTTCTGGTGACGCTGCTGGTATTAACCGGCACCCTGCCCTACATGTCGCTGCAGATCCAGGCGGTCACGAATACGCTGCAGATCATGACCAACGAGACCGAACAACAATTGATCGCCCTGATGTTCTGCATCACGGTCGGACTTTTCTCGATCTTGTTCGGAGCCCGCCATATTTCCCTGCGCGAAAAACATCGCGGCCTGGTGGTCGCGATCGCATTCGAGTCCCTGGTCAAGCTGGTTACCCTGCTGGCGGTGGGACTGTTCGCGGTATTCGGCATCTTCGGTGGATTCGACAAGCTCGCCCAGTTCCTGCAACAGCATCCCGAAGCCAGTGCCGCATTATTTGCACCGGTTCACGAAGGCCCATGGGCAACGTTGATGATGCTGTCCTTCGCCGCTGCATTCCTTTTGCCGCGGCAGTTTCACATGATTTTCGTCGAAAGCATCAAGCACAAGAACATCGAAACCGCGAGCTGGGCTTTTCCGTTGTTCCTGTTGCTGCTGAATTTATCCATTCCTCCCATCCTGTGGGCGGGACAGACGCTGCAACTTTCGATCCCCGCGGATTTTTACGTACTCGGAATCACGCTGGAGAGCGGCTCGAAGGTACTTCCGATCCTGACTTTCATGGGTGGGCTATCCGCGGCCAGCGCCATGATCATCGTCACCACGCTGGCGCTGGCGTCGATGTGCATGAACAATTTCGTGTTACCGGCCAGTTTCCCGCCGAAGCTTTCGCCCCGTACGACGATGTATGAGTGGCTGCTGTGGGGGCGTCGCTTCGTCATCATGTCGATCGTCGGTATCGGCTACATCTTTTACCTGCTGCAACAGTACAACCCGGGGCTTGCCGGTCTCGGGCTGATCGCCTTTGTCGCGGTGGCGCAATGCCTGCCGGGCATCGCCGGTCTGCTCTACTGGCCGCGTGCCAACAAAACAGGGTTTGTCAGTGGTTTGACCGTGGGCGCCCTGATCTGGGTTTTCACGCTCTTCATCCCGCTGTTTGAACGCGCCGGCATGATCGAAACGCCGTTGTTTACCATTCCCGAGCTCTCCATGAGTACGGCCGATGCAGCGCTGTGGTCGCTATTACTCAACAGCCTGACATTCATACTGGTGTCACTGATGACCGAGCAATCCCTCGAAGAACGTGAAGTCGCCGAGGCCTGCAGCCGGGAAAGCTTCCTGATACCCCACGGCGAGGTGCAGGCGGCGTCAATCACCGAGTTCGAGCAACAGCTGAGCCATATTGTCGGACAGGATATCGCTCACGACGAAGTCAATCGTGCGCTCGGGGATCTTGGCCTGGTTCCCGGGGAGGTCAGCCAGACGGACCTGACTCGGCTGCGCGCACAGATCGACCGCAACCTGTCCGGTCTTGTCGGGCCGGTGCTGTCGCGCATGATCGTCAACGAACACCTGAAAATCGATCGCGCAACCCAGACCGCGCTTGCCGATACCATCCAGTTCGCCGGCCACAGCCAGGAAAAGTCGCGCACCGAACTACGCGGCGTTTCCAGCGAGCTCGACAGCTTGCGCAGGTTTCACTTCCAGGTATTGCAGGACCTGCCGCTGGGCGTAATCTCGATCGACAACGCCGGTGTCGTCATCAGTTGGAACAAACAGCTCAGCAAACTGACCGGCATCGATCAGTCGGACGCGGTCGGTAAAACCATCGATCAGCTGGATTCGCCATGGAGCGACTTACTTGCCGGATTTATCGACAGCGAGAAGTTTCTGATCAGTAAACTCAAGGTGCCGGTAGGCCCGCAGGTGCGGATACTGAACCTTTTCAAGGCAGTCGTCAGCCAGCAACAGGAAAACCATAGCGGAATCGCCATCCTCATCGAGGATCACAGTGAACGCTATTCGCTCGAGCAAAAGCTCGCGCACAGTGAACGCCTGGCGTCGATCGGACAACTGGCCAGCGGGGTTGCCCATGAGATCGGTAATCCGGTTACCGGGATAGCCTGCCTGGCGCAGGATTTGCGTAACGATCTTGCGGATTCAACCCCTGCAAACGACGGATTGAATCAGATACTGACCCAGACTGAACGGATTTCACGCATCGTCGGTTCACTCTCCAACTACAGCCATGCGGGTGCCGCGGACGAATATCCGGCGGCGCGGATCGACCTGCATCAAGTCGTCGACGAAGCGATCAACCTGGTATCGCTGAGCCACGCCGGCAAGCAGATGAACTATGTCAACGAGTGTCCCGGCGGTATCCTGGCCACCGGTTACAAACAAAAAATGGTGCAGGTATTTGTCAACCTGCTGAGCAATGCGACCGACGCATCGGAGCCGGGTCAAAGCATTGCCATCGAGTTCGAGAAGCGTCGCAATCAGCTGATGATCGCGGTCAGCGACCGGGGCAAGGGTATTGCCGATGAGCATCTGTCAAAAATATTTGAACCGTTTTTTACCACCAAGATGGTGGGCGAAGGCACCGGCCTGGGTCTGTCGCTGACTTACAATATTGTCCAGGAACACGGTGGCTCCATTTCGGTGAGCAATCGCTCCCGGGGCGGCTGCCGTTTTGAAATTCTATTACCGGGAGTCGATACCGCGATGGTGACGGAAGCATGAGCAACATACTTGTCGTCGAAGACGAACCCATCATCCAGGAAAGCCTGGTCCGGCTATTGCAGCGCCAGGGGCATGACGCCATGGGTGTTGCATCGGTCGCCGAGGCCGAGGAAAACTCGATTAACATGTACGACCTGGTCATTTCCGACCTGCGTTTGCCGGGCAAACCCGGTACCGAACTGATTTCCCGGGCGGCGCCTGTCCCGGTACTGATCATGACCAGTTACTCGACCGTTCAGTCGGCGGTCGAAGCGATGAAACAGGGCGCGGTGGATTACATTTCCAAGCCGTTTAATCACGACGAAATGATTATCACGGTAAAACGTATTCTCGACAGGAGCGCCGTCGAACAACAGAACTCGATACTGCGCAGGGAGGTGGCGAGGAACTACCCTATCGACGGCATGATCGCCCATTGCGAACCGATGCTCGATGTCATCGATCGCATTCGCCGCGTTGCCGGCACCGAAACGACCGTGCTGATCGTCGGTGAAACCGGCACCGGCAAGGAGCTGGTTGCGCGCGCAATTCATTCACGGAGTGAACGGCGCAAGCAGGCACTGGTCAGCGTCAATTGCGGCGCATTCGCAAAAAAACAGATCGAATCGAATTTGTTTGGCCACGAACGCGGCGCTTTCAGCGGGGCTCTGCAAATGAAGAAGGGACTGATCGAGGCGGCCAATGGCGCAACCCTGTTCCTCGATGAAATCGGCGAGTTGCCGCTGGACGCCCAGACACGCCTGCTGGGCGTCTTGCAGGACAGTGAAATCAGGCGGGTTGGCTCGAACAAGGTCATCAAGGTGGACGTGCGCGTCCTCGCGGCAACACAAAAGAACCTTGCGCAGATGGTTGCCGACAAGCGCTTCCGCGAAGATCTGTACTACCGTTTGAACGTGTTTGAAATCAACCTGCCGCCGCTGCGCGAGCGCGGTAGCGACATTCGCCTGCTGGCCGATACGGTGCTGACCAGGATGGCCCAGCGCACCCACAGCAAGAGCATGACTTTCAGCGAAGACGCCTACGAACAAATGCAGTACTATCCGTGGCCGGGTAATGTACGCGAACTGGAAAACGTCGTCGAGCGCGCCGTCGTCCTCAATCGCGGGATTGACATCGAGGCCGAGCACCTGGCCCTTAACACGCTCGAGACGGATCACCAGTTGCCGCTTTATGAACTCGAGAATCGACTGTCGCTGGATGAGTACTTCGTCAGTTTCGTCAAGAAATATCAGCCGCAATACAACGAAACCGAACTCGCCCGGATGCTGGGAATCAGTCGCAAGAACCTGTGGGAGAGGAGACAGCGTCTCGATATCCCGGCGCGCAAACAGAATCATCAGGGAGTCAACTGATGCAAGCAATGGCCAAAGGCCAGTCGGCGCAAATCGCCGATACTATCCTCAATGGTTTCAACCGCCATTTCACCATCTTCAGCAAGATCACCCGGGGCGCCCGCGAACGCTTCGAAAATGAGGACTGGCATGCCGAACGTGAAGCCGCGCGCGAACGTATCATGTTCTACGATATCCGCGTCAAGGATTCCCTCCGGGACCTGCAGAAGCGGTTTACCCTGGAACCTTTCGACAGCCAGCTGTGGTTTGCCGTCAAGCGCGAGTACGTGCTGCTGATCGCCAACCACCTGCAACCGGAACTGGCCGAGACTTTTTACAACTCGGTGTTTTGCGCCCTGTTTCACCGGGACTACCTCGGCAACGACTACATTTTCGTGCGCAGCGCCGTATCAACCGAATTCATCGATTCCGAAAAGCCCTCGTACCACGTTTACTATCCCGCGAAGCGGGGCTTTCGCGCTTCGATCAAGCAGGTACTACTCGACAGTGGCTTCAACCTGCCATTCGAAAACATCAACCGTGACGTTCGCAACATCATTAAGGCGTTGACCAAACACACATTTACCCGTCCGCGGCGTGCGCACCTGAATTTCCAGTTCCAGATCATCAGCAGCGTCTTTTTTCGCAACAAGGCTGCCTATATCGTCGGCCGGGCGATCAATTCAAACCAGGACACCCCGTTTGCAATACCGCTGTTGCACAGCGGCAACGGCTCGATCTACGCCGACGCCATCATCGTCGGCACCCAGAGACTGAATCGACTGTTCGAATTCTCCTATGTCTATTTCATGGTGGATCACCCGGTGCCCTCTTCGATCGTTACCTTTCTGCGGCTCCTGATGCCTACCCGCAGCAAGGAGTCGTTTTACTCCGCGATCGGGTTTCACAAACAGGGTAAAACGGTTTTCTACCGTGATTTCCTGCACCACCTGAAACATTCCGAAGATGAACTGATCTTCGCGCCGGGCATCAAGGGCATGGTCATGGCGGTGTTCACACTGCCCTCCTATCCCTATGTCTTCAAGGTGATTCGCGATCGCTTTCCACCGCCGAAGAGGACCACCCGCCAACAGGTTGTGGACACCTACCGCCTCGTCAAAATGCACGATCGCGTGGGGCGCATGTCGGACGTTCTGGAGTATTCGCACGTCGCATTGCCGCAAGATCGCTTTGCGCAGGATCTGCTCGAGGAACTTTACGAGACTTGCGCCAACAGCATTTCCGAGGAAGGAGACCAGATCATCATCAAGCATCTGTATATCGAGCGCCGTATGACACCGCTTAACCTCGCGGTGCTACAGGCCGACGACAGGTATCTGGAACGCCTCATGCGGGGTTACGGCGAAGCGATCAAGGAACTCGCGGCGGCGAATATTTTCCCGGGCGACCTGTTGATGAAAAACTTCGGCGTTACCGGCCAGGGACAGGGGCGTGTGGTATTTTACGATTACGATGAAATTTGTTACCTGACCGAATGTAACTTCCGCAAAATTCCCGAAGCGCTTTACCCGGAAGATGAAATGGCGTCGGAACCCTGGTACAGCATCGGCGCCAACGACGTCTTCCCGGAACAGTTTTCGACCTTCCTGTTTGCCAACAATCGCGTACGCCAGGTTTTTCTGAAGCATCATCGCGAACTACTCGGCGCCGATTTCTGGATACAGAAACAGGAAAACATCAAGGCTGGTATCTACGAGGACGTCTTTCCCTACCCGAAAAAACTACGCTTCCATCGATAGCCCGCATATTGCACCAGGAAATCGCGGGACTTCGCAAAATGGTTCTCGCGGAGGCGCGGAGACGCAGGGAGCGCTGAGGAAGACTGGGGCTGTCGAAATCTGAATAGAGTAACCCGGGCACCCACCCTGCAAAATATCCTCGGCGTTCTCCGCACCTCCGCGCCTCTGCGAGAACCTCTGGAATTCGTGGGCTAGAACTGGTCTTCCTCGGTCGAACCGACCATCGCGGTGACGGATGAAGCGCCGCCCTGGACGGTGGTAGTGACGTCGTCAAAGTACCCGGCGCCGACCTCCTGCTGATGCGAGACAAAGCTGTAACCCTTGTCGGCCGAGGCAAATTCGGGTTCCTGTACTTTTTCGACATAGTGCTTCATGCCTTCGCCACGCGCGTAGTCGTAAGCCAGGTCAAACATGTTGTACCACATGTTATGGATACCCGCGAGAGTGATGAACTGGTACTTGTAACCCATGTCGGAAAGCGCGTCCTGGAATTCGGCGATGCTCTTATCGTCGAGATTTTTCTTCCAGTTAAACGATGGTGAACAGTTGTATGCAAGCAATTTACCGGGATGTTCGGCGCGCACCGCTTCGGCCCATTCACGCGCAAAGCCAAGGTCAGGGGTTCCGGTTTCACACCAGACCATGTCGGCATAGCTTGCGTAGGAAACGCCGCGAGAAATGGCCTGGTCGAGTCCGTTCTTGACTACATAAAACCCTTCGCTGGTACGCTCTCCGGTAACAAACGGCTTATCGGCGTCGTCGACATCCGAGGTTAGCAGGTTAGCCGCCTCGGCATCGGTGCGCGCCAACAATACAGTGGGCACGCCCATGACGTCGGCGGCAAGGCGTGCGGCAATCAATTTCTGCACGGCTTCCCGGGTCGGAAGTAAAACCTTGCCACCCATGTGCCCGCATTTTTTAACCGCGGCGAGCTGGTCTTCGAAATGCACGCCACCGGCGCCGGCGCCTATCATGTTTTTCATCAGTTCGAAAGCATTCAATACGCCGCCAAAACCGGCTTCGGCATCGGCGACGATCGGCAGAAAATAATCGATGAAGTCCTCGTCCCCGGGATTGAGTCCGCGACTCCACTGGATTTCATCGGCGCGGCGAAAGGTGTTGTTGATTCGACGCACCATCGCCGGTACCGAATCGTAGGCGTAAAGCGACTGGTCGGGGTACATGGTTTCGGAAGTGTTACCGTCGGCCGCAACCTGCCAGCCGGACAGGTAGATCGCTTCGATACCCGCCTTGGCCTGCTGCATCGCCTGGCCCCCGGTGATTGCTCCCATGCTGTTGACATAAGCTTTCCTGGCGGCGCCGTTCACCAGTGCCCAAAGCTTTTCCGCACCCATCCGCGCTAGCGTATTCTCGGGTTGCACCGAGCCGCGCAGACGCACCACGTCGGCGGCGCTATAGCCCCGATTCACGTTGCTCCATCGCGGATTTTCCTGCCATTCCTTCTCAAGTGCGGCGATTTGCTCATCTCTCGTCATGTTTTCGTTCTCTCAATAAATATAGTGGCGAATTAATCTTGACATTATAGCCCGAAAATTTCATAAATTTGCGCGAATATTTCGCAGGCCATTGTTTTTTAAAAAGAAATGGGTTTTCACAAGGAAATTCCCGAAGAAGTCTCGTATCAGTGATTACGAGCGACTGAGGGCCTTGGTGCCCCTTGAGGGAAAATATTTCTTGTGGAATCAATAGACAAGCGAGATCGTGCATTAGTGTGAATTTTCCGGGATAGTTCATCAGCCCGTGAAAAAGCCCCATAAGAGTGCGAGCGGCCAAATATACCGGTTTTTGGGGCCCCGTTCACTTGAGTTCGAATCATTAACCTAGAAAACGCAGTAGGATCACGAAAGTCTGCACACCAAAAGTAGGCGCTTTAGGCGAGCGATTGATTCATCGGTATGCCGCATCACTAGCTATATGAAAAAAGTGCTTATCACCAATAAGGTGACCACGCATTTTTTCATTACGCTATCTAAATCAATCGCTCGCCTCATGGCGCCTACTTTTGGTGCACATCTTTTTCGCGCCCTACTGCGTTTTCTAGCCCGGAAAATTCATAAATATGCACAATCTCGCTTGTCTATTGATTCCACAAGAAATATATCCTCAGTCGCTCGTAATCACCGATACGAGACTTCTTCGGATATTTCCTTGTGAAATCAATATCCTGCGCGATTTTTGCGC
>JAAEPH010000109.1 GCA_024232855.1 Gammaproteobacteria bacterium
ATCTCGCTTGTCTATTGATTCCACAAGAAATATATCCTCAGTCGCTCGTAATCACCGATACGAGACTTCTTCGGATATTTCCTTGTGAAATCAATATACTGCGCGATTTTTGCGCATATTTATGAATTCTCCGGGCTAGTTGTGGATTGGAATGAACCAGCCAGCCTAATTTATTTGTCAAAAGGTGAATAATCAACCTGATGCACAATATAATGTGTTTTCACTTCAGGTCAAGTACATTATGTTGTGCATGGACCTGTGGAGACAGGGGGGAATATCCTGTGGATAACTTGTAAGTTAGAACTGAAACGGCGTCAGCAAAGGCTTTAGCTGTGTCGCAATTCACAACTACAAAAAACCGCGAATAAAAAAGTATAATAAGGTGAAAAATTTCATAAAAAAATTATATCGGGCGCGTCCCGAACTATCGAATCGAGGTGATTTTGATGACGTATAAAATGGGCATCGACCTCGGCGGAACCAAGACCGAGGTGCTGGTTCTCGATCCCGAGCGGCAGCCGGTTTACCGTGAACGCTTTACCACGCCGGCGCAGGACTACGATGAAATACTGGCCATGATTGCCACTCAGGTCGGCGATATACAGTCCCGTTTCGGTTCCGACCTGACGCTCGGTATCGGTATTCCCGGCGCAATTTCGCCGCAAACCGGTTTATTGCGCAACTCGAACACGGTATGCATGAACGGCCGCGCGTTTCTGCGCGACATCGAAAGCCGGCTCGGACGCGAGGTCCGCATCGAGAACGACGCCAATTGCTTCGCCTTGTCGGAAGCCCTCGGCGGCGCCGGCCAGGGATACCGGGTGGTTTTTGGCGTGATCATCGGCACCGGCACCGGGGGCGGGCTGGTGGTCGATGGCAGGCTGCTGAACGGCCCGCATTCGATCACGGGGGAGTGGGGGCACAATCCGTTGCCCCGGTGGCGCGAAGACGATGGCAGGCCTGACTGCTATTGCGGCAAGCAGGCCTGCATCGAAACTTTTCTGTCCGGTCCCGGCCTCGCGCGCAACTACCAGCTGCGCTTTGGCGAGCCGCGCGACAGTTCCCAGATCGTGGCTGCCGCGGCACGCGGCGATCAATCCTGCATGGATATGCTGGATAGCTACCACGACCAGATGGCGCGCTCACTTGCCCACCTGATAAACATCGTCGACCCGGATGCGATCGTACTCGGCGGCGGTATGTCGAACATCGATACCATTTACCCGGAGGTCGCAGAGCGGCTCGGCGACTACGTGTTCTCGGACTTTGTCGAGACCCCGCTACTGAAAGCGGCGCGCGGCGATTCCAGCGGCGTCTACGGCGCTGCCTTTCTGTGGGAGTGATGTCGGCCTGTTGAATACGGTTGAGCGTCGTCCGATTCCTGCCTGACGGCACTCGAGATACCGAAAGTCCTTTACGAAGCGGACACTCCAGTAATCAGGTTGATCGTCTGATATGTGCCCACAAGAGACACCTGTATCGAGAATAGTTAGTAGCTAAATTCGGCCAGGACGTACCATCAGCAACCACAAAAAACCCCGCACAGTGACGGGGTCTGGAAGTTAATTCGGATTGAAGACTAAGCTACTTTCGTTTTACGAGATAGCCCAACGAAGCCAATTAGGGCCGTGCCGAATAGCCAGATGGCAGCGGGGACGGGGACTGCGCCAACGCCCGGGTGTGCCTGCGCTACAACATTGTCAATGGCGATGGCGTTTTGATCGTTGAACCCTGGGGACGCCGGGACATGGCGCTGCATGGCGATCAGAATCAGGTCGAATCCGTCGCTATTAGAGAAAGATATGATATCGGTCCAGTTCGCTACCCCAATGACGCCACTACCAACCAATGTTCCGTTACGAAATGACTCCCAGTATCCATGAGTCTCTGGCCACCCGCTCCCTATATTCCAAAACAAGCAAAAGGTCGGACCACGACAAGCTTCTGATCTGCAAGGATTTTTTGGAGAAAAGTTTCGAGTTTAGGACCTTAAAACCACGATTCAAGGCCTGAAATTGACGATCTAAAGTGACAAGCCACCTGGTTACAACAA
>JAAEPH010000110.1 GCA_024232855.1 Gammaproteobacteria bacterium
ATCTCGCTTGTCTATTGATTCCACAAGAAATATATCCTCAGTCGCTCGTAATCACCGATACGAGACTTCTTCGGATATTTCCTTGTGAAATCAATATACTGCGCGATCTTTGCGCATATTTATGAATTCTCCGGGTTAGATATACCAGGCCCGAATCCGACTGATGCAATATGCGGGCTAGCTGTACAACATGCTGAAATTCCAGCACTTGACGATTTTCCGGTTGCCGAGCGCAATGGTTTGCACGCCAAGATCGGGCAGGGACAAAATCATGCAGCTGTGGTTGAAGGGCACGCTCCCCGGATTGACGACGAGCAGCTTACCCAGTTGTTCGGCATAGACCTGGTGCGTATGCCCGACGATGAGGACATCGTAGTCAAGATCGGCCAGGCGGTCACTCCATTTGGCTTTCCTGTCCTCGATTATACAGCCCAGCTGATCGAGTAGCTTGATTCCGCCGTGTTGTTCGCTGGGCGGATTGGCGTGCACCACAAATACGCGTTTACCCTCGATTTCCAGGTCCAGGGTCTGCGGCAGCCGTTCCAGGTATTCGCGCGTCGGGCAGCCTTCCACGGCCGCTGTTTTTTCGAGCCAGGATTGATCGTGGTTGCCGATGATGACTTTGCAATTCGAGTGCACCAACAGTTGAATCGTCGGCTGCAGCGTATCGTAGTAGCCGGCAATGTCGCCGGCGCAGATGATGTCGTCGACCCTTTCATCGGCGAAAATCTGCAATGCCTCGGCCAGCGGCCCGGGGCTGCAGTGTACGTCGCTGATGATGCCGATTCTTTGTGTCATCTAGCCTGCATATTGCATCAGTCGGTCTCGGGCCTGGATCTATCTGATTGAACGATAAGAGTAAACTGATAAATTTGTAAATGGAAATTTAAAGTGCAGTTTGTCACCGGCCCGAGACCGACTGATGCAATATGCAGGCTAGGCGCTATGGTAAACGTCAGGTTGAAAAGAGTTAACCTGTTTAGCGGGCGACCTTTTGATTCAGGGCAATTTGCTTGCGTTGGCGTTTGAGGGCCTGTACGTCGGCATGCGGTTGCCAGTCGTACTCCGCATCTTGCGGCGTCCTCGCCCAGAACGTGTGTCCCGAGTAACGCCAGGGATCGAGTACCAGGCCCTGTTGCAGCGAGTCGCCGCGCGCGCTGATGACCACCGTGCTGTGTTCGATGCGGAACGCGCTCTCGTAGTTTGCCACCGCCCAGTGCAGTTCGAAGCTGCGAAAGCGCTCTTCGTACAAGCGCGTCATTAGATCGGCTGTCCAGTCGACGCAAAGGCCACGCGGTTTTACGCCCAGGTTGACGAGGATGTTGTGCACCAGCGGTGGGTTGCTTACCTGGTATTGCCGCGCCAGCACCAGCGGGTACTCGATTGCGATCGAGGCGGCGCGCCGGGCTTCGCCGTTATCGATGTCGTCGCCAAGCGCCATGAGCGCGAGACTGAGTTCGTCTATGCGCTGCTGCGCGGCGTTGGGTGCAGGCTCGGTCGGTAGCTTCGAAGTGGCGCAGCCCTGTAACAGCATGCCCAGCAGCAGTACGGGGAGCAGGAAAATGCATCGAAATTCGGGGGGCATGAATGACTCTATTTACCGGAACCGCAAAGGTATCCCAATCACTGCCAATTTGTCGAGCGCTCGACGGGTTCTCTGGTACACTGCGAGCAGTGAACTTGCTGATTACTTTTGATCTATGGCTAGCCTGAACGAGCGTCTGCAAAACGGAGAGATACTGCTTCTCGACGGCGGTGTGAGCACTGAAATTCGTCGCCGCGGGGTTACGCTGGATAAAAACGTGTGGAGCGGGCTGGCCACCAAGACCCACCCCGATGCGGTGCGCCAGGTGCACGCGGATTATATCGAGGCCGGCGCGCAGATCATTACCGCCAATACCTACTCGACGGCACGCCATGTGCTGGAAAGCATCAATCTCGGCCACGAGTCCAAGATGATCAATCTGAAATCGGTGCAACTGGCGCAACAGGCGCGCGACGAGGTTGCCGCCGAGCCGATACTGATCGCCGGTTCGATGTCGAGCATGCCGCCGCTGACCAGTCATCGTGAAGTGGCGATTGGCGGCCAGGTGCAATCCAGTTACCAGGAACTGGCCGAGGGCCTGGCGCACGCGGGTGTGGACCTGATTATCGCGGAAATGATGCGCGACGTCGAAAACGCGGGCATCGTCATCCGTGCGGCCGTATCAACCGGTTTACCCGTACTGATCGGTTTTAGCGCGATGATGGCGGAAAACGGGGTCGACGTGCGCAGCCTGCGCTGGAAAAACACTGACGACACCACTAGCGCGCACGATTTCGGGGAAATGGTCGATAATCTCAAGCCGCTCGGCGGGCTGGCTGCGGGAATCATGCATACCCGGGTTGAAGATACCGGCCCGGCGCTCGAGGTGCTGCGCCAGCACTGGCCCGGCCCGCTGATGGCCTATGCCGAGACCGGCAAGCTGGTGTTGCCCGACTGGCGCTACGAGGAAGTCAGTTCGCCACGGGAATATGCGGCGCAGATAGAAGGCTGGATTCGTAACTACGGCGTGCAGATCGTAGGTGGATGCTGCGGCACCGGCCCCGAGCATATTCGGGTGTTACGGCAGTTGCTGGACGGTCTCGGCGATTGAATCGGAACGGGTTGGAGGCGTTGGCCTTCGATAATGTCAACCCTGCAATAACCGTCTCCCCGGCGTGGTAAAACACTCCGGCCAGCTGACGCAGATCAGTGAAATCACAGGACCGATGGTTAGAATCATCCTCCATAAGACTGCATCACAGGTTGACTATGCCGGGATCGCTCGATCTTGAAACCAGGAAAGTAACGCGATTGGCCCTGCTCGGGAGTGACTATCGTGGCGTCAATCCTGAATTGCTGTGCCAGGCTGGGGACGAGGTTCGCGCCGGCAGCGCGGTCATGCGCGATGCCAGACGCCCCGAGATCCGGGTGGCGGCGCCGCGATCCGGAATCGTCAGCAAAATCGAACGCGGCCCGCGCCGCAAGCTGGTCGCGCTACATATCGATGTCGACGATACCCTCGCCGCGAGCGAATTTATCCCACCTGCATCCCGGGAAAAAGAGGCCCAGCGCGAATTCCTGCTGGAGACCGGGATCTGGAGCAGCCTGCGCACCCGTCCGTTCGGCAACATCCCCGACCCGGCGGCCGAACCGGCCGCGATCTTCATCACGGCGCTGGATGCCGAACCGCTGGCGCCGCAGCCGGCGTTGATTATCGAAGTCTTTGCCCTTGAATTCCGCGCCGCGGTAAACGCGCTCGCGCGTATCAGCTCCGCGCCGTTGTACCTGTGCCACGCGCCCGACTACAAGCCTCCTTTCGATGCCGCGAGCGGCGCCATCAGCGCGGTATTCGATGAGGGGCACTCCGCCGGATTGCCCGGCGTGCACATTCAGGCTCTGTGTCCGATCGGGTTCGCCGGCGGCGAAGTCTGGCATATCGGCTACCAGGAGGTTATCGCGTTGGGGCATTTGCTGCTGCACGGCAAGCCCTGGCTGCAGCGCGTTCTTTCGCTGGGCGGCGATGCCGTTAACAATCCGCGTTTGTTGCAGGTATGTGCGGGCGCGGCGATCGACGATTTGCTGACGGGTGAAGTCTGTGGCGGCCCACTGCAAGTGCGGGCGGGTTCTGCAATCTACGGTCAACCCCTGGATCCGGGTCAGGCCTGTCTCGCCGCCGGGCAGCGCCAGCTCACCGTGATGAAACGGGCAGCCGCCGAGACGCCGGACGAAGATCCCGGAGCTGGAGCATTGATCCCCGGCGACTGGCTCGAAGCGCTGGCGCCGCCGGGGATCTTCCCGGTACCGCTGATGCGCGCGCTGCAGCTGGGTGACGCCGAACGCGCGCGCGAACTCGGCGCCCTCGAACTGGTCGAAGAAGATCTTGCCGCGCTCAGTTCGGCCTGTGTATCCAACAGCGATTACGGCCTGTTGCTGCGCCGTGTTCTCGATCAACTCGAGGCGGCGCGATGATGCCGGCCCGAAACAGAACTGACGGTGGACGGCGGGGTATCCTCAGGTTGCAGCTGTTGTCGCTGCTGCCGGTAACCCTGGCGGCAATCCTCAACAGTGGATACCAGTACCTGAACGGGCTCGCCGCCGCGCCCGGCGGCGATGATTTGCGAAGTCAGCTGGCCAGGGGGCTGGCGTCAAGCTTTGAAGGTCCCGGCCTTTACGAATACTTCGCCGTGGGATTGGCGCAGTTGTTGCCGATGCTGTTGCTGGCGTTGCTGGTTGGCGGTTTCTGGGAAAGAGTCATAGCCGAACGATGCCGCCGGCCAATCGAGCCCGGTTACGTGTTGATCGCGCTGTTGTTTACGTTGTTGTTGCCGGGGGCGGCGCCGTTCACCCATATCATTTTTGGCATGACCTGTGCAATCCTGCTGGGCAAGGGGGTATTCGGCGGCGATGGTAAATCCTTTCTCAGCCCCGTGTTGCTGGGCGTCGCCATCGTGCAGGTCAGTTTTGCCAGTGCTTCGGGTTCGCACCCGCTGTGGAAAGGGGTTGCCGGGTATGCCGGAAGCGATGCCTTCGCACTCTACCATCGCGGCGGCGAAGCCGCGCTCGCGCAAGCCGATATCGACCTGTGGTCGGCGTTTTTCGGCGCCATTCCGGGGCCGATGGGGACGACCTCGCTACTCGCGGTGGCGCTTGGCGCTGCCCTGTTACTGCTAACGCGAGTGATTGCCTGGCGTTTGCTGGTAGCGCAGATCATCGGCCTTATCGCCATCGCCACGCTGGTCGACTGGATGGGCGCCGAAACCGGTATCGGCGCGATGCCTGCTTACTGGCATTTACTGCTCGGCAGCTTTGCTTTTGGTGCCGTGTTTCTCGGCTGCGACCCGGTTGCATCGGCGTGCACCAATCCCGGTCGCTGGATCCAGGGATTCCTGATCGCGGCGCTGGTGATATTGATCAGGGTAGCCAACCCGACGCATCCCGACGCGGTGATCCCGGCGCTGTTGCTGGCGTCTATCCTGGCGCCGTTGATCGACCACGCGGTGATCGCCTGGAATATTAAACAGAGGGCACGGCGCCATGTCTGAAACGGCCGCCAGGGATAGCACCAGCCGCGCGCTCACGCTTGCGCTCGCGGTGGCCTTCGTCTGTGGCTTGCTGGTTTCGGTTGTCGCGGTCACTCTGCGCCCGATACAACGCGCGAATATCGAGGCCGAACGCATTGCCCAGCTGGAGCTGGTGCTGGCCGCATTGTCCGGCATCGGGCACGCACAATCCATCGAGAGCCTGGAGCAGCGCATGGTCGAACTCGACAGCGGACGCTTCGATGACGGTATCGACGGCGCCAGCTTCGATGCCGCCAGGGCCGCGACCTCGCCCGCCACCAGTGTCGCGATTCCCGATGAACAGGATCTCGCCGGCCTGCGGCGGCGCGCACGCCACGCCAGGATCTACCTGGTGCGAGGCGACGATGAGCACATCGACCTGATCATCCTGCCGGTCTCGGGACGCGGCTACCAGTCGACCCTGCACGCCTGGCTGGTAATGGATGGCGATACGCGTACCCTGCGCGCGCTCAAGTTTTATCAGCACGGTGAAACGCCGGGCGTCGGCGCGCGTATCGAGGAAGCACAATGGGAAGCCCAATGGCAGGACCTGCGCGCGTTCGACGATACTGGTGTGCTGCGCATCGGTGTACGCTCGCCCGGCGGAGGATATAGCGACGATGCTGCCTACCAGGTCGACGGCATTTCCGGCGCCACCCGAACCATGCAGGGCGTCGATGGCATGCTGCGCTTCTGGCTCGGAGAGTTCGGCTACTCCACCTTCTTGCAGCGCGTACGCGAGGAGCAACTCTGATGCAGGATAATAACTGGCGCATACTGACTCGTCCGTTGATCGACGACAATCCGCTGACCCTGCAAATTCTGGGAATCTGTTCGGCGCTGGCGGTGACGACTTCGCTCGATACCGCGCTGTTGATGAGCCTGGTCGTGGTTTGCGTGCTTGCCGTGGGCAGCGCCGTGGTCAGCCTGATGCGCCGCCAGATACCGCGCTCGGTGCGCATCATCGTGCAGATCACGGTGATCGCCACGCTCGTCATCGTCGTCGATCAGCTGTTGCAAGCCTATGCCTTTGAACTCAGCAAGCGCCTTTCGGTATTCGTCGGGCTGATTATTACCAATTGCATCGTGCTCGGGCGCGCCGAGGGTTACGCGATGCACAACGGCGTCGTCGCGAGTACGCTGGACGGTATCGGCAACGGTCTCGGCTACTCGCTGATCCTGATCATGGTCGGGGCGATACGCGAATTTTTCGGAAAGGGCAGCCTGCTCAACCTGCAGATCCTGGTGCCGACGAGCCAGGGCGGTTCGTTCGAGCCATTGCAGCTGATGCTGTTGCCGCCGAGCGCGTTTTTCATTATCGGCGGCATCATCTGGTTGATTCGGCGGCGGCGTCCGCGGCAGGTGGAAAAACCCGAGTTCAGCTTGCGCGACGAGCGGCGGATTTCCAAATGAACGGAATGTTCGAACTGCTGTTGCGCTCGGTCTTTCTCGACAATCTCGCCTTGTCCTTTTTCCTCGGCATGTGCACCTTCCTGGCGGTGTCGAAACGTGTCGATACCGCCTTCGGCGTCGGCCTGGCAATGATGTTCGTGCAGACGGTAACGGTACCGGTGAACAACCTGATTTACACTTATCTGCTCGCGCCGGGCGCGCTCGCATGGGCCGGGCTCGGCGATATCGACCTGTCGTTTCTGCGCCTGATCGCATTTATCGGGGTCATCGCCGCGATGGTGCAGGTGCTTGAGATGACGCTCGAATTTCACGTGCCGCGACTGCATCGAGCGATGGGAATATTCTTGCCGTTGATCACGGTCAACTGCGCGATTCTCGGCGGCAGCCTGTTCATGGTCGAGCGCAGTTACGGATTCGGCGAAAGCGTGGTTTTCGGTTTCGGTTCGGGGCTCGGCTGGGCGCTCGCCATCGTCATCTTCGCCGCGTTGCGCGAGCGCCTCAAGTATGCCGATATACCTGAAGGCCTGCAGGGTCTCGGCATCAATTTCATAATCGCCGGCATCATGTCGCTCGGCTTCATGGCCTTCGCCGGGATGGGATGATGCTGGAAGCGATACTCGGCGTTTTGTTCTTTTGCGGCATCGTGCTGCTGTTGACGCTGTTCGTGCTTGGCGCCCGGCGCCTGCTGGTGCCGCGAGGCACTTGTGAGATCGATATCAACAACCGTAAAACGGTTGAAGCCGAGATTGGCGAGCGCCTGCTCGATGCCTTCCGCACGGCCAACCTGCACCTACCAAGCGCCTGCGCCGGTAAGGGAACCTGTGGACTGTGCAAGGCCCGGGTTATCGGCGGCGATGGTGAAGCCGGACCACAGGAACTGGTGCATCTGAGCCAGTCCGAGGTACGCAGTGGTACGCGTCTCGCCTGCCAGGTACCCGTGCTCGGACCCATGTCGGTCGAGGTCGACGAGGCTTACTTCGATATCAGGACCTGGCAGTGCCAGGTCGCCACCGTGCGAAACGTCAGCACGCTGATTCGTGAGATCGTGTTTACCCTGCCCGAAGGTGAGTCGATGGAGTTTCGTGCCGGAGGATTCGTCGAGCTTACCTGTCCGCCGTACCGGGTCGACTTTAGCGATTTCGCCATCGAAGCCGAATTTCGCGATGTCTGGGATCAGCAGAAGTTGTGGCAACTCAGCGCCTCCAGCGATATCGCGGTGACGCGCGCCTATTCGATGGCAAACCATCCGGCCGAGAAGGGTTTGATCATGCTCAATATCCGTATCGCCCTGCCGCCGCCCGGGAAATCCGGGATATCCCCGGGGATCGTGTCGAGCTGGCTGTTTTCACTCAAGGCGGGTGATACGGTTACGCTGCGTGGTCCTTACGGGCATTTTGCGGTGGAACCCTCGGAGCGGGAGCTGGTGTTTATCGGTGGCGGCGCCGGCATGGCGCCGTTGCGCGCGCAGATTCTGGACCTGCTGGAGACCCAGGGTTCGCAGCGCAAGATAAGTTACTGGTACGGCGCGCGCTCGCAGCGTGAACTCTATTATGTCGATGTGTTCGAGCGGTTGCAGGGTGAGTTCGACAATTTCGAATGGCATCCGGCGCTTTCCGAGCCTGGCAAGGGCGATGCCTGGAGCGGCGACAGGGGATTTATCCACCAGGTCGCTTACGACAACTACCTGGCGCGGCATGCGGCGCCCGAAACTTGCGAGTACTACCTGTGCGGTCCGCCATTGATGGTGCAGTCGGTGCTGGCGATGCTCGATAAACTTGGTGTGGCTACGGAGAATATACATTATGATGATTTTGGCAGTTAAACAAAAAGCGAGGGTCTCGATATGATGACAATATTAATCGCGGTCGCGCTGTTCCTGCTGGCGGTTGCCGGTATGGCGCTGGGGCTGGTGCTGCGGCGTAAACCGCTTGGCGGCAGCTGTGGAAATTGCAGTAACTGTATCGTGCGCGAGGCCGGGTCATGACTGCCACCATTGCGGATTACATGGCGACCGAGCTGGTCAGCGTCTCGCCGGAGGACGATATTATCGAGGCCATGCGCATGCTGCTGCACTGGCAGTTATCGGGCGCTCCGGTAGTCGATCAATCCGGGCGACTGGTCGGCATATTGTCGCAGAAAGACTGCCTTGCGATCGTCTACAACGCGGCTTACCACCAGGATTGGGGCGGGCAGGTGAGCGAGTACATGAGCCGTGAAGTGGAGCACATCGATGCGAGCAGCAGTGTCGTCGACGCCGCCGAAAAATTCCTGCATTCGAGCTTCAGGCGATTTCCGGTGTTGCGCGACGGCAAGCTGGTCGGCCTCATCAGCCGATATGACATCCTGCGGGCGCTGGATGAAATTTACCTGCGCAACGAGTCTTGAACCTAAAATCCTCAGTTGAATCGTAGCGAGGGCGTCTACTGCACTGAATACCTGATATTCAGTGCAGTAGACGACCGCAGTAGATTCAACTGAGGATTTTCGGATTATCATCTTCGACCTCCGCATCTTCGTCTGGTGATACCAGTACCAGCCCGAGCAACATGACTATCACCGAGATCCAGATCCAGATATTGTGTTGCTCGGTAAAGATCATAATACCCCAGATTACCCCGGAAATTGTGACGGCGTAGGCACATTGGCTCGCGAACACGGGGCCGGCCGTCTTGATCGTGTAAAAAAACATGGCGTAGGCGATACAGCTGCCGAAGGCTATGCCGGCCAGGGCAAGCCCGGCATCGCTGAGCAGCCAGTTCAAGGATTCATCGACACCGAGATACAGGGCGAGCGGAAACTGAATCAGCGCGGCCAGCAGGTTGGAAGCGAACAGCAATTCGCGAATATCGATCGAAGCAGGGATACCCCTGCCGATATAAACGTTTTCGATTGAGTAGAGCACCGCGCTGACGATCACCAGTAGAATCCAGAGGCTGGCGTCGCCACTGCTGAAGCCATGGTCCGGCACCACCAGCAGCAGGATCGCGATCATGCCGAGCACGATGCCCGCCATGCGGCGTGCAACCATGGACTCGAAGCGCAACAGCAGCATGATGGCGTAGGTAAACAGCGGCACGGTCGAGATGGTGATCGCCAGTATGCCGGCTGACAGGTGAGGTGCGGCGTAGTAGTAAAACAGGTTGGGCACGGTGATGCCGACCAGCGCCAGCACCAGGTAGTGACGCAGGTGCCGGGGATTGAACAGGGTAAACCGTGAAAAAAGGAAGGCGACCAGGAAAAACAGGACGGTGAGTACCACCTGCCAGGCCGACAGGCCGAGCGGGTGCGCGCCCTTTGCGGTTGCGATCAGCGCCAGCGAAAAGGTAGCGCCCCAGATGAGGCCGGCGCCCAGGATCAGGAAATAGGGAAATAATCGGTGTTCGGCCATACTCCCGGACTCCGGCGAAACTGCTGAAAGCACCGATTATAGGGTTGATTTCACCACCCCGATATGACTTTTTACGTGATTGGATCGGCGCCCGTCAGCGGGTCGATTTTCCGATCGGATGCTGCTTCCGAGTAGAGTATTGCGCTTGTAGGGTGATACGGATCAAGCCGCGCGCAATTGGAGGGGCTGAATCTACCCTTTCATTGAAAAAAGTCTTGCGCATGGAGATGTTTCACGGCACATTTCATATTTCGTGACACACTGCTGTTCCAGGAATCTTACAAGATGGACCATCTCAAGTTTTATATCGACGGCGCCTGGGTTGACCCGATTACCGCGGCCACCATCGATGTTATCAACCCCGCCACCGAAAAAGCCTTCACCCAGGTCAGCGCCGGCAGTGCGGCCGATGTCGATCGTGCGGTAGCGGCGGCGCGCAGCGCGTTTGTCGATTATTCGCAATGGAACGTCAAGGACCGTCTCGCACTGCTGGAAAGGATCAGGGTGGCCTACAAGAAATATTTCGACGATATCGCCGAGGCGATTTCGCTGGAAATGGGCGCACCCGTCGATCTCGCGCGGGGTTCACAGGCCAGGCTCGGCGCCGGTCACATCAAGAGCGCGATCAAGGCGTTGCTGAATTTCAGTTTCGAAAGCGCCGAGGACGACATGATTCTGCGCTACGAGCCGATCGGCGTCTGCGGCATGATTACGCCCTGGAACTGGCCGATGAACCAGGTTGCAGTGAAGGTCATACCCGCGCTCGCAGCGGGCTGCACCATGCTCCTGAAGCCCAGTGAAGAATCGCCGCTGGATGCCATGATATTCGCCGAAGTCCTGGCGGAAGCCGGCGTGCCCGCGGGCGTGTTCAACCTGGTGAACGGATACGGTCCGGTGGTTGGCAAAGCCATGTCGAAACACCCGGGTATCGATATGATGTCGTTTACCGGGTCGACCCGCGGCGGTATCGCGGTTGCCAGGGCCGCCGCCGGCACCGTCAAACGCGTCGCCCAGGAACTCGGCGGGAAATCGGCCAACATCGTGCTCATCGATACCGATATCGCCAGAGCGGTCAGCGACGGCGTGCACTACATGATGGATAACAGCGGCCAGTCCTGTAACGCACCGACGCGCATGCTGGTGCCAAATTCAAAAATGGACGTCGCCATCGAAGCGGCGCGGGCAGCCGTGCAAAGCATCGCCGTCGACGATCCCTCCAAACCCGGCGATCACATTGGCCCGGTCGTCAACCAGGTCCAGTTCGACAAAATTCAGGGATTGATTCAGCAGGGTATCGACGAGGGCGCACCTCTTGTCACCGGCGGTACCGGCCGGCCCGACCATCTGCCGACCGGGTTCTATGTCAAGCCGACCGTGTTCGCGCCCGTCGATAACAGCATGACGATCGCGCGCGAGGAAATTTTCGGACCGGTGCTCGTGATTATCGGCTACGACGGCGAAGACGAGGCGGTTGCCATTGCCAATGATACCGACTACGGTCTCGCGGCCTACGTCTGTTCGACGGAAATGGAACGCGCCAGAATCGTCGCCCGGCGACTGCGTGCCGGACAGGTCGCGATCAACTACGCCGGCGGTGATTCCGACACCCCCTTCGGCGGCTACAAGCAATCCGGTAACGGTCGTGAGAAAGGCAAATGGGGGCTTGCGGAGTTCCTCGAACTGAAGGCGATTACCGGATTAAAAAATGAGGTAATCGATAATGGCGGTCGCGGCGATACGATTTGATTTCAGGCGTAAGCGGGTACTGATCACCGGCGGCACCTCGGGCATGGGTGAGGCCTGCGCCGCCAGTTTCGTCAAGGCCGGCGCCAGGGTTGTCATCAGTGGGCGCGATCGCGACAAGGCGCGTGCGATCATGAAACGCTGTGGCGGAGAGCAGGGCAGCATCGCCTTCGTCGGAGGCGATATCGGCATACGTGAAAAATGCGATCTCATCGTCACCGAGGCCGCCGGCATACTCGAGGGACTGGATATTGTCGTCAACAGCGCCGGTATTATCTACCACGCCACGGCCGAGGAAACCACCGATGAGCAGTGGTTGCAGACGATGAACGTCAACGTCAACGGCATGTTTTACATCTGCCGTGCGGCGTTGCCGCATTTGAAGTCGAGCAAGGGCACCATCATCAACATCGCCTCGGATGCGGCGCTTACCGGTAGCCATCACCTAACCGCCTATTGCGCCAGCAAGGGCGCCGTGTTGCAGATGACGCGGGCGATGGCGCTCGATTACGCACCCGCGGGAGTTCGCATTGTGCCGATCTGCCCGGGTGATGTCGATACGCCGATGCTGCGCGGCGAATTCCGCGACCGCGGCCTGGACGCCGAAGCCGGTCTGCGGGAGTCGGCGCAGGCGGTGCCGCTGAATCGTGTCTGTAGCGCCCAGGAAGTCGCCGACATGGTGCTGTACGCCTGCAGCGATTCAGCAAAATTCATCACCGGTTACCCGTTAGTTCTGGACGGCGGCAACCGCGCCTGAACAGGCCAATCTTTAATTTTGCGCCAGTATGGACAGTTTTACTGGCTGGTTCGGGGCTGCCGGGAAAGGTTCTCGCGGGGGAGCAGAGGGCGCTGAGAAGAGATTAGAAGGTGGGTGCCTGGGATTCTCTATTCGAACTACGACAACCTCCCACCTCTCTGCGTGCCCTGCACCACAGCGCCTCTGCGAGAACCTTCGCTGGAGGTATTCGCGATACTTGAGCGATATGCGGGTTAGAATTCAATTTGTTCGCCGAGCAGTTTCATCACCTCGCGCCAGTGTTTCTCGGCGGCGGGCCCCGTTTGTTTGAAAATATCCGCGAAACGCCGGCGTTGCACCTCGGTTAATTCATGCTCCAGTTTGTTACCGCTTGCGGACAGTTCCAGTCGCTTGATGCGGCGATCACGGGCGTCCGTGGTCTGTCGGATATAGCCGAGCTCGATCATCCGCCTGAGCGGGCGGTGCAGGTATTGCTTGGTGATGCGCATGATTTGCAGCAACTCGTTGATACTGCAGCCCGGGTTACGCCCGATAAAGTACAGCAGGCGATGATGGATACGCGAAAGCCCGAGTTGCGCGAGGCGTTCATCGGGTTTGTAGACCATCGCGCGAAAACCGAAATGCATCGATTCGAGCGCCTGGTTTAATTCGTTCTGTCGATTTGGCATGGAAGAAATTTAAGTCAATAGTATTGACATTATATGCGTTTGCGGTTAAACCTAATACGTCATCATTATTGACCAATTAAAACCATGAGCCATACTGCAGTTTGCTGGATCAACCAGACGATTAAACCGGCCCACGAAGCCGCCATCTCCGTTTTCGACCATGGCCTGCTGTACGGCGATGGTATTTTCGAGGGGCTACGCTTCTACCAGGGGAAAACCTTCATGCTCGAAGCCCACCTGCAGCGCCTGCAAGCGTCGGCTCAGGCGATCGGACTGGCTGTGCCCTATAGCCAGGAACGGATAGCGCAGGCTATCGAACAGCTCATCGACGCTTACTCGAGCGACACTGGATACCTGCGACTGGTGGTGACGCGCGGTGTCGGCAACCTCGGCCTCGACCCGCAAAAATGCAGCCAGCCGAGCCTGTTTATCATCGCCGATCAAATCGCGGTAATGGATGTAGGCGAGCCCGGTCAGGGCGTCAGCCTGCATGTCGCGCATACCCGCCGTACACCGGCGCGTTGTCTCGACCCGAAGATCAAGAGCCTCAATTACCTGAATAACATCCTCGCCCGCATCGAAGCCAACCGCGCCGGCATGGACGAGGCGCTGATGCTCAACCTGGAGGGTAATGTCAGTGAAGGCAGCGTCGATAACATATTTATCGTGCGCGATGGCGAACTGTTAACGCCGCCGCTCGAAGACGGCATGCTCGAGGGTGTGACGCGCGCGGTCATCATCGATGTCGCCGGCCGCGCCGGAATCGCCTGTCGCGAGACCAGTCTTCGCGTCAGCGATCTGCAGCAGGCCGAGGAGTGTTTTCTCACCGGCACTGGCGCCGAGCTGATTCCGGTACGCCAGATCGACGAGCACGTCTTCGCCGCAGTGGCCTCGCCATTGATTCCGGTGATCATGGCGGCCTTCAAAAACCACATCGCGGAATACTGCTCGAGCGGTTAATATAGCGGCTCACTACCTGGTTTATTTATTGGTTTATTTAGTGGGGGGGGCATCAAGTGAAAGTCATAGTCATAGGCGCTAACGGCGCGGTCGGTAAAGCCGCGGTCGATGAATTGTCGGCTCGTCACGAAATCATTGCCGTCGGCCGCAGCAGCGGCGATATTCAGGCCGACATCGAGGACGTGGACAGCATTCGCGCCATGTATCGGCAGGCCGGCAAGGTCGACGCGGTCGTCAGCGCGGTCGGGCACGGTCACTTTGGCGCCGTGCACGAAATGACCAGCGAACAGTTCATGAAAGGGATCAACCACAAGCTATTACCCCAGGTTAACCTCGTGCTCGAAGGCTTTGACTACATCAACGACGGCGGCTCTTTCACCCTCACCAGCGGCGTCCTCAATCGTGATCCGATTCGCGGTGGGTCCTGTGCGGCGGCCGCCAATGGCGCGCTCGATGGTTTCGTGCTGGGGGCGGCGGTCGATATGCCGCGCGGCATCCGCATCAATGCGGTAAGCCCGGAAGTACTCGAGGTATCACGCCAGAAGTACGACGGCTTCTTTCATGGCCACGTTCACGTGTCCAGCGCCGACGTCGGTCTCGCCTACAGCAAGGCGGTCGAAGGCTGCCTGAGCGGCCAGGTGTTCATCGTCGACTAAAACCCGGCTTAGCCTGCATATTGCACCAGTATCACGGATACCTCCCGGAGAGGTTCTCGCGGAGGCGCTGAGGTGCGGGGCGCGCAGAGGAGTGCGAGGTCGTCGTATTTTGAACTGAGAAACCAAGGCGCCCATCCTTTAAAATTTCCTCAGTGTTCTCTGCGCCTCAGCGCCTCCGCGAGAACTCTTTTTTTCAGCCCTGGCACCCGGTGTTGTGCACATACTGGTGCAATATGCAGGTTAGCGGTCCGCCGTTACAGACATACCCGGAACCGCAGTACAGGTGGTGATCGGGCTAGTGTTGTTCACCGATTTTTCACAGCGCCTTTGTATAAATACGTTACGCCCGCAGACGCGGATATTTACGAAGGAGCAAACGATGAAGAACTTTCTGTCCCATTCGATTCTGGTGTTGCTGCTGCCCATGCTGATACTGGCATGGGGGCAGGCCGCCGCCGCCAACCATGCTTACGAGTTTCACGCGGACGACGGCATGAGACACGCGACCCGGGGTGCCGTCGAAAACGCCTATGGATATATGTATGCGCTGACCGACAAGAAGGGTCACGGCGCGATCAGCGTGATGTTTTCCAATGGAAACAGGCTCCAGGCTGCACAGTTCAATGCCCGGGTTAAATTCGTCGATGCCCGTGGAAGCGTGATCAAGGAAGAGCATTTTACTCAACGGATAGCGGCCGCTGGCCGTGACGGTGCGGTTGAGCGCAAGCTCGTTCGGGCGATCAGCCTGTCCGGCTTTGATTCGATAGAAGTAGATTTTTACCTGACCGATGCCCTGCAATCCTCGGTCTCGGCAGCTGCCGCTACAGCCGGTCTTCAGCCGTCTTCAGGGCATTCGATCGTCGCCTTCTGAGTGGTGAGATTTCTGCTATTCCGCCACTAGCGAAGCATTGACCCGCCTGCGGCACACAATGATTGTTTGGGTTATCTGAAGCCGGGCAGCAAGCCGCTGATGCCTGCACCGACCGCAACCAGCGCAAATGACACAAGATCCAGCCTGGGGAACGGCCCGCCGCCATAGCCAAACAACGCCAGCAGCGCGACACCGAGACAGATCATCATTGCCCCGATTACCTGCCGAACAGGCGAAGGGACAGGTGATTCGGAGCTGCGCGAGATTCTTTCCAGCGGCGAAAGAAGTAATGAAATCGGTGCTAACAGGATCAGTAAAACAGTTAGCCATAGCGGCCGTGAAAACCACCAGCTAACACTACCCGGCTCTAGACCCAGCCCCGGTCCACCGGCAAGAAAAAGCATGGCAACGAAAATAATCATTACGGTAATGTGCCAGAGATAAATCGTCATGATCATGCTGTTTATCAATACCGTCGCTGTCCATAAACGCAGGTTCATTAATGCCCGGCGCATTGGGTTTTCGAGTGCCAGCAACAAACCAAACTGAAACATTGCGAGCGCCAGCAAGGTTATTTTGGGAGGTGTGGTATTGGACAAACTTTGATCTGGTGAACCGACCATTGCCAGAGGATAAGGACCGTGAATTACCAGTAACCACAAGGTCGCGAGCGCAAGCGCCGAATAGATCACAAGGCGCCGGGCAATACTCATGCGGCCATCTCTCCAGGCATATCCCAGATTGTGAACGGTAAGCCAGACCCAGAAGTAATTGCTCCAGGAGGGCCAGCGAAGCTCTGCCACGAAGAAGGTAATATCCAAAAGGGCCGCGATCGCCACAAAAACCCAGATAAATGTGAAGCCCAGGCGTTGCCAGATTCTGTAGGTGAGCGGTGCGAGAATTACTACCATGATGTAAATGGCGAGAAACCAGGTGGGAATCAACGAAGCTTGCGAGGCCAACTGAATGACCGCCGGACTGACATTGGAAAAGTGCATGATCACTGCAATTGCAGCCCAGGTGAATAGCAATACCAGCAAAGGTATGACCAGGCGGTTCAACCGCCCAGCCAGCCAATCCGCATACCCAACACCCCTGCGTTGTGCACTTTCCAATGAAACAGCATTCGAGTAACCGCCAACAATAAAAAAGATCGGCATGACCTGGAATATCCAGGTCAACCATTGTGTTGGTGGCTGAATTTCAAACAAATGCTCATACGTCAGGTTACCGTCGACGTAATATGCGGTCGAAATCAGACAGTGACCGCTGATGACGATCAGGATTGAAACCGCACGTAAGAAATCGACATACCGATTTCTGGCCTGCGGTGTCTGCGCCGCCAATTCACTTGCCTGACTCCAGATTCGCATTCACATATTCCGGTGATTGGTTAATCGTTGGTTGTGGATTATGGGTTTCAATCAATGATACCCGAATACCTGCTCTCCGAGAGCGGGCGTTCGTAACATTAATGTTGCATCTACCGGTTGAGGTCACCGCACTTTCCTGCTGCTGAAAAATCAAATCTGAGCGGCGGTTATCTTCAAAGGAGACACTGAAAAGTGCATCGCAGGGGGCAGCGAACAGCACGTTGCCGTCATTGCAGGCCGGTCCGCGCGCCCGGCACTCGGGCGTCCTGCCCTCGAGCGGGGCCCAGCCCATGAGCGCAGCGAATGCTTTGGCTGCAGCGAAGCAATCTCTCAACATCGCGCCATTACCTGGAGATTGCTTCGTCGCTACGCTCCTCGCAATGAC